>NZ_JBSHFH010000043.1:0-71576 GCF_053617235.1 Streptomyces sp. NPDC055749 | reverse complement strand
ACCCTACGGTCGCGCCGCCCCTTCCCCGTCTCTGCCTGCTTACGCGTCGCCGCCGGCCGGACCCGGATCGGCCGCGGCCACATCCAGGAGCTCGTAGCGGTCGACCGCCGTCTTCAGGGCGGACCGGTCGATCTTCCCCTCCTTCGCGAGCTCGGTGAGCACCGCGAGGACGATCGACTGGGCGTCGATGTGGAAGAAGCGGCGGGCCGCGCCACGGGTGTCGGCGAAGCCGAAACCGTCCGCACCCAGCGACTGGTACGCGCCGGGAATCCACCGGGAGATCTGGTCCGGTACGGAACGCATCCAGTCCGAGACCGCGACGAACGGGCCCTCGGAGCCGGAGAGCTTCGACGTGACGTACGGGACGCGCTGCTCCTCCTCGGGGTGGAGCAGGTTGTACCGCTCCACGTCCACGGCCTCGCGGCGCAGCTCGTTCCAGGAGGTCGCCGACCAGACGTCCGCCTTGACGTTCCACTCCTCGGCGAGGATCTGCTGAGCCTCGACCGCCCACGGGACCGCCACACCGGACGCCATGATCTGGGCCGGGATCTGGCCCTTCTCGCCGCTCCGGTAGCGGTGGATGCCCTTCAGGATGCCCTCGACGTCCACGTCCGCGGGCTCGGCCGGGTGCTGGATCGGCTCGTTGTAGACGGTGAGGTAGTAGAAGACGTCCTCGTTCTCCTCGGGCGTCCCCCCGTACATCCTGCGCAGGCCGTCCTTGACGATGTGCGCGATCTCGTACCCGAAGGCCGGGTCGTACGCGACACAGCCCGGGTTCGTCGATGCCAGGAGCTGCGAGTGGCCGTCCGCGTGCTGGAGGCCCTCACCGGTCAGCGTCGTACGGCCGGCGGTGGCGCCCAGCACGAAGCCGCGCGCGAGCTGGTCGGCCATCTGCCAGAACTGGTCACCGGTGCGCTGGAAACCGAACATCGAGTAGAAGACGTACACCGGGATCAGCGGTTCGCCGTGCGTGGCGTACGCCGATCCGGCGGCGATCAGCGACGCCGTGCAGCCGGCTTCGGAGATGCCGTCGTGCAGCATCTGCCCGGTCGGCGACTCCTTGTAGGCGAGGAGCAGTTCGCGGTCCACCGCCTCGTACTGCTGACCGAGCGGGTTGTAGATCTTCGCACTCGGGAAGAACGCGTCCATACCGAACGTGCGGTACTCGTCGGGCGCGATCAGCACGAAACGCTTGCCGATCTCCTTGTCCCGCATGAGGTCCTTCAGGATGCGGACGAACGCCATGGTGGTGGCGATCGACTGCGTACCCGAACCCTTCTTCGCGGTCGCGTACGTCTTCTCGTCGGGCAGGGCCAGCGGCTTCGCCCGCACCACACGCGTCGGGACGTAACCGCCCAGACCCTTGCGGCGGTCGTGCATGTACTGGATCTCTTCGGACTTGCGGCCCGGGTGGTAGTACGGCGGGTAGCCCTCGTCCAGCTGCTTGTCCGTGATCGGGATGTGCAGCCGGTCACGGAAGCGCTTGAGGTCCTCGACCGTCAGCTTCTTCATCTGGTGGGTCGCGTTGCGGCCCTCGAAGTTCGGCCCCAGGGTCCAGCCCTTGACCGTCTGCGCCAGGATCACCGTCGGCTGGCCCTTGTGGGCCTTGGCCGCCGCGTACGCCGCGTAGACCTTCTTGTGGTCGTGGCCGCCGCGCCCCAGGTGCAGGATCTGGTGGTCGGACATGTCCTTGACCATGTCGCGCAGCCGCGGGTCGTCGCCGAAGAAGTGATCACGGATGTACGCACCGGTCTCGGTGGCGTACGTCTGGAACTGCCCGTCCGGCGTGGTGTTCAGCTTGTTGACCAGGATGCCCGTGCGGTCCTGCGCGAGCAGCGGGTCCCAGGTGCGGTCCCAGACCAGCTTGATGACGTTCCAGCCGGCGCCGCGGAACTGCGACTCAAGCTCCTGGATGATCTTGCCGTTGCCGCGGACCGGGCCGTCGAGGCGCTGCAGGTTGCAGTTCACGACGAAGGTCAGGTTGTCCAGACCCTCACGGGCGGCGATGGACAGCTGGCCGAGCGACTCGGGCTCGTCCATCTCGCCGTCACCCAGATACGCCCACACGTGCGACTTGGAGGTGTCGGCGATGCCGCGCGCCTCCATGTAGCGGTTCATCCGGGCCTGGTAGATCGCACCGAGGGGGCCGAGACCCATCGAGACGGTCGGGAACTCCCAGAAGTCCGGCATCAGCCGCGGGTGCGGGTAGCTGGACAGGCCGTTCGGAGCCTTCGACTTCTCCTGGCGGAACGCGTCGAGCTGCGCCTCGCTCAGCCGGTCGAGCAGGAACGCGCGGGCGTAGATCCCGGGGGACGCGTGCCCCTGGAAGAAGATCTGGTCGCCGCCGTCGCCCTCGTCCTTGCCGCGGAAGAAGTGGTTGAAACCGACGTCGTACAGCGACGCGGAGGACGCGAACGTGGCGATGTGACCGCCGACGCCGATCCCGGGACGCTGGGCGCGCGAGACCATCACGGCCGCGTTCCAGCGGGTCGCGTTGAGGACCTTGCGCTCGATCTCCTCGTCGCCGGGGAAGAACGGCTCGTCCTTCGTGGCGATCGTGTTGACGTAGTCCGTACTGCGCATCTCGGGCACGGCGACGCGCTTCTCGCGCGCGCGCTCGATGAGCCGGAGCATCAGATAACGGGCCCGCTCACGGCCGCGCTCGTCCACGGCGGCGTCGAGGGAGTCGAGCCATTCCTGGGTCTCTTCGGGATCGAAATCCGGGACCTGGCTCGGAAGGCCGCCAATGATGATCGGGTTGCGATCGGATCCGGAAGCCACGCTGTTCCTTCGCTGTTCGGTGCTGCTCTACGGGGCCTGGTTACGGGGAACGTACCCCCGGGACATCTGCTGTGCGCCGCCTCCATCGTGTACCGCGAGGGCGCAAACGTCATCTCTACCGTGGGGTAACGAGTCAGTCCCGGACCAAACCGCAACCATACGCCCAAGCCGTCCAAGCGTTCCCAAAGGCTGTTCGACTCCGATTGGCGGATCGAAACGGCATAAGCTGAGGAAGGACGTAAACGGATTGGGCGATATCGAAGGCCCTGCGGGAGACTGGCCGGAGCTTGCGGCGACGTGGCAGGGAACGTCACCGTTTAGGCGGTCTCACGCGCTGGGTACTTGCGCGATTCGCCGAGCCCGTGTGGACTACGGCCAACGCCCCGCGTACGCGCGTGGGTGAAGCATTTTCCGAAACATGATCAGGAGGCAACCCGTGAGCGCGACCGCGGACCACGCGGAGGAGCGGACCAACCCGGCAGCACGCCTGGGGTTCGAGCCCGGACAAGTGGTCCAGGAGATCGGCTACGACGACGACGTCGAGCTGGAGCTCCGTGAGGGCATTGAGGCCACTACCGGCCAGGAACTCGTCGATGAGGAGTACGACGACGTCGCTGACGTCGTTCTGCTCTGGTTCCGCGACGAGGACGGCGACCTTACGGACGCGCTGGTGGATGCCATTGGTCTGCTCGAGGACGGCGGTACGGTCTGGCTGATGACGCCCAAGACCGGCCGTGACGGATACGTCGAGCCGAGCGACATCAACGAGGCTGCCCAGACAGCCGGTCTCGCCCAGACCAAGAGCATCAGTGCGGGCAAGGACTGGACGGGCAGCCGTCTGGTCACCCCCAAGGGGGCCAAGGCCAAGCGCTGAACCCTCTCCCACCACCCGGGGCCCCCGACGGCATCGCGCCGCCGGGGGCCTTCGTACATGTACGCGCAGGGTCACTGCATAGGGTGGGGATACCCGGACGGACCGGTCCGGGTATGCGGTGAAGTACTGAAGGGACGCGTTCATGGCGATCGAGGTCGGCACCCTGGCCCCGGAATTCGAGCTGAAGGACAACCACGGGCGGACCGTGAAGCTCTCCGACTACCGCGGCGAGAAGAACGTCGTGCTGCTCTTCTACCCGTTCGCCTTCACCGGTGTCTGCACGGGCGAGCTCTGCGCGCTGCGCGACGAACTGCCCCGGTTCGAGAACGACGACACCCAGCTGCTCGCCGTCTCCAACGACTCCATCCACACCCTGCGCGTCTTCGCCGAGCAGGAGGGCCTCGAGTACCCGCTGCTCTCGGACTTCTGGCCGCACGGCGAGACCTCGCGGGCGTACGGCGTCTTCGACGAGGAGAAGGGCTGCGCCGTGCGCGGCACCTTCATCATCGACAAGGACGGCACGGTCCGCTGGGCCGTCGTCAACGGCCTCCCGGACGCCCGGGACCTCAAGGACTACATCAAGGCCCTCGACTCGATCTGATCCCCGACGGCTCCCCGGCCGCTGCCCGGCCGGGTCCTGATCCGGGAGATCTCCTGGCGACGCCCGGCCAAAGGCCTGTCTCGGCAGGGAACCGGTCACTAGGATCGAATCGTTGATCCGATACCAACGCACGATGGGGACGCTGGTTCTGCCGGCCCCTGAAACCTATGGGAGGACTCGTGGGAGTCAGCCTCAGCAAGGGCGGCAACGTCTCGCTGACCAAGGCCGCGCCCAACCTGACCGCGGTCATCGTCGGTCTGGGCTGGGATGCCCGTACCACCACCGGCGGCGACTTCGACCTCGACGCCAGCGCGCTGTTGACGGGTGTCGACGGCAAGGTGGGCAACGACGGCAACTTCGTCTTCTTCAACAACCTCAAGAGCCCCGACGGGTCCGTCGAGCACACCGGTGACAACCTCACCGGTGAGGGCGAGGGTGACGACGAGGTCGTCAAGGTGAATCTGGCCGGAGTCCCGGCCGACGTCGACAAGATCGTCTTCCCGGTCTCGATCTACGAGGCCGAGAGCCGTCAGCAGAGTTTCGGTCAGGTCCGCAACGCGTACATCCGCGTGGTGAACCAGGCCGACAACACGGAGCTCGCGCGCTACGACCTGAGCGAGGACGCCTCGACGGAGACCGCCATGGTCTTCGGAGAGCTGTACCGCAACGGTGCGGAGTGGAAGTTCCGCGCCATCGGCCAGGGTTACGCCTCGGGGCTGCGCGGTATCGCGCAGGACTTCGGCGTGAACGTCTGAGCCACGCCAGTATTTCCCGTCAGGCGCCGCACCATGTGCGGCGCCTGACGTTCTCATCCATCGACACGGGGAGGACACACATGGGCGTCACGCTCGCCAAGGGAGGCAATGTCTCCCTCTCCAAGGCCGCACCCAACCTCACCCAGGTGCTGGTCGGGCTCGGCTGGGACGCGCGCTCCACCACCGGAGCGGACTTCGACCTCGACGCCAGCGCGCTGCTGTGCCAGTCGGGCCGCGTGCTCGGAGACGAGTGGTTCGTGTTCTACAACAACCTCACGAGCCCCGACGGCTCCGTGGAACACACGGGCGACAACCTCACGGGGGAGGGTGACGGCGACGACGAGTCGGTCATCGTGAACCTCGACCAGGTGCCCGCGCACTGCGACAAGATCCTCTTCCCGGTGTCGATCCATGAGGCGGACAACCGGGGGCAGACGTTCGGGCAGGTCAGCAACGCGTTCATTCGCGTGGTGAATCAGGCGGACGGCCAGGAGCTGGCACGGTACGACCTGAGTGAGGACGCCTCGACGGAGACCGCGATGATCTTCGGTGAGCTCTACCGGTACGGCGGGGAGTGGAAATTCCGTGCAGTCGGGCAGGGGTACGCGTCGGGGCTGCGGGGCATCGCTCTAGACTTCGGGGTCAACGTTTCGTAAAGCCGCGTACGCGCGGGGGAGCCCCTCACTCACCGGGGGAGGTCCGTACAAACACGATGGGGTGCCAGTGATTCTGAAAACCTTCGGCTGGTCGTTCGCGGTTACCGCGCTCGGCCTGGTCGCAGCGGTGTTCTACGGGGGATGGCAGGCGTTCGGCATTGTTGCGATCCTGTCGGTCCTGGAGATCTCGCTGTCCTTCGACAACGCGGTGATCAACGCCGGAATCCTGAAGAAGATGAATGCCTTCTGGCAGAAGATCTTCCTCACGATCGGTGTGCTCATCGCGGTCTTCGGTATGCGGCTGGTCTTCCCCGTCGTGATCGTCGCCATCAGTGCCCAACTCGGCCCCATCGAGGCCATCGACCTGTCGTTCAACGACCCCGACAGGTACAAGGAACTGGTCACGGACGCCCATCCGTCGATCGCCGCGTTCGGTGGCATGTTCCTGCTGATGATCTTCCTCGACTTCATTTTCGAGGACCGTGACATCCAGTGGCTGCGCTGGATCGAGCGCCCGCTCGCCAAGCTCGGCAAGGTCGACATGCTGTCGGTCTGCGTCGCGCTGATCATCCTCATGATCACGGCGATGACCTTCGCGACCCAGGCCCACCAGCACGGCGGCGGGCACGCGGACAAGGCGGAGACCGTCATGCTCTCCGGCATCGCGGGTCTGATCACCTACCTCGTCGTCGGCGGTCTGTCCGGATTCTTCGAGAACAAGCTCGAAGAGGAGGAGGAGCGCGAGCACGAGGCCGAGGAAGAGGCCAAGAAGACCGGCAAGCAGGTCTCCGCGGTCGGACTCGCCGGTAAGGCCGCGTTCTTCATGTTCCTCTACCTCGAGGTCCTCGACGCGTCCTTCTCGTTCGACGGCGTCATCGGCGCCTTCGCCATCACCAACGAGATCGTGCTGATGGCCCTCGGCCTCGGTATCGGTGCCATGTACGTCCGTTCGCTCACCGTGTACCTGGTCCGCGAGGGCACGCTTGACGACTACGTCTACCTGGAGCACGGCGCGCACTACGCGATCGGCGCGCTCTCGATCATCCTGCTGATCACCATCCAGTACGAGATCAACGAGTTCATCACGGGCTCCGTCGGCGTCGTGCTGATCGCCTGGTCCTTCTGGTCCTCGATCCGCCGGAACAGGGCGCTCGCCGCGGCCGGCGGCGACGGGGGCGGCAGCTCCGGTTCCAAGGCGGAAGTCTCCTCCGGGGTGTGACCCGGTAGGGAATGAGGAACGCTCTCTCTGCGGGGCGGCCCATACGGCGGCGGTTCTCCGGAACCGTCCCGGGGCCGCCCCGCAGTGACGTACAGGCACCACCGGAAGAATGTGGGGGGTTGGGATGGCCTTCTGGGACAGCCTGTGGCCGGGGCGGGAAGCACAGTTCGAGGCGGGCAACTCCGCGACGAACTCCATCGTGCTCTCCAAGCGCCACTCCACGGTCTCACTGAGCAAGCAGGGCGCCCTGTCCGGGAATCTTCGCGTCAACCTCTCCTGGAGGATGCGCAGCTCGGACATCGAGGGCAGGTCACGGCAGGGCGGACGGCTGCTGCGCCCCCTGAAGCTCTTCAAGCCCGACGTCGTCCAGGCGCACACCCAGGGCGTGGTCAACGTCGACCTGGACCTGGGCTGCATGTACGAGCTGAAGGACGGCACCCGGGGCGTGGTGCAGCCGCTGGGCAACCTGATCGGTGATCTGAACGGGCCGCCGTACATCCGGCTCAGCGGCGACGACCGCTTCGGGGCGCCGTCGGGGGAGACGGTCTACGTCAACCTGGACCAGCGCGACCAGTTCAAGCGGCTGCTGTTCTTCGTGTACATCTACGACCGGACGCCGGCCTTCGACCGTACGCACGCCAAGGTGACGCTCTACCCCGGCAACGGCCCCCGGATCGAGATCGAACTCGACGAGAGGGCCCCGCAGGCCCGGTCCTGCGCCGTGTTCACCGTCGAAAACGTCAAGGACGAGCTGATCGTGCGGCGCGAGGTGAAATTCGTATACGGCTTCCAGTCCGAACTGGACCGGCTGTACGGCTACGGCATGCAGTGGGGCCGCGGCTACAAGACCCGGGCCTGAGTCCAGGCCCGGGTCTCGCGTCCTGGACTCAGGGCCTGACGAACTGGGGGCCCTGCGGGGGCAGCACGAAGTTCGGGTCCGGGGCGTACGCCGCAGCGGCGGCGGGCTGCGGATAGCCGTACGCGGGCGGAGCGGCGGCCGGCTGCGGGTACCCGTACGCCGGCTGGGCCGGGGCGGAGTGCTGCGCGGCGGGCTGCGGGTATCCGTACGCGGGCTGCTGGTGCTGCACCGTGGCCTGGGCGTCGGGTGCGGCTGCGGGCGCGGGCGGGAAGGGCGGCGCGGGCACGGCCTGACCGGGTGCGTCGTGGCCGGGTACGTCCTGACCGGGTACGCCCTGATTGGGTACGGGCGCGGGGCCCTGGGACGGCCCCTGGGCCGGGTCCGTGGCCGTCTCGTCGACCGAGATGCCGAACGCCGTCGCGAGCCCGACGAGGCCCGTCGGATAGCCCTGCCCTACCGCCCGGAACTTCCAGCCGTCGCCGCGCCGGTAGAGCTCGCCGCAGATGATGGCGGTCTCCTCGCCCGTCTCCGGCCTGACGTCGAAAACGGCCAGCGGATCGCCGTCCGCCGACGCCGCGTCGTACAGCAGGATGCGCAGGTCCCTGACCTGTTCGAAAGCCGCCCCGTCGGAGGAAGCGGAGATCACCACCTGGTCCACCGAAGGGTCGAGCGCGGAGAGATCCGCCTCGATCGTGTCGGTGAGCCCCTCGGGGACGCTGCGCTTGGGCAGCCGTCGTACCAGGCCGGAGGGGTGCCGGGGCTGGTTGTAGAAGACGAAGTCCTCGTCGGAACGCACCCGGCCGGAGGCGCCGAGCAGCAGGGCCGATGCGTCCACATCGGGGATGCCGGCGCCCGGGGTCCAGCGCAGCACGGCCCGTACGGCCGTGGCATCGAGGGGGACGTTCGAGCCCTTCAGCATCGCGTGCGTCATGCCCGTCATCCTGCCTGCTGCCTGCCCGAACGGACAACGCGGGGGCCCGACGGGTTTCGGTGGCGGCATTACGGGTGGAGTGGCGATACCTCGCGGCGAGTGCGTGTAATGGACGGGTTACCCGAAATTCATGCCTCTGGGGAACTGTCGACACCCGTCCGTACGTACTATTACCGGCCATACGTTGTCCGGCCGGTCAGGCAGTACGGGGGATCACATGCGTCATTTCGGGCATATCTCGCCCGCTGTCCGGGAGGGCCTGTTCCTCCAGGAGCCGTGCGAATTCGGCGCGGACTCGCCCGCCCGCATGCTCTCGGCCGCCCTCGGCGCCACGCTCTACAGTCCCGCGACCCGGCCGCGCCTCGCCGACGACGTGATCAAGCAGGCCGGTCGCGGAGTCGTCTCCATGGTGCTCTGCCTGGAGGATTCGATCGACGACGCGGAGGTCGCGGACGGCGAGGAGAACCTGGTCAGGCAGTTCGCGGACCTCGCGGAGAGGTCCACGGAGACGCCACTGCTCTTCATCCGGGTCCGGGCCCCCGAACAGATCACCGACCTGGTGGCCCGGCTCGGCAGCTCGGTCCGGCTGCTGTCCGGATTCGTACTGCCGAAATTCACCGAGGAGCGCGGCGTCCTCTTCCTGGAGGCCCTCGCGAGCGCCGAGGCGGCCAGCGGCCGGCGGCTCTTCGCGATGCCGGTCCTGGAGTCGCCCGAACTGCTGCACCTGGAGACCCGGGCGGAAGTCCTCCAGGGGATCGCCCGCACCGTGAACAAGTACCGCGACCGGGTTCTCGCGCTGCGGCTCGGCGTCACCGACTTCTGCTCGGCCTACGGGCTGCGCCGGGCCCCCGACATGACGGCGTACGACGTCCAGATCGTCGGCGCGGTCATCGGCGACGTCGTGAACGTGCTGGGCCGGGCCGACGGCACGGGCTTCACGATCACCGGTCCTGTGTGGGAGTACTTCAGGCTCCAGGAGCGCATGTTCAAGCCCCAGCTGCGCCGCAGCCCCTTCGCGGGGCGGGCCGAGGAACTGCGTACGGCCCTGATCGAGCACGACCTGGACGGACTGCTGCGCGAGATCGAGCTGGACCGTGCCAACGGGCTGCTCGGCAAGACCTGCATCCACCCGTCCCACGTGGTGCCCGTGCACGCACTGTCCGTGGTCAGCCACGAGGAGTTCAGTGACGCGCAGGACATCCTGCGGCCGGAGCGCGGCGGCGGCGGAGTGCTCCGCTCGGCGTATACGAACAAGATGAATGAAGTGAAGCCGCACCGCGCGTGGGCCGAGCGCACCGTGCAGCGGGCCGAGGTCTTCGGTGTGGCGAAGGAAGACGTCGGGTTCGTGGAGCTGCTGGCCGCGGGCCTGGCGGAATGAGCGCGCATCAGTGCATATCAGCGCGTATCGATGAGCGAGCGCGCGACGAGGGAAGAGACAGTGGACGTGGAGTGGACGGGCAGCTGGGTTGCCGAGCGGCTGGGAGTCGAGCTCGTCGGCGACGGGGAGCTCCGGGAGCTGCTGGGTCTCGCCCTGCGCCGCAACCCGAAGCGGGCACACCTGCTCGTATCGAACGTGCTGGGCAAGCACGTGCCGCAGAAGCCCTCCGTGGTCTACGGGACGGGCTTCGAGCTGGGGGAGAGGGTACGCGACCTCCTCGGTGAGGCGGAGGCCCGCCGCGCCGTCGTCCTGGGCTACGCGGAGACGGCGACCGGCCTCGGCCACGCGGTCGCGGACGGGCTCGGTGTGGCGCCGTACCTCCACTCCACGCGCCGCCCCGTCGAGGGCGTGGCCCGTGCCGGCGGCTTCGAGGAGTCGCACTCGCACGCCACCTCGCACCTGCTGCTGCCCGAGGACCCCGCCCTGCTCTCGGGCGGCGCCTCCGATGCTCCGCTGGTCCTGGTCGACGACGAGTTCTCCACGGGCAACACCGTGCTGAACACGATCAGGGCCCTGCACGAGCTGTACCCCCGTGAGCGGTACGTCATCGTGGCGCTGGCGGACATGCGGTCCGCGGCGGACCGGGGACGCCTGGCGGACTTCGCGGGCGAGATCGGCGCCCGCGTCGACCTGGTGGCGCGGAGCGCGGGGACGGTGCTCCTGCCGGACGGGGTGCTTGAGCGCGGACAGGAGCTGGTGGCGGCCCAGGAGGCGCGGCAGGCGGCCGTGGCGCCCTCCGGCGGGGCGACGCCGCTCAGCGGGGCGAAAGCGGCCCGCACCCGGATCGAGCTTGCGTGGCCCGACGGCGTCCCCGACGGCGGACGGCACGGCTTCACCCCGACCCACCGCGGGGCCCTGGAAGCGGCGCTGCCGGGCATGGCGGCCCGTATCGACGAAGCGCTGGGCGACGCCCGACGCGTACTCGTCCTCGGCTTCGAGGAGCTGATGTACGCCCCGCTCCGCCTCGGCACGGCCCTGGAGGCGGTCTCGGCCGCCGAGGTGCGGTACTCCACCACCACGCGCTCCCCGGTCCTCGCCCTCGACGACCCCGGGTACGCGATACGCAGCCGACTGGTCTTCCCGGCCCATGACGACCCGGCGGACGGCCCGGGCGACCGGTACGCGTACAACGTCGCCGGGGCCGGGTTCGACGCCGTCGTGGCCGTGGTGGACTCCACCGCGGACACCCCCGCGCTGCACGCCCCCGACGGCCTGCTGGCGCAGCTCGCCGCCCACACCGATCACGTCCTGCTGGCAGTGGTCCCCTCCCACGCCCCTTCTCCGGCTCCTTCCCGCGCTCCGTCGCTCGCCCCTTCCTCCCCCGAACGGCAGGAGCCCGCCATGCTGCCCGAGCCTCTCCGAGGCCCCGCCTTCTCCTCCTACGCGGCCCAGGACGTCGGCTGGCTGCTCCAGGACCTCAGCGGCACCGAGCTGGAAGCGCCCACCGAAGAGCGCGAGGAAGCGATACAGAGCGGTGGCGCGCACTACGCCGAGTCGCTTCCCGTCGAATACCAGCCGACACCTCAGTACCAGGACCTCTTCAAGGCCGCGCTGGACACCTCGGCCGCCCGGGTGGCCCTGGCCGTCGGCACCGTCACCGAGACCGTCCTCGCCGAACGATCCCCCCGCCCCGTACTGGTCTCGCTGGCGCGGGCCGGCACCCCCGTGGGCGTCCTGATGCGCCGCTGGGCCCAGTACCGGTACGGACTCGACCTGCCGCACTACGCCGTCTCCATCGTGCGGGGCCGGGGCATCGACGCCAACGCCCTGCGCTGGCTGGCGGCCCACCACGACCCGGCCGACGTCGTCTTCGTCGACGGCTGGACGGGCAAGGGCGCGATCACCAGGGAACTCGCCGCCGCCCTCGCGGAGTTCGAGGGCTTCGACCCCGAGATCGCGGTCCTGGCCGACCCGGGCGGCTGCGTCCGCACCTACGGCACCCGCCAGGACTTCCTCATACCCTCCGCCTGCCTCAACTCCACGGTCTCCGGCCTCATTTCCCGTACGGTCCTGCGCGCCGACCTGGTCGGACCCGACGACTTCCACGGGGCGAAGTTCTACCGGGAGCTCGCCGGAACCGATGTCTCCGGCCACTTCATCGACACGGTCGCCGACCGCTTCGGCGAGGTCGTGGACGCGGTGGACGCCGACGTCAAGGAGCTGCTCGCGGCCGACCGCGCCCCCACCTGGGAGGGCTGGGCCGCCGTCGAGCGGATCAGCGAGGAGTACGGCATCAACGACGTGAACCTCGTCAAGCCGGGCGTCGGCGAGACAACACGCGTACTGCTGCGCCGAGTTCCGTGGAAGATCCTCGCCAAGCGCGGCGCGGGCGCCGACCTCGACCACGTACGACTGCTCGCCGAACAGCGTGGCGTGCCGGTCGAGGAGGTCGACGAACTCCCGTACACCTGCGTGGGGTTGATCCACCCGCAGTTCACCCGGGGCGCCACGGGCGCGGACGGCAAGGCGGTGACGGGGAAGTGAGCGCACAGGTGACACTGGTCGCGAGCGACCTCGACCGCACCCTCATCTACTCGGCAGCCGCCCTCAACCTGCCCATGCCGGACGCGGAAGCCCCCCGGCTGCTCTGCGTCGAGATCTACGGGCACAAGCCGTTGTCGTACGTCACCGAGACGGCGGGAGCGCTGCTCGAAGCGCTGGGCGGAAGCACGGTCTTCGTGCCCACCACCACCCGCACCCGCGAGCAGTACCACCGCATCCATCTCCCCGGCCCCGCCGCGCAGTACGCGATCTGCGCCAACGGCGGTCACATCCTGGTCGACGGGGTCTCCGACCGGGACTGGCAGCGGCAGGTGGCGGCCCGGCTCGCCGACGAATGCGCCTCCCTCGCCGAGGTCAGGGCCCACCTCGTCGCCGTCGCCGACCCCGCCTGGCTCCTCAAGGAACGGATCGCCGAAGACCTCTTCGCCTATCTCGTCGTCGAACGCTCGCTGCTGCCCGAAGGCTGGGTGAAGGAACTGGCGGACTGGGCGGACGGCCGGGGCTGGACGGTCTCGCTCCAGGGCCGCAAGATCTACGCCGTACCGAGGCCGCTCACCAAGAGCGCCGCGATGAACGAGGTCGCACGCCGCTGCGGCGCCTCCCTGACCCTCGCCGCCGGTGACTCGCTCCTCGACGCGGACCTGCTGCTCGCCGCGGACCGTTCCTGGCGCCCCGGCCACGGCGAACTCGCGGAAAGCGGCTGGAGTGCGCCTAACGTCGAGGTACTGAGCGAAACGGGCGTCGCGGCGGGCGAGGAGATCCTGCGCCGGTTCATCGGCGCCGCGGGAGCGGAGCGACGCCGGTAGCCGGGCGGGTCAGCGGCGGGCAGCCGGGGTCAGAGGCGGGTCAGCGACGGGGCAGAGGCGGGGTCAGCCGCAGCAGCCGCCCCCGCAGCATCCACCTCCGCCCCCGCCACCGGCCGATGCGGGCGCGGACTGGGCGGCGCCGCCCACGGCAACGGTGGAGAGCAGCTTCGTGGTGTCCTCGTGCCCGGCGGGGCAGGTGGCGGGATCGGAGGACTCCGCCATCGGGCGGCTGACTTCGAACGTGTCTCCGCAGGGGCGGCAGCGGTACTCATAGCGAGGCATGCCCCAAGGGTAGAGCCAGAGGACAAGCCCTAGCGCCGTACCTCGGGCATCTGCGGGACCCTCCGGCGGCGTCGGGCTTCGTACGCGGCCTGCTCGGGGTGACGGGCCTGCCAGTACGGGTTGTCGTGCGGAAGGCGGCCACTGACTCTCCCGTACATGCCGAAGAACATCAGCATCACGCCGACCACGAAGCTGAACAGCACGTTCTGGATGCGGAAGGCGAGGAAGTTGAGACCGGTGTCCAGCAGAGCGAGATTGACGAACCCGCTCAGAATGAACGCGATCCCCAGGACCATGTTGAGCGTCGAGGCGACATTGCCGCCGATCACCATCCCGGCGAAGAGCAGCAGCCCCACGCAGATGGACAGGACGCTGAGGGCGCCGTTCGTGTTGAGGCCGGCCACCGTGTCGCCACCGGTGTCGAAGAAACCGACCTTGTCGACGAGGCCCAGAATGCCGAAGACGAGCAGAACGAGCCCGGTCAGCCCCGCCCCGACGCGGTAGACCTGACTGAGCCGGTGATCGACCGGGAGATGCTCATCGAGCCGCACGTTCCGGGCCCACCGCCCCGACGACGGACTCGACGCATGCCTCGGACGAAGGGCATGAGGGACGTGAGGTGCATGTGGGACGTGCGAAGCCATACGAGCCTCCTCCGGCCGCAGGCAGACTCCAAGGCGGACACTTCCAGGATCAGCCCACGACAGCGCCGGGACAAATGCGGCGCCCACGCCCTGACCCCGTACCGCTGGCCACACCCCGCACCGGCCCCTGCGTCACGCCCCGCCCCCGCGCTCCTCACGAATGGCGGAGACGACGCGGGCCACGGACTGCCGCACGGTTTCGGTCTCGGTCAGGAAGTGCCAGTAGTCCGGGTGGCGCCCGTCCAGCCCCGCGACGGCCGAGCCCAGCCGGGCCACGGCGTCGTCCAGCGGCCGGGCATGGCGCGGATCGGGGGTGTTGCGCCCGGCCATGGCCAGCCGCTGCGCGTCCCGGATCGCGAAACGGGTCCGCTGGATCTCCTGCTGCGGGTCCTTCGCCACCGCGTCCAGGCGCTGCAGGCGGTCACCGGCGGCGGACACCGCCTCGTCGGTCGCGTTCAGCAGGGCGCGGACCGTGCTCAGCTGCGCCGTCGCATCGGGCCAGCGCTGCTCGTCGCGAGCCTTGGTGGCCTCCGCGAGCTTCTCCTCGGCCTGCCGGATGTTCACCACGGCCTGCTCCGGAACGGGCTGAAGATCCTGCCAGCAGGCAGCAGAGAACCGGCGCCGCAGCTCGCTCAGGACCGGTTCGACCGACCCGGCGCGCGTCGTGAGTGCCTGGGCGCGCGTACGGAGCGAGACGAGCCGCCGGTCGATCTCGGCAGCCCGCTCCGGAAGCCGGTCCGCTTCCGCCCGTACGGCCTCGGCGTCCCGCAGCACCTGGTCGGCCCGCTGCAAGGTCTCCGCCACGCCGTGCCGGCCGGCACCCTGATTGAGCCGCGTCAGCTCCGGCGCCAGAGCCGCGAGCCGCGCCGCGAGGTCGTCGGCGCGCAGCCCGGAGGCCCGTACGGCATCGAGGGCATTGCTCGCCCCGAGCAGCGCCTGCCGCGCGCGCTCCACGGCGGGCGCGAGCCGGGCGAGCTGTGTCTCGGCGCTGCCGAGCAGCGGCCCGAGACCTTGCGTGAACCGGTCGAGCTCGCCCTTGACCCGTACGAGCTCGTCCTTCGCCCTGGTCAGCTCCGCCGCGGCGCGGGCGGCGACAGCCGGCTCCAGATCGTGCCGGTCGAGGTCGTGAGCGTCGACGGCGGTGATGTACGTATGGCTCACCTCGTCGATCCGCCGCCCCAGCGCGGCGAAGTCGTCGACGGCCTTGCGGGCCCGGGACGAGCTGTCCACGGCGGTGATGGTCTCGATCGAGATCAGCAGATCGCGCTGAGCGGTGTCGAGCTCGTAGAAGGCTGCTGCGGCGGCGTCCTTCGCCGCCTGGGCGTCGGCCCGCTGATTGTTCTCACCACGACCGCCGAACCAGCGGCGCGTCCCCCCGCTCGCGAAGGCGGCCGGCAGCGCGGCGGCCAGCAACGGAACGGGCAACAGCATCAGTGTCAGGACATCCCTGACGACGGAACCCCCACCCGCTCTCGCCTGTGGCCGCGCGTGTGTCGCCGTCACATCCCTCTCCCGTGCCGTTTCGCCCTGCCTGGTTCATTCTCCCACCAGGTAAGGACGAACACACGGGTCGGTTAGTTCGCGCTTCGGACGGTGACTTCGCCGTTGTCGCTGCGCGCCCTCACCACATGCGGGCTGTCGTCGCTCCGCGGCACCTTCACGGATACGTCCCCGTTGTCGGCCTCGGCGGACACGGAGTACGCGTCCTCGCCCGCGGGCAGCTCGATGACGATCCCCCCGTTGTCGCTGACGGTCTCCACCAGCGACGGCACGCTGCTGAAAGCCAGCCGCACGGAACCGTTGTCCGCCTGGGCGTCCACGGACGCAGCGGAGATCTGCTCCGCCACGACCTCCCCGTTGTCGCTCCTGAGCTTCAGCGCCCCACTGGAGTCCCGGACCGCGACCCGGCCGTTGTCCGACGCAAGATCGAGCCGCGTGTCGAACCCGGACGCGGTGACCTCCCCGTTGTCCCCTTCCACCGTCACGGACACCCCACGCGGCACCTTCACTTGATGGTGCGCTTCGCAGTCGCTGACCATCGCCGGGCACTTCACGCCAAGGCGCAGAACCCCGCCATCCATCTCCCAGAAGGCCTCGGGCCCCTTCCCCAGCACGACCCACCCATCGAACCGCCGCGTCACCTCGACCTGCCGCACATCGGCCGGCACGAGCTCCACACCGGAATTCTCGGCATCGATGCTCAGCACCTTGCCGCTGAGCGCGAACGACTTGTTCTCGGCGGGAGCATCATCGACATCGGTACCCCCGCACCCACTGAGAGCAGCAACAAGCACAAGAACCCCGCCGGTGGCGCCGAGGGCGCCGGTGAGTGTGTGCGTACGCAAGGTCATGGTGGTCGGTCCCCCAGATAGTGCCGCCGGTATGCCCTCACCGTATGTACTCGCACCCTCCTGGAGGCATCCGGACGGCTACCGTCTCGGGGGTGGGGCTAACCCCCGCACGTTTGCTTGGCACCCCGGGACGCTCTTCGGCACTTTGCGGCACTCCTCGGCACGGGGTGAGCCCGGGCGAACGGGAACCGGTTTGCGGGGAGGGGGCGTGAGCCATGTAATCTGTTGCCTCATCCACGGGTGCGTAGCTCAGGGGTAGAGCGCTGCTCTTACAAAGCAGATGTCGGCGGTTCGAAACCGTCCGCGCCCACCAGCAGGACACACGGAAAAGGCCCAGGTCACCGGCGGTAAGCCGAGAGCCTGGGCCTTGTTCGTTCCTCCGCGAATCCGGCGGGGGAGTGGCGTCGTGCCACTTACGTGCCAGATGCGTCGTCGGGCTCTGCCGGCCGGGCCTTTCTGATCTGCTCGTCGACGTGGGCGGCGATCGCGTGGTCGCGGCCGTTCACCAGGTGCTGGTAGATCAGCGCGGCACGCACAGACGAGTGGCCCGTCCGCTGCATCAGTTCGCGCGTGGTCGCACCGCCGGTCGCGGCGAGGGTGTTCCCGGTGTGGCGCAGATCGTGGAAGTGGACGTCTCCCAGACCTGTTGTTTCCAGGGCCCGCAACCACAGGCGGCGGAAGTTGTTCCGCCGAAGCTGTCCGCCCCTCGCTCCCGTGAAGAGCAGCCCGGTGCGACCCGGCTCGGCGTAGGCAGTGAGGTGGGCAGCCAGGCTCTCCGTCAGCGAGGCCGGGAAGGCGACGGTGCGCACACCGGCCGCACTGTTGGGCGCCTTGACCAGGATGCCGTCCGTGCGGGTCTCGGCCAGGGCACGCCGTACGGCGACGGTCCGCCGCTCGAGGTCGACGTCATGGCGCTGGAGTGCGGCGAGCTCCCCGAAGCGGAGGCCGGTGAAGGCCGCCAGGAGGATGAACACTCGGAAGCGCGCCGGCACGGCGTCGGCGAGCTGGAAGACCTCGGTGACATCGAGGAACGGCCGCTCGGCTGTCTTGGCCGCCCCTGCGCCCTTGATGCGGCAGGGGTTGCGCTGGATAACCTCGTCGTCGACCGCGGTGTTCATGATGGCGCGGAGGATCTGATACGCCTTGGCGACCGTCGGCTCACCGACGCCGGACTCCAGGAGGCCAGCGCGCCAGCGGCGGATCTGCGCTGTCGTGATCTCGCTCAGGACCACGTTCGCGAAGGTCGGCAGGATGTGGAGGCGTAGAGCGCTGCCGTTGCGTTCGCGGGTGGTTGCCGCGTAGTCGCGCTCCTTGAACCAGGCGTCGGCGTAGACCCCGAAGAGGACCTTGTCGTCCGGGTTCTTCCATCGGCCGTCGAGGATCTCTGCTTCCTTGCGGACGAGCCACCGATCAGCATCGGTCTGAGTGGGGAAGGTCTCCGGCGCCGAACGCAACAGACCATCCGGGCCGGGATACCGGGCCTGAAAGCGACCGGACGGCAGCTTGCGGACCGAACCGAACCCTCGGCGTTTGCCCTTCTGGTTCGCCATCAGGCCACCGCCCCGAAGCGCCGCCGACTCGTGACGATCGGCTGGACGGTGTTAGCCGCGATGAAGTCAGCCAACGCGCTCTCAGGAATGCGGACATGCCGCCCCACCTTCACGAACATGATCCGCCGTTCGGCGATCAGGCGCCGGGGGAAGCGCGTGGTTGTACCGAGGAGTTGAGCGCCTCCTCCACGGTGAGCAGTCGGTCAGTCATGCGGCCATGTCTCCTTCCAGGGTGAGGGCATCGCGTGCGGTTTCGCGGTTGTGTTGCAGGCCTCTGGCGATTGAGGCGGCGAGTACGGATTCGCCTGGGCTGTGGCCTTGTCCGGCGTACTGCCAGTCGGTGAGGACGAGGACGGTCGGGTCCTGGTCCGGGTCGGGCAGGCCGAGTTCTTCGCGTTGTTGGGCGGCGCGGTAGTCGGCGCGGATCTTGCGGAGTGCGCCGAGGGTGGTGGAGTAGCGGCGGGACTTGGAGGAGAAGTGGCCGCGGAAGCCGAGCATGTGAGCCCACGCGCTCAGCCGCCGGTCCGGGTAGAGCGCGTCGAGGTCGAAGCAGGCTTCGATGAGGCGGCGCGGGTGGTCGGGTACGCCGAGGAGGACCAGGGCCTCGCGGTTGCCGACGCGGCGGTCGATGGTGCCGGTGGTCTCGGCTGCTTTGGTGGCGTACTTGGCGACGTAGGAGGCGACGGCCTGTTCGGTGATGTCGGTCCCGGCGTCGAAGGCGCGGATGGGGCGGATGTCGAGCTGGGTCCCCCAGCGCAGCGGGCGAGCGGGTTGGCCGGCGGCGGCCGGGACGGTGGTGGTCGTGTACGCGTGCACGGCGGCCGCGCGGATGGAGTCGTCGAGCAGTTGCACCGATGCCCAGGAGGGCGGTGGGCTGTCGGGTCCGTCCGGGCCGTCGAGGCGTATGACGGCGTGGAAGTGGACTGCCCCGCGTTTCTGGAACTCGGCGACCTTGCCGTACGAGACCCGCGCGGTTTCCTTGAGTTCGCGTTGGGTGAGGCCGGCGCGGGCGGCGATCTCGCGCCGGAGCCGGTTGGTGAAGCGCTGCCACAGGTCCCCGGCATGGTTGTTGAAGAGGACCGCGCCCGCGTAGTCGTACGACTCGGGATCGAGCGGAGTACCGAGGGCCTCGTCGTCAGGACGGTGGGCGGTGCCGCAGCGGCAGCGTCCGGAGTCGGGGCGGTTGTGAACCGGGCCGAAGGAAGGGGCGGTGAGCGTGGCGAAGACGCGGGGGTGGTCGCGGACGGTGGCGGGGACGTCCTTGTCCTGGTCGCCCGCGAGTCCGGCGCGGATCAGGTGGTAGGTGTCGGCGGAGTAGGTCCAGGCGCAGGCCGGGCAGCGGGAGGCGCGGCGGTTGCCGCATGCGACGCGGAGCCTTCCGCCGGGCTCGGTGTCGGTGGAGTAGCGGTACAGGGTTTGGCCGGTGGTCTTGTCCTTGGTGAGGGTCCAGCCGGAGAGGTGGATGGGGTTGGAGCAGCCGCCGGTGCGGCGGATCTGGTCCTGCCAGCGGTCGAAGCCGGTGGACCCGGCCACCCGCAGCAGATCGCCGAGGGTGGCCGGGCCGCTCCACGGTGTGTGGGTCGAAGGCGGACGGGATGGAAGCTGGGGTAAATGGTGGGTTGAGCGAGCGTGCAAGCGCGAGGCCTGAGGCACCCTTCAGGGGCAGGGGTGGGCAACTCCACTCCCCGGCAGGAGAGTTACGTGCTTGTGGAGAACAGGGGGCGGTAGCGTGCCGTCGACGCACACCACCACCCTCGACCGGGAGCCACTCCACGATGTCTGGCCTTACCGACGTGCCGCGCGAATATGAACCCGAGACCGCTGGCAGTTACGAACCGTGGGTGGGGGATGTCCTGCATCACCTCGCATACGAAGACCAGCGGCTATCCGAGGCCGACATACTCACCCCCCTCCCCGAGGACTTCGTATTGACCTGGGAGGGCGTAGCCGCGATCCTCTCCGCCGCTTGGAAGACCGATAGAGAAGAACTCAAGTGGACCATAAATGTCCAAATAGCCAGGCAGGTCAGATATGACAGTGACGGCGCTTACGTCTTCCATCAAAGGTATGGGTCACCTGACCGATACAAGCCGTACATGCGACTTGAGAGCGTTTTCGCCGCGGACTCGGATTCCACTTGGGGCCGCCTCGTTGAAGAGGTGATTGAATCCCTCAATGACCCAAAACAAGAATATGGATGGAGTCTAGAGCCCACTCAACAGCACGAATACGCGAACAGCGTTATCACCTACCGTCGGGGCGTAGCGACAGCGGAGCGCCGTATACGCAGGGCTCTTCTGTCGCGGTGGCTCCGGCTGGTACCGCTTGCGGTGACGCCGCTAGTTCTCGCAGTGGCCGGGTGGGGAAACCTGTGGTCGGAAGAAGTACCGGACCTACGCACGTTCAACATCGTGACCATCGCGGTGATACTGGTCCTAGTGGTGGTGTTCCTGGTCGGCTTCCTTCTGCGGGTGAAGGACGAGAAACATGGTGTCAGGCCGGTGTTTCTGCTCCGCAGAGAACTGGAGATCATCCATGACCAATGGATCCTCAACGCCTCACAGGCGCGCCCCACGCGGGAGCATAGAAACAGCTACCGGGAGCGCATACCGCGGGTGGTAGAGCGTCTGAGGCGGGATACACGGTTCTACCGGCGTATTCATAACTGGTTCCAGTGGGGGGTGTTCTTCGCGTCCGTGGGTACCACGGCGACTACGGCTTTCTGGGAGACCCCGCAGCCGGGTAAGGCGATCCTGATCGTGCTGGGGTCGTTCCTGGCGTTCGCAACTGCGGTGACGGGCTATTTCAAATTCCGTGAGCGGGCATACAACCTTCAGCAGACCGCGGACCAGGTAGAGCAGCACGTCACGGCCTTCGATCTGGGCATTACGCCATACTCGGATGCGGACGCGGCGGTAAACCTGGAGAGGTTCGCGGAGAACGTAGAGTTGCTGCGGGTGGAGCAGCGCAAGCGGGAACAACAGTTGGAGCAGCCGCATCAGGGGCAGGCCGACGTCATCTGACTCGCAGTAGGACGGCAGTCAGTACGGCCAACCCGAACGACGCGGCACCTCGTGTGAAACCCTTCGCAGTCGACTAGGCAGCACCCACCGGGTCAGACGAAGTCGACTTCCGGTACCACCCCGTCCCCCGGCTCGCCCGCGACCTACTCGAACCGCCCGGCGAGGAGTAAGGGATCGCGCGAAGCCTGAGTGTCTAGCTGCGTGACAACGGCGACACACAACCGCGAACACCCGTGGACGTCAGTGGACCATCAGCGCAGGTAACAGGCACAGCAGCCCAAGGATAGCGAGCGGACCCAATTGCTTCGGGATGAAGAGGTGTGCGGGTCGAGTCCGCTCGAAGCGCGCACCCGCCCGGCACCACCCCGGCCTTCGCTGGGGACTGCTCACGTCATTCGGCAACTACCAGGGCGCCACTCCGAGGAATTGACCGATAGACGGCAAAGGGGATGAGCGAAAAGCCCGGCTGCTGCGGAAGGTCAATGAACCCAAGGCGGCCGAGATTTCGCATTTGAGCATTCATGGCTTCGGCGAACTTCGCCCGATTCAACGAGCCGTCCACGTTGTGGAAATTCATATCGGGCAGAGAGGTCTCCTCTGTGCCATAACTCCCAATGCTGCCGACCACGGTCCACTCTTGTTGCTCTGCACCGTATCGAGCGAACAGAATGTCCGATTCGCTGTCCAGGTATTGACGCCCTTCCTGGAGGCGCGAGTTGATAAGGATACCCTCTGCTGGAGCGAGGTTCACGTGAAGGCCGGGCGCGAAAACGCCCTTAGAGACTCGCACGAACGCTCTCAGGGTTTTTCCATCGGCGCCCCCGATGTCAGGGAAGTCAGGGATTGATTCCTCTAGTGCGGGCCCGTCCGTCATTCTTTGCTTAGGCGCCCGCCCTTGCTGTCCTCCCTGTCTGCTCTTTCCTTGACTTGCTGGCTTGGCAGTTGGCAGGTGGCCGAGATCGTTGAGCCCCATCACCACGGAACCAAAGGCAGCAAATGCTGAGGCCGCATAGCGCGTATCGAACAAGGAGCCCATGGCCGTGATTCTGACCAACGACCCTGGCGGCAAATCCTTCTTCAATTCACCGGACCTCCACTGCTGCGCGTCAGAGACTTCTTCAGATACGTCCCGAAGTAGCGATTCCGACTCTAGAGCTTCTTCGAGCATCGGGAACAAGGCGTCACCAAGCGACTTATTGGTGTACGTCTCAGTTCCGGTGCCTTGGAAATATTGGCCGGCAACGCGCGGTCCGACAGTTGTCCCCCTTTCTTTGCGTTCGGTCTCCCTGGATTCCTCCGCAATGCCTCCATCGAGCTGAGCCAACATTGCCCTGACTTTGTCAGTGTCTACGTACAGGAACTCCCGCAGAATCATGCACCCCTCCTCTCGGGGTGTGCGTATCGTAGGTCACGTGTATCGGCGATGATGCGCTTCGCCGATATTGGCACTAGGTGTCCGAGTTCTGGCACTGAGTGCCCCTGGTTGTCTCCTGCTGATCCTGCCGCAGTTCCCTCTCGTTCAGCGCGGTCTGTGTTCCGTTTGACCGCTACCCCGGCGCGAACGCAGGTGAACAGCTTCGTACACCGCTCAGCGGGCATCAACAGACTTGAAAGCGTGTCCCATCGCAGGAAGCCTGACTACAACTGTTCCTCGACGACACGTCGAAGAGCAGGGGTGTCCGTGTCGTCGGCCCAGCGGACGTATTGAAAACCCTTGCCCTGTGGTACGAGGTCGCTGACTTTTTCAAGGAAGGAGCGAGTGGGCTCTGCCTGGTTACAGACGACGATGAATGCGTCAAGGTCCGGCTCAACGAATGCTCGGAGCACCCGGTCTTCAACTCTGCGCCTGTCGACAGTCCTGCTCGGGTCGCCGAAGAGAATCTCAACACCGACCCGCTTACCTTCGCGTGTCACCAAAACGTCGTACCTAGATGCGCCCCGCCGATCTTGGCGGGGCTCAACAACACTTGCACCGAAGGCGGAAGTCAGGCGATCGACAACAACTTCCTCGTACGCGAAGTGAGACATGCGCGAGATGTGCTCGTTCTTCTGGACCTCGGGGGCGACTGTCGTGGCGGCGGTAGCTACTTGAAGTGCCTGCTCAGGGGTACCAGCTTGGCTTAGCTGCTGCTCTACCCGCTCCTCGAAGGTCATCCCCCCATCAATGAGGGATACAGATGTAATCCGACGGCCCATGACGGCGATGATCAGAAGGACCGCTCCAACAGTGACGAGCGCAACGGGACCAGCCTCCACCTCGGTGATGAAGACGGCCACTGCGCCAGCACCTAACGCGGCTGCGCCAGTAAGGCCAAGCGTCCAGCGGGCTGTAGGGGCGAGCTTGCCAGCTGCGGCACGCTGGGCTGCGCGCTGGCTGCGGCCGGCCTTCCAGCGGGCTACGCGGCCGGGGACCTCGGTAGGTCGGTTGACAGGTGTGGTCATGACGCGCAGCGTAGGGGACTCACGGAAGCGTGACTGGCTGTTTGCAGCGCAAGGCCAAGGGAGTCACGGAGAACATTCGGCGGCGCAAGAAGCGAGAGCTTCACTGACATCCACGGTTGACATCAACACCAGCAGACGCTGACGCCACCCTGCGTCCCAGCACAGCCAGCGCGGTCAGTCAGATCCACGGTAAACCGAGCGGGGTTCGAGCTTACAAGTCAGGTGTCAGCCAGCCCGCCCCGGCCCGATCGGTCCCTGCCGAAGCATGGAATGAAGCCGTTCCACCTAGTCAGAGGATCGAACCGGTACGGACCGCTCGTGATTCTCAAGCTTCAGAGCATCCGTCGCCGCGGCATTCCTCGTGTCCAGCCAACAAGGGCTCGCTGGCGCGGGTTTGAGGAGCGCGGGTGGTGCCCAGAATCCCAAGCATGAGCAGCTGGTGGGAACTGGTGGCCCAAACAGCCAGTGCGCTCATAGGCACGCTGGCCGGCGGCGCCATCACAGTGCGCGTCGCCCGATGGCAAACTGCAAGAACCATCGCGGCCCAAGCCGAGTTGGCTGCCTCTCAGGAAGCGGCCAACAGCGCATTGGCACGGCGACAGTGGGCGCGGCAGCGTTCCGCAGAGGCTGCGCAGCGGCTCTTGGAACGGCTCGCAGAGCTTTACGCGTGGCTACCATCGCTGCCAGACCTGTTGCTGGAGGAGCCTCAGTTGAGCCTGCAGGCTAAAGAGTGTTGCGCGGCAGCCCTCGGTTCGGTCCGTCAGGGCATGCAAACTGACCTTCTCTCCGTGGGAGACGATGACGTTCGCGCCCGATACAGGACACTAGTGAAGCTGTGCTTCGACGTTGGGTGGCGCGGCATCGGCCAAGACAACCGCGAGCGTCAGATTCGCGACGTACGCGGCTACCTGCGCTACGTCCAGTCCACGCTGGAGGCCGTGATCGATGCAACCCCCTTGCCAGATGACTGTGAGGCGCCAGTCCTTGAGCGGAGTGGTGAGCAGTCTTGGCTTCCTCCAGCGCTGCCGTGGCATTGGCAAGACCCGGCCGACGGCAGTTGAAGAGGTCGACGACGTCTCGCGTGCCAGGTTCGTGCCAGAACGTACGGTCAGTCACGGTCAGATAGGGGACGAGAAGGAGCATGCACTAGTTGGTCGGTGCGGCACCTTCATAAGGTGGCTGGCCCGGGAAGACCGATCGGCGGCCGGCGCCAGGCTTACAAAGCAGTTGTCGGCGGTTCGAAACCGTCCGCGCTCACCAGTAGGAATCACGGCAAAGGCCCAGGTCACGGCAGTAAGCCGTGACCTGGGCCTTGTTCGTGGGCTCCCACCCCGGCCACCTTCGACCCAGGAAGAGCCGAGCAGGCGCGGCCCAAGGCGTCCGCGCCTGCTCGCAGAGCCAAGTAATTCGGCCGGTACTCTCCCGGTCATGACGGCATCGCCGGCAGGATCCGAGGCAGGTCGCCCCCCGACCGCTTTGTGGGGCGTCTCTTTGGCCTCGCTGAGTGTCTTCCTCATTAGCTGGGCGATTTGCGCTGGACGGCCTGCCGAACGCTTACGGCGACCTGCGTCGGCAGAGTTTTCCGCCGGAGGTGGCATGCGCTTCTGCGGACGCCGTACTTACGGGTGGGAACCCTGGCTGGATCGAAGCCCTGTTTTTCGCCTCGCTCCTGGTGTTCGTGCTGGTCACCAGCATGGTGCTGGCACTCGCGACTGTCCGCAGGAAGTGACGCGTACGACCTGGAAGCTCGTGCCCCAGCCGTGCCTGGTCCAGCGGGCGAGAGCGCTGATGGTCCGACTTGTCCACTGAGCCTCCAGCGGCCCAACCGCACTTGCAGCAGTACGCGTGGAGTCGAACGGCCGCTGATCGGGTACGCCTGCCCTTGTGATAGCGACGCCTTGGGGGAGGGTGGACGTGGAAACCATAGTTGCCGGGGCGGCCACGGTGATCGCGTTGGGGTCACTCTACGTTTCAGTCGTCCAGTCGCGGCTGAGCATGCGACACAACAGACAGTCCGTACGTCCCCTTCTCCAGCTACGGCGGATACGGGATGGAGTCGCTCACCAAGCCGGCATCAAATTGATCAACGCAGGGCTCGGCCCCGCTATCGTGACCCGGACCCTGGTCTACTTCGACGGCGAGTACATCGGGGAGTGGGACATACAGTCCTTCGGCCGCGTCCTGGCACAGGCTCCGGACGGTGTTCAGAAGTACGCGCTGTCCGGTGGTGCGGTTCTGACGTCTGGGCAGAGTGTGTTTCTGCTGAGGCTCGCACCGTTCGACCGAGATCAACATGCTGAGTTCGACGATCTGATCCGGCGACGGCTGCGGTTTGAGATCCACTATGAATCTCTCTACGGCGGCGAAGATTTCGCCTTGGCCTCCCCGCTCGTGTGAGGAGCTCGGTCAGGTTCCCGCGGGCGGGCTACGGCTGCTTTCTCTCCAGGACGTATGTACTGCGGGAGTCGGGGTCGCCGAAGAAGAAGTAGAGCTCCAGCTCTTCCCTGTTGTCGCGCCGCAACTCGAACGTCCATGTGTACGCCTCAGGCGCCGGGGTGCGTTCGGCTGGCTCGTCGGGCGACTCGCCCGGATCCGGCGCGCGAGTAGTTGATGCTGTGCGCGATGTGAGAGTCACGCGGACATGCTGACCGTCGTTCCATCCCATGCGCTCGTCGGTCAACTCCCACGTTCCTGTGCCCGACAGCCGCCACTCGTCGTCGAAGTCGAACTCCTGCCCGTCCAGGAGATGGACGACGGCTTCTCCATCAGACCGGAGAGTGACTTCGGTGTGGTCGACGCAGAGCCACGAACCCGCAATCTCCGCCCGCTTCGCGTCACGTAGTGCGGGCACCTCGTCGTACATGTGTGGATTGCATCCCACCAACGCGAGCAGGCAGGCGACAAGGCTCACGCTCCGGCGCCTTGCCGGGCCAGGCGGCTTGGTTTCACGATCCGGCCCCCTGTCGCGGCACCACGAATCCGGCTGGGGATGTGACCAGCCTCGGCCCGAGTCGGGGGGCAACAGGTCAGCGCCCAACTCGCCCACCTCACTCCTGGAACGGTGCCCAGTCCCAGGTGGGGCCGTCGCTGGGCCGTCAGGTGCTTGGTCGGGCCGTATCGAAAAGGCGGTGGCCACTTACCGGCGGCAAACCTGACATGCAAAGATCACGCCTGGCGATCATCGAGTCGCACACTTGTCGCATGGGGGCTCGCTGTGGATGTCATCGGATGGACCGTGCTGGCCCTGTACTGGCTCCTGACGTTCGTTCCTGGCATTGCTGCCATCTCCGTCGGATGGGTCCCCCCGTGGTTCAGGAAGACGGTTTCGTCGCCGCGACTTGGAGGCTGGGCGGACGTCTGCGCAGGCGTTGGCGGCACGATCATCATGGGTCCTGTGTACAGCCACTTGGAATCGACGCCAATGGCGACTGTCGCCAGGATCGTGGGTTTCTGCTTCCTCCTCGGTGCCTTCGGCCTCTACCGACGGTCCTACCGGCCAGAGCCATCGGGGGCAACGGCATACCAGTACACAGAAGCCCCAGTCTTCCAAACGGGTGCTGCGCAGCGGCGAGATGCGGCCACCACCGAGCCCACCACCGACCCTCACCAGCCGCAGACGCTCAACTGACTTGATTGGAGGACCCCCGTGACCCTCTTGCGTGACTCGGCGGTGGGCCGCGCGGTCGGTGAAGTGCGCAGCAGTACGGCGTAGTCCCGCCGCCGGTACGCCCGGCCGTCCCGGAGGAGGCCGAGGTGAATTGCCAGGGTGCATTGCGGAGTTGTTCGTGTGTCCTGATCACCATGCAGAGGCTGTGGGCCGAAGATCACCTGAATGGACACTCGCCTCTCCAGGCGTGCGGTTGTAGCGGCGACGAGCACCGCGGCACTCGCCGCTGCTCTCACCCCTTCCTCGACCGCCACCGCACTTCCCCGAGCACCCTTGCCCGCACCGGTCGCGCCGGCAGCAGGTGCCTCCTGGGAGACCTGTCTCTCGGTGGCCCGCGCCATCCTCGTACGTGGAGAGGACAACGAGTCCCTCGTCCCCCAGTACGCCAAGATCCTGCTGGAGGGCGGTCTGCCGCGTGGCAGCGGCGGCAGGAAGCGAGTCCTGATCGTCGGTGCGGGGCCCGCCGGTCTCGTCGCTGCCCATCTGCTCGGGCAGGCCGCGCACGACGTCACCGTGATCGAGGCCAACGGCAACCGGGTCGGCGGCCGGATCAAGACCTTCCGCACCGGTGGCCACGAGTCAACGGGGTCCGGGCACGTCGCGCGGACTATCGGCAGAAGCCGCAGACGGTCAACCGTTCCTTCGGAGTGCCCAAGAAGTACGAGGACGTCCCGGCCGCCGACATCTACCGCGGCGCTCGCGACCGCGCGCGCCCTGATCGACGGAAAGCAGGGCGACGACCTCGTCGAAGGCTGGGCATCGGTCATCCAGCGCTACGGATCCTGGTCGATGTTCCGCTACCTCACCGAGGCAGCCGGACTCGATGACCGCACCATCGACCTCATCGGCACCGTCGAGAACGTGACGTCCCGCCTCCACCTCGCCTTCCTCCACAGCTTCCTGTCCTCCGCGCTGATCAGCCCGGACACCGCCTTCTACGAGCTGCCGGACGGCACCGCGACCCTCGCGGACGCCCTTTACGCGCGCGTCAGGAGCGCGGTGCGACTGGACCGGCGCGCTGTACGTATCGAGCACGGGCCAAGCGGTGGTGTCACGGTGCACACCGTGTCCGAGGGCCGGGGCGGCAGGATCGAACGGGAAGCGTTCACCGGCGACGAGGTGATCATCACGGTGCCGTAATCGGGCTTGCGCCACATCACCTTCACGCCCGCCCTGTCCTACGGCAAGCGGCGGGCCATCACAGAGCTGCACTACGACGCGGCGACGAAGGTGCTGCTGGAGTTCTCCCGTCGGTGGTGGGAATTCACCGAGAGTTCGATGCGGTCAGGCCCGGCCTGTACGGGCGGTACCGGCTCGGCAGCGCCCCGGCCGACGCCTCACTCCTGGGTGCCCATCCCTCCGTACCAGAGGGGCACATCTCGCGGGGGCAGCGTGTCCACTACGCGGCGCACCGTGCGGTTCAGCGCGATCAGCCGGAGGCCGCCCAGGTCATCGGCGGCGGCTCGACCTCGGACAACCCCAATCGCTTCATGTTCGAACCCTCCCATCCGGTCGAAGGCAGCCGGGGAGGCGTACTGCTGGCTTCCTACTCCTGGTCCGACGACGCCCTGAAGTGGGATTCCTTCGACGACGAAGAGCGCTACCCGAGGGCACACGGCGGCGTCCAGGACGTGTACGGGCAGCGCGTCGAAGTCTTCTACACCGGGTGGGCCGTACGCAGTCCTGGATGCGCGACCCGTACGCGTACGGCGAAGCATCCGTCCTGTTCCCCGGGCAGTACACCGAGCTCTTCCGGGATATCCCCTCCGCGGAAGGCCCTCTGCATTTCGGAGGCTGCCACACCTCCATCAAGCCGGCATGGATCGAGGGAGCCCTGGAGTCCGCCATCCGCACATCTCTCGAAGTGCACACCGGAGCCCTCCGCCCCTGATGTTGATCAGGCCGCCGCGACAGCGTCCCAGCCGGTTTCGATGGCCCACCGTTCGGCCGCGGCCATCAGCACCTCCGTTGCGGGGGCCTTGATCTGGCCGTAGTCCAACAGGTCCGGCACACTCAGCGCCAGCCGCTGCTTGAATGCCCCCCATGCCCGACGGGCCACCTCGTCCGTACGCAGATAGTCCCGGAACAGCAGGGCGAACCGGGCGTTGGGCCCGGTTCCCTCGCGCAGGTGCACGTTGCACGAGCGTGCGCCGACCGGCGGCGCGAAGACGAGCTTGTGACACCGCCGGCCGCCGGAGACCTCGATACGGTTCCACGGCTCCGGGCGGCACCGGAAGCCGGCCGCTTGCAGCAGCGGTACGTCCCGCGCCTCGTCGATCGTTCGCATCCGCACCTGCACATCGATGCAGTCCTTTGCCGGCAGGCCCGGTACGGAGGTGGATCCCACGTGATCGACCCCGAGCGCGAGCTCACCGAGCGCATCTCGCAACACCCCGGCAAGCAGCTCGAACTCCGTCGGCCACTGTGGCCGGTACTCCACCACGGCAACGTGACCGCGCTCATCGGGAAACGGCATGGTGCCGGACGATACCGTGCGAGATCGTCTGCGAGGTTCCGGTCAGCCGTTGGCGGGCCGTACGCGAGGGGGTAGTGATGGAGTCGGCCGGATATCTCATAGGTGCCTTGGCCTGGGGCATTGCGGTTGCGGCGCTGCTGGTGGCGGTGGCCGGCTCGGTTGCGGTCATTCGGTGGCGGCGTAAGACGATCGCGGCCTTGGAGCGCGCGGAGCTGGAGGCGGATGCGCCGTAGGTCCTGGTGTGTTGCCACCTGGAGAACCCCTCCCGCAAGGGGCGCAGGAGAGCTGACTTCCAGGGGTACGTGGGAAGCGAGGCGCTTCGGAGTCGTGTGCCGTCGTGCTCCTTTCCGCTGTTCTCGCGCCTCCCCTGGCGTAGCGAGCGCTGAGAGCATTTCGTGCGTCTGATCGATGGCGATGCCGGAGACGGAAGGGGTCGGGATGGCTCAGTCGAAGTGTGGTGCTCCCACGCAGAGCGGCGGTCGGTGCCAGAGCAAGGCGATCATCGGTAGCTCGCGGTGTGCCAAGCATCAGGGGCCGTGGTCGGCGTACGGGGTGGAGCAACGAAAGAAGAAGGAAGCCGCAGCGAAGATGCGGAAGCTCCGGAGGAAGCGGTGACAGAGTCCGTCGACTCGGGCGGCTGACATCTACGAGTGACATCGACTAGGACCTGTCCGGCCGATCATGTGGCTAGTCCGTCCGGTCAGCAACAGGCGTTGTGGCAGGTGGCGTGATTCGTGCGGGCAAATCAGCACGAGGATCGGGCCGGGCAGACCCCGCAAGAAGCCCGACAGCCTCGCCTCGGACAAGGCCCGCAGTAACGGCCCCGTCCGCGACTACCTGCAACAACGCGGCACCCGGCACACCATCCCGGAGAAGACCGACAGCCAGGCCGCCCGCCTGGGCAAAGACTCACGCGGCGGACGGCCGCCCGGCTTCGACGAAGAGCCGTGCAAGAAACGCAACACCGTCGAACGGGCCATCAACAAGCTCAAGCACGTCGGAGCCGTCGCTACCAGATACGACAGACGCGGCTACGTCTACCTCGGCACCGCAACCGCAGCGTCACTGGCCATCTGGCTCAGGACATAAACCACCGCAAGATCACACAGTAGAATGACTCGCCGAGATCACTACTTCGAAAGAAGAGTCATGCCCCGCAAGACGGCGGCTGCTCTACGTCTGGACGCCGTCCGCCGGTCCCATCTTCAGGACTACCTGCGCCGGTCATCACAGTTCTCACCCCACACGCGCCGCCAGGCGGCGCGGTTCGAGGCCGAACGCGGCCTTCCCGTCCGGGCGCTCGAACACGCCGTCCATTGCTGGCGTGGCTTCGTACGCCGTCCGGGATGGCCGCTCTACCTGCCCCAACCACACTTGCCCGGCTACGACATCTGGGACGAACGCCTCCTGATAGAGCGAGCCATCGGCGCTCTCGACAGACGAGCAGCCCGGGAAATCGCGTCGGTCGTCAGAGAAGTCGATGCCGACTTCCTGGCACGCACTCTGCCCGACCCTCACGCTCCGGATGCCTGGCCGTGGTGGCGTCGCAGATGCCAGGAACTGGGCGACATCATGCACGTTCCATCACAAGCGCATGATCGGCCGCACAAGTCCTAGCCGGATGCAGGCGGTGTCGATCAGTCGATGGCGGTGGCGTTTTCGGACGAGGTTCTGGCGAACCAGGTTCGTGCCTCGTCGGTGGACAGGACGCGGGTCAGTTCGGCCGTGCCCGGGAGATCGGGGAAGAACCGGTCGGCGTTCCAACTGCGTTGATACAGCGGTTCGTCCAGCACGAGCAGGCGGTAGCCCTCCACCACGGGGATGTCGTCGGGCAGCCCCTCGTTCCAGATCCGCTCGCCGTCGGGGGCGAGGAGTTCGAAGGCTCCGGTCGCGACGGTCTCGGTGCGTCCTCGGGCGGGGTTGCGGTCCGTGGCCAGGCGGACGCTCTCGGCCGAAGGGGCGGTGCCGGGCACGTGGCCGCCGCCGACGAGGACGTGGGCCAGCAGCGTGTGCAACTGGAAGTTGTCCCCGACGCCGCCGATGCGTACCTCGAACCCGCTCCCGGTGGGTCGATGCAGCACCACCAGGGGCTCGTCGTCCAGGACCGCCAGCGCGTAGGTCAGGCACTTGAGGTCGTGCCGGTCCAGGGCTGTCAGGTCGCGGCAGGCGGGGAGGAGCGTGGGTGCGTGCCGGCGGCGTACTTCTGCGCTGCGGCACAGTACGGCCAGCGCGGGCGGCTGCCATTCCTCGATCGAGCACCAGGCCAGTGCCAACCGTGTGGCCTCGTACGCGTCGCCACCCAGGCGGGCCAGCAGCGCATCGTCGATGATCTCCACGTCGGGCTCGGGCAGTTCGTCATCGTCTCCGCCGGCGGCGGTCCAGCGGCGGGCGAACTCCAGGGCGTCGAGCAGGTCTTGGTGGACGCAGTCAAGGATCGGCTCCGCGCAGGCCGCCGGATCGGCGCCGCTCTCGACGCAGAAGCCGGCCGCCGACCCCAGGAGTGCGCGCGGGCCGGTGGGCGGGAAGGCGGGGAGCAGCGCGGCCAGTCGGGGGCCCGCCAGGACGCGTTCGGTGTCCGGCGCCTGCTGCAGGCCATTCAGCGTGGCGGTGAAGGCACGTTCGGTGCGGGCACCGTCGCGTGCGTCAACGGCCTGCTCCAGCTCGGCTACGACGGCGCCTATGTCCGAGGCCTTCTGCTTCCTCTTGAAGATCACCGGCACACCTTAGGGCCAAGGGCTGACAGGTGTCACCGTTCGAATCCTCCGGACCGCTCCGCGCTGTGAAATCGATGAACATCCGCGCCTCGATCGTCTCCTCCGGTTCCCTTTGTGCACTCCCAGGGAGGGAGCAGCCAGTGCCCGCTTGAACACAGTGGAAACCGGGGTCGGCGGGCTTCGCGGCTCCGGGGCGGCCGGGATAGGAGCACACTGAACGTATGGCCCTACCCAGAACGCATCACTGCTCGGTCTGTTCAGACGACGCCGCGTCGGACTCGGTCCTTCACGAGGACCTTGTCGTCGGAGCTCCGCTCTCCATGGAAGAACTCACCGACGCGCAGCGTCTCGACCGGTTCGCGCTCAAGTACGCCCACGACGGTTGCCAGGTCAGAGAGGTCCGGCGGGTCCCGCACGACAGTCTGAGTGGCTACGCCTGGTCCGTCACCTTCACCGAGAGTTCGTAAGAGGTTGTAAGGGGTTGTAAGAAGTTGCCGGGGCGGACGTGCTCCCGTGTGGGCCCGCTCGTGGCTCCATGGCGGCAGTCGCCGGGCCAGGGGGACCCCCGTAACCGGGCTGGCTGTTGCCGCAGCCCCAGCAGGTCCACCAGCCGCCGGCGTTCTTGCTCATCTGGCCTCCGCATTTGCCGCATTGCATGCTGCGTTCCTCTCCCTACGATCAGCGGGAATACCGCTGACCGTAGGGAGAGTCGGTGCGTGCGGGGCAGCAATGTGCAAGGTTGCGCACGCATGTCATCCGTCAGTGTGAGAGACCGGAGCGTGCCCTTGACCTGGTGCGCCGATGACGTCGGCTCGCTCTGTGCGGCCCCGGCCGGGATGCGCCCCGGCCGGGCTGGGCGCACCGTGGATACATGCCTGGTCATCCGCCTGTCATCGTGTATCCGCCCTCGACCACCGGAGGGCGGCGGGTGACCGTGCACGGTCAGATCGTCGGGCTGGCGCATGGGCGGGGGGACGTTGCCTCGTTCCTGCGGCAGGCCGGGTTCGCGGCGGGCGTCGAGGAGATCGATCTCGATCAGCCGGAGCTGATCGAGTGGCGCGGTGGCGATCTCGATACCTGGAGGTGAGCCCGTGGTGCGTCGTCGTGGGCCCAGGTGGTCGGAACGGTCGGCGGGGGTGGCGGGGGCGGTCTCCGTGGGGCCTCCTCCCGGGTATTACGAAGGGGGCGCGGAGCCGCCCGATGCGTTGCGGCGGGGTCTCATCCTCGACTGGGTGGTGAATCAGCGGATCGCCGACGGGTGGCGGGTGGAGTCGCGGTCGGCGACGCAGGTGGTTCTAGTGCGGGGGCAGCCGGTGAACCATGTGCTCCACGCCATCCTGACCGTCTTCTCGTGCCTGCTCTGGGGGTCCGTGTGGGCGGTGGTGGCCCTGACGAACCGGGTCGAGCGGGTCGCCGTCACCGTGGACGCCCAGGGGCACGTCGTCACCGTCACCGCGCCGTGAGGGATTCACCTGTACGGGTGCGGCCGAGTGGCCGGGCCGCTGCGGGGCGCGCAGGGTCGGTTCTGATCTGCAGGACGTGAATGCAGGCCAGATCCGCAGGCCGGTGAGCCTGCGCGGCGAAGGAGTTCCCCATGTCACAGTCAGCACCCACGCCCGGCAACTCGCGGCGGGCCGACCTCGACGGAGCCGGCGGCAGCGGCAGCGGCAGCGCGTGGGCTGCCGGAGGAACCATGTTCGCCGGTGTCCTCCTGCTCGTGGACGGTGTCCTCGCGGTGGTCAAGGGCATCGCCGGAATCGCCACCGACGACGTGTACGCCCGTATCCGCAACTACGTCTTCGAGTTCGACGTGACCACCTGGGGCTGGATCCACCTGATCCTCGGTGTGATCCTGCTGGTCGTCGGCTACGGCATTCTGAAGGGCTCGGACTGGGCCCGTGGCGCGGGTGTCGGCCTGGCCGCGCTGAGCATCATCGCCAACTTCGTCTGGCTGCCGTACCAGCCGGTCTGGGCCATCGTCTCGATCGCCATCGACGTCTTCGTGATCTGGGCCCTGTGCACCGACCGCTCGAAGTCGGCCTTCTGACATGGCCGCGGATCACACGGCGGGACCCCTTACGGCCGAGGCCGCGCGCAGTACGGCCGCCTCGGCCTGGGTCTGGGGATACCCGCTCCTGGAGAACTACCGCACGATGTACCCGCAGGCCATCGACCCGGACGACCCCCGGTCCGTCGGTGGCTTCGGCCGTTTCCGGCACTACTCGCAGCCGTTCACCCCGGCCAACACGGATGTGGTGACGCCGAACAACGACACCCCTTATTCCTGGGCCTGGCTGGACCTGCGGGCCGAGCCGTGGGTGGTGTCCGTGCCCGCCGTCGATCGCTACTACGTCCTGCCGTTCCATGACCTCGACACCTCGTACGTCGGGTTCGTCGGCGCGCGTACCACCGGGCAGGAAGCCGGGGACTATCTCGTCGCCGGACCCGGCTGGCGCGGCGACGTGCCGGACAAGATCGCCGGGGTGCTGCGCGCGGACACCTTCCTCATCGGGATCCTCGGACGTACGTATCTGGCGGGGCCCGGCGACGTGACCGCGCTGCGGGCCGTGCAGGAGCAGTACCGGCTGCGGCCGTTGTCGGAGTTCCTCGACTCGGCGGCGCCCCACCCCGCCGAGGAACCCGTCTGGCCGGTGTGGCGTGAAGAGGACCTGGGTACCGCCGAGTTCTTCACGGTCCTGGATTTCCTGCTGCAGTTCTTCCCGGTCCTGGAGAGCGAGCGGGAACTGCGCGAGCGGCTCGCCGCGCTGGGTGTCGACGGGAGCGGGGAGTTCGAGCCCTCCGCTCTGAAGCCGGACATCCTGGCCGCCGTGGAACAGGGCATCGCCGATGCACGGGCCGCGCTGGAGGCGGCGAAGAGGGACGCAGCAGACTCCACCGGCTGGTTCGGTACGCGTGCTGAGCACGGCGACGACTATCTGACCCGCGCGGTCGGCGTCGACAAGGGGCTGTACGGGCTCCCGGCCGCCGAAGCCTGGTACGCGGGGTGGCTGCAGGACGACCGGGGCAACCGCCCACCGGACGCGTCCGCGCACGACTACACCGTCCGGTTCCTTCCGGGAGAGCTGCCGCCGGCCCGGTTCTTCTGGTCGGCCACCATGTACCGGCTGCCCGAACGGCTGCTCGTCGACAACCCCGCCGACCGCTACTCGATCGGCGACCGTACCCCCGGTCTCGTCCACGACGCGGACGGCGGGCTGACCCTGTACGTACAGAAGGACCGGCCGCAGGACCCGGAGCAGGCGGCGAACTGGCTGCCCGCGCCCGACGGCCCCTTCACGATCGCCATTCGTGTCTACGGGCCGCAGACTGCCGTCCTGGACGGAAGTTGGTCCATGCCGAAGCTTTCCGTGCGCGACTGACCGAGGGGAGAGGAATACCCGTGGTGGAGAATTCCGAGGAGCTCGCTGATCTCGCCGCCGAGGCCTATGTCTACGGATATCCGCTGGTCTTCGATCTGTCGATGGTCGAGGCCTTCATGCGCAAGGGCTTCGGTTCGCTGCCCCCGACCCCCTTCAACCGGTTCGCGCACTCCGGTCAACTGGCCGATGCCAAAGCGCATTTCGTGTCGGTCAACAACGACACCCTGTATTCGATCGCCCAACTCGACCTGTCCGGCGGGCCGATCACCCTGCATGTGCCCGACACCGGCGGCGCGTACTACGTGCTCCAGTTCGTGGACGTGTGGAGCAACAACTTCGCCTACGTCGGCCGCCGTGCCACCGGTTCGGGCAGGAGCGACTGGCTCATCGTGCCGCCCGGCTGGTCGGGCGGTGTGCCCGACGGCATGAGCGGGGTGATCGACGCGCCGACCTCCATCGTGACGGTGGTCGGCCGCAACGCCTGCGACGGGCCCGAGGACCTGCCCCGCGTCCGGGAGCTCCAGCGGCAGTTCTCGCTCAGCCACCTCGACGCCGCGCCCCACCGCACCGGACTGCCCGCCCCCGACGGCGGCGTACCCGATGCGTTGCAGTTCTTCGAGCAGCTCCGGGTCTGGATGGCCGACTTCCCGCCGTCCGCCGAGGACCGGGCATACCAGGACAGGTTCCAGCCGCTGGGGCTCCTGGAGGAGGGGCCTTCGCCGTACGTTCCCGCCGGGCCCGACCTCGTACAGGCGCTGACGGAAGGGCTTGCGCGGGGCAAGGCGCGTGTGGAGGCGGCCACCCGCCCGGCGCCGGAGGCGGACCGGGCGGCGCTCGGTGCCTGGGAGTCCAATCCGCACCTCTTCGACTACAACCTCGACCACTTCGGCGTCGGAACGATCGAATCCCCGGAGTGGAAGATCGCGGACCGCGAGGCGTCCTACCTGGTCAGGGCGGTGGCCGCTCGGACCGCGCTGTGGGGGAACCACGGCTACGAGGCGGTCTACGCGCACACCTTCGAGGACTCCAGGGGCAGGACGCTCGACGGGGCCTTCTCCTATGTCATGCGCTTCGCGAAGCCGCCGCCGGTCGAGTCGTTCTGGTCGGTGACCATGTACGACGTACCCGACTACTACCTGGTCGAGAACCCGGTGGGCCGTTACTCGATCGGCGACCGCACGCCGGGACTCGTGTACGCCGCCGACGGCTCCCTGACCCTGTACCTGTCCAAGGACCGGCCCGCGGACCCGGCAGCGGCGGCGAACTGGCTGCCCGCACCGGACGGGGACTTCCGGCCCATGCTCCGGCTCTACACCCCCGAGCAGGCCGTGCTCGACGGCAGTTACGGCATTCCTGTCATCGAGCGGGTGGAGCCGGGTCGTGGGTGATGCGATCGGGCAGATGCTGGCCTCGGCCGTCGGTATCGCCATCAGCCCGCTGCCGCTCATCGCCGTGATCCTGATGCTCGCCACCCCGCGCGGCCGTTCCAACGGCATCGCCTTCGCGCTCGGCTGGACGGTGTCGCTCGCCTTGCTGGTGACGGTGGTCGTGCTGGCCGGGTCCGGGGCGGACGCGTCGGAGGGCGACGACGGGCCCGCCACCTGGACGCTGTGGCTGAAGCTGGGCCTCGGTGTGCTGTTCCTGCTGCTCGGGGCCAAGCAGTGGAAGGGGCGGGCCAGGGAGGGCGAGGAGGCGGAGCAGCCGGGCTGGATGAAGGCGATCGACTCGTTCACCCCGGGGAAGTCGGCCGGTCTCGCGGCGGCCCTCGCCGTCGCCAACCCGAAGAACCTCGTGCTGGCCGTCGGCGGCGCCGTGTCCATCGCTTCCAGTACGGCGGACACGGGCGGCAAGACCGTCGCCGCAGTGCTGATGGTGGTGATCGCCTCGCTGTGCACCATGCTGCCCCTGGCCGTCTACCTCTTCGGCGGCGAGAAGTCCTCGCGGGTGCTGGGGGAGTGGAAGGCGTGGATGGCCCGCCACAACGCGGCCATCATGACGACCGTGCTGGTCGTGCTGGGCGCGAAGTACATCGGGGACGCGCTCAGCGGTCTGGCCGCCTGAGCAGGAGGAGAGGGGGGCGGAGGGGAGCCGTACTGCCGCTGTCAGTGGGCCGGTACACACTGGACTCATGTGCCGCAGTATCAAGACCCTTCGCCCACCCGCCATGCCCGAAGAGGCCACCGAGGAGGACATGCGGGCCGCCGCTCTCCAGTACGTGCGCAAGGTGTCCGGCTTCCGTGCGCCGGCCGCGCACAACCGCGAAGCCTTCGACCGAGCCGTCGACGAGATCACCGAGGCGACCCACAGACTGCTGGACAGCCTGGAGGTACGGGGCGCTGCCAAGACCTGAGGGTCAGGAGCCGGTGACCACTGCCGGGGCCGGGGCTGCCACCGGGACCGGGTGTTCCGGTGCCGACGAGGGGTGGCGTACGACCAGCGCGGCCAGTGCGCCCACCAGGAACAGGGTGAACACCGAGACCGCCGTGCCCAGCCATGTGGTGCCGAGCCACTGGCCGCCGAAGTAGCCGAGGCCCACGCTGTAGCCGGCCCAGGCGACACCGGCCAGCGCCGACCAGGGCAGGAATTCCTTCACCTTGCGGTGTGCGGCGCCCGCGCCGAGGGAGACCACGGACCGGCCGGCCGGTGCGAACCGGGCGATGACGACCAGCGCGCCCCCGCCACGGCTGAGCGCCGTGCCGAGACGTTCCTGCGCCGTGGTGAGGCGGCGCGAGCGGGCGATGGCTCGGTCCAGCCGGTCGCCGCCGCGCCAGGCGAGTCGGTACGCGACGAGGTCACCGAGCACCGATGCGGTGGCCGCGCAGAGGATCAGAGCGAGGAGGGACGGCACCTGCTGCGTCGCCGCCCCGGCCGATCCGGCGACCGTGGTCGAGCCCGCTGCCGCAGCCGTGGCCGCCATGATCACCAGGACTCCGCTGGGGAGCACGGGCAGGAAGACGTCCAGAAGTACCGAGAGGGCGACCACTGCGTAGATCCATGGGCTGCCGGTCAGCGCGCCCACACTCTCAAGCACCTTCTACTCCCCGATTCCGTGTCAACGATTGCGTGTCAACGCCGCGTCCTCGCAGGGAATGGGGTATCCCCTGCTCATTAAGAGCTTGGGGAAGGCAGGGGCGGCAGGGCCAGCTGTACAGCGTACGCCCGCGGTTTACCTGGACATCACCTTGGGTGGGTGATGTTGTGCAGCTCACGTGCACCTTGGGGAGGGTGAGTGACGGCAGAGGGAGGGGGACCGACGAGATCAGGAGCGGGACATGGTGGCAGCAGGGACGGTCATGCGGGCAGCGGGGGTGGTTGCGGGAGCCGCAGCCCTGGTGATGCTCACCGGCGGGGCCAGCGGGGCCAGCGGGGCCCATGGGGCCGGCGGGGCCGGTGGCGCCGGTGAGGGCGGGTTCTGGATGCGGACGCAGGGGTCCTTCGCGCCGCCGAACGCGTTCGTCCCGTCCAGTGCGATCACGTACGACATGAACCGTGTCCCGGCGGCGGCCGGGATCGAGATCAGCCAGCACTCCGACCGGTCCGGTACGGCTGTGGGAGCCCGGCTGAGCGGCCTGGTCCCGAACCGCGCGTACGGCATGCACGTGCACACCTTGCCCTGCGGCGCCGATCCGAAGGCGGCGGGGCCGCACTACCAGCATCGTTCGGAGGGTCATGCCGACCCGGCCAACGAGGTCTGGCTCGACTTCGGTACGGACGCCGAGGGGAAGGGGTCGGCGTCGGTCCGGCACGACTGGGGCTTCCGGGAGGGCGGTGCCCGGTCGGTGGTGATCCACGACGAGCAGGGCGGCGCCGGTGACCGGCTGGCGTGCTTCACGGTGCGGTTCGGGTCGTACGGGAGGGCGTGAGCCGGGGCGGCCGTGCACCCGGGCGTCCGGCTCCCCGGGCGGCGGGGAGCCGGACGCGGTCGCGAGCGGTCAGACCGTGACGGGCGACGCCTTCTCGCGCGGGCGCTCACCGTCCTGCGCCGCTTCGCCGCGCGAGGAGAAGAGCCGGTCGACCGCCAGGGCCCCGGGGCCCGTGAAGACCAGCAGCAGGAAGGCCCAGCAGAACATCGCCGAAGCCTCGCCGTTGTTCTGCAGGGGGAACAGGGCCTCGCTCTGGTGGACCTTGAAGTACGCGTACGCCATGGAGCCGGAGGCGACGAAGGCGGCGATGCGGGTGCCGAGACCGAGCGCGACCAGGATGCCGCCGACGAGCTGGATCACCGCCGCGTACCACCCGGGCCAGGTGGCGGTGGGAACGCTGTCGCCGCCGAGCACTCCGAAGAGCGAGGCGGCGCCGTGGCAGGCGAAGAGGAAGCCGACGACGACGCGGAACGCCGCGAGCGCGTACGGCTGGGCCTGATTCAGGCGTGTGGACATGGGGGGAGGGCTCCTTCGGTTTGGTGGGGACGTGAACCGATTGCCGACTGAGCGCCTCAGATTAGGGATGCCTCACTATTACTTGCAAGTTCAACATTTCACGGTGTGGCTGAAAGTCACTCATTCATCAACGGTCAGATCTCGATCGAGAACGGTCTCCAACTGCGCATCCGAAGACTTTCCTCTGGCCTGAACCAATGTCAGCGCAGCTTTCCGGCCATGCAGCGTCAACGTCATCAGCTGATTGCCGAACCACGGTCCGCCCGACTTCTCCCAGTGCACCGGCGGGGTCCCCGTCCGCCCGTGACGCGCCAGCAGCCTCCCCAGCCGCCGCCCCGCCCGGCTCCAGCCGAAACGGAAGCCGACCTTTATGACGTGGGGGATCGAGTTGTGGATGGGTGAGCAGGTCAGCTGCAGGACGCGCGCCGAGGGAACGCCACCGGGCGCGTCGGCCGGCCATTCGGCCTCCGTGATGTACGCGTGGTGCACATCGCCCGACAGCACGCATACCGTCGCCGGTGCGTCCGGACCGCTCCCCACCTCCCTCAGCAGCTCCGCCAGTCGACGGAACGAATCGGGGAAAGCCGCCCAGTGCTCCAGGTCGGAGGCGCGGCGCAGCTTCTCGCCGAAGCGCGCCCAGCGCCCGCCGGGACCACCGCGCTCGCCTCGGCACAGGGCGGCGTTCCAGGTCTCCCCCTCATGGATGAGGGGCGGCAGGAGCCACGGCAGCGAGGTGCCGATCAGGAGGTGGTCGTACGATCCGGGGTCGCCGAGGGCCTCTTCGCGCATCCAGCGCTCCTCTTCGGCGGTGAGCATCGAGCGCTGCTCCTCCTTGAGGACCCGGGCTGCCCGGGTGTCCATCATCAGCACCCGCACTCGGCCGAAAACGCGCCTGTAGCTCCAGCGGGCACGGGACGGCTCGGCCGCGGTCCCGGCGGCGAACGCGCGCAGGAGTTCGGTGCCGTCCGGTGCGGCGCGCACCGCCGCGTACAGGGGGTCGGCGGCCAGCGTGGCGGGAGAGAGGTTGCCCAGGTGCTGGTAGACCCAGTACGACATCAGCCCGCTGACGATCCGCTCGTTCCACCAGGGGGTGGCCCGGATCTCCGCGAGCCAGGCCGCGCTGGTGTTCCAGTCGTCGATGACGTCGTGATCGTCGAAGATCATGCAACTGGGCACCGTGGACAGCAGCCAGCGCACCTCCGGGTCACGCCAGGACTCGTCGTAGAGAAGGGTGTACTCGTCGTAGTCCGCGACCTCCGCGCCCGGCGGTTCGCTCAGCTCACGGCGCGCCGCGAGTCTGCGCCGGGTCGTCGGCGAGGTCTCGTCCGCGTACACCTGATCGCCCAGGAGCAGCAGTACGTCGGGCCGTACGGCATCGGGGTCGGCGGCCAGCTTGGCGGCGAGGGTGTCCAGCGCGTCCGGGCCCGCGGGGTCGTGCTCGCCGTCCGGCGGGGCCGCCCACCGGCAGGAGCCGAAGGCGATCCGCACCGGTTCCGGTGCCTGCTCCGAAGCGAGTGGGGGTGTCGTGATCGTGCTCGCGGGGAAGCGGGACTCCTCGGGCGGCCAGACCCGCCGGCCGCCGAGCAGCACCTCGTACTCCGTGGTCGTGCCCGGGGTCAGACCCGTCACGACCACCAGCGCGTAGTGATGCCCGACGACCGCGAAGGTCCGGGACGAGCCCGAAGCCCCGTCCGCGCACCGGACCTCCGCCGTACACGGACGGTCGGCCTCGACCCAGACGGTCGCCGACGAGGCCGACTCCCAGTCGACGTATCTCAGCAGTGGTCCCACTCGCAGCCTGGGCATGCCGTTCCCTCGCCTCGCCGTGACAGATGGCTTCGTACCGTACGGAACGACGGAGGGCTGTGGGCCGGTTCCGCCCGGCGGATTTTCGCGCCGGGCGGTTCAGTGGATGGCCGGCAGGGTGGTCAGCAGCCGTTCAGGACGGACTGGAGCGCGCTCTTCTCGGCCGAGTCGACGCTCATTCCGTAGTAGTGCTTCACGTGCACCCAGGCGCGCGCGTACGTGCAGCGGTAGGCGGTGCGCGGCGGCAGCCACTCTCCCGGGTCCCGGTCGCTCTTGGACTGGTTGACGTTGTCCGTGACCGCGATCAGCTGCGGACGCGTCAGGTCGTTGGCGAAGGACTGGCGCTGGGAAGTGGACCAGCTGCTGGCGCCGGAGCCCCATGCCTCGGCGAGCGGGATCATGTGGTCGATGTCCACGTCGGAGGCCGCGGTCCAGGTGGCGCCGTCGTACTCGGAGTACCAGCTGCCGCTGACCGCCGCGCAGCTGGAGTCCTGCTGGACGTTGGTGCCGTCCCGCTTCAGGACCACTTCGCGCGTGTTGCAGGCGCCCGACTGGGTGATCCAGTGCGGGAACAGGTCCCGGCTGTAACCGCTCGACGATCCTTCCGCCTTCACGGTGAGCTGGCCGAGATAGGTGCGGGCGGTGGAAGCGGCGATGGGTGTGGGCATGGCCGCCTGGGCGGCCGGAGCGCTGAGCAGTCCCGTGGTGGCGGCGAGTGCGGCGGCTGCGGCTATGACGGCAACTCGACGCGCGTAGACACCTGACATGCGAACTCCCTTGACGTGGGGGGCTTTGGGCGGGCGGGCCGTGGTGCCCGGCCAGCGTGGCGGCGCCAGGTTTCTGGGGGGTGGGCGCCAGGTAACAGGGTGGCGACATGTGCACGTCACATCAAGGGTTCCGACGGAAAACGCCTGATGCCCGGTCCGGAGCGGGGCATGGCACCGGTGTTGGGCGCGCCGCCGGACAGGCCCGAGGGGGGTGGGCGGTCTTAAGGTGGCCGCGTGCTGCTTCCGGTGAATGTGACGCTCGGGGTCGTCCTCGCCGTGCTCCTGGCGTTCGCGGCCGCTGTCGCCGCGTGGGCCTCGCTCGGCCGCTCGCGGGAGATCGTCGTGGCCGGGCTGAGGGCGGCCGTCCAGCTGGCCGCCGTCTCCGCGCTCATCGGCTGGGTGGTGCACGCCCTGGCACCCCTGCTCGGCTTCGTGGTCCTGATGTTCGCCGTCGCGGTGTGGACGGCGGGGCACCGGATCACCGGCAATCACACCTGGCGGTGGGCCGCCCTGCCGATCGGCGCCGCGGTCGTCCCCGTGGTCGCCGCGCTGCTGCTGACCGGTCTCGTACCGCTCCGGGGCATCGCGCTGATCCCGGTCACGGGCATCCTCATCGGGGGTGCGCTCACGGCGACCGTGCTCGGTGGGCGGCGCGCGCTGGACGAGCTCGCCGTCCGGCACGGTGAGGTCGAGGCGGGGATGGCGCTGGGTCTGCTCGACCGGGACGCGCGGCTGGAGATCGCCCGCCCGGTGGCCGCGGACGCGCTGCTGCCCGGGCTCGACCAGACCCGGACGGTGGGGATCGTTACCCTGCCCGGGGCCTTCGTGGGCATGCTGCTGGGCGGCGCCTCACCGGTGGAGGCGGGCGCCGTGCAGCTGTTCGTCCTGGTGGCTCTGATGGCCGTTCAGGCGGTGGCCGTCGCCCTGGTGCTGGAGCTCGTGGCGCGCGGGCGGCTCTACCGCGACCCGGCCTGAGGCGGTTCCATCAGGGGGCGTGGTCAGGCGCCGATGTGCAGGCGGATCGAGCCGTCGCCGGCCGCCTCCACCCGAAGCTGCGTCAGGTCCTCGACATGGGCGTCGGGGGAGAGTGCCGCCGCTCGCGGACCCACGCCCACGACTCGCATGCCCGCCGCCCGGCCTGCCGCGATGCCCGCCTCGGAGTCCTCGAAGACGATGCAGTCCGCCGCTTCGAAGCCCAGCTCCGCCGCGCCCTTGAGGAAACCCTCCGGGTCCGGCTTGCTGGCGCCGACCTGCTCGGCGGTGACGCGGATTCCCGGCATCGGGAGTGCGGCGGCCGTCATCCGGGCCCGGGCGAGCGCTTCGTCGGCCGAGGTCACGAGGGCGTGCGGCAGGCCGGCGATCGCCGCCATGAAGGCGGGGGCGCCGCCGACCGGCACCACGCCCTCGGTGTCGGCGGTCTCCTCGGCGAGCATGACGCGGTTCTCCGCGTAGTTCTGCTCCATGGGGCGCTCCGGGAGCAGGACCGCCATCGTGGCGTACCCCTGCCGTCCGTGGACCACCTTGAGCACGGCGTCCGGGTCCAGGCCCTGCCTCAGCGCCCAGCGGCGCCAGCAGCGCTCGACCACGGCGTCGGAGTTCACGAGGGTGCCGTCCATGTCCAGAAGGAGGGCGCGGGCGGTGAGGACGGTGGCCGACATCGGCAGGCTCCAGAGTGGAAGTGAAACAAGCAGCCCCGCCCGCCGGTCAGGGAAAACGGACGGAGGCTACTTTGTTCCCACACGATACAAAAACCTGCCGCGGAATGCGAATCCGGTCTCCCCGCCGGACACGGCGCCCCGTCAGCCCTTGCCCTTGCCGCTCGTCTCCGCTTCCAGCGCCTGGCGGGTGTTCGGCCCGTACACGCCCTCCGGATCGCCCTCGATGGACTTGTACGACTGGTAGACGGCCACGGCGTCCTCGACCCGTCCCGAATAGGTGCCGTCGACCGGCCCGTGGTAGAGCCAGACCTCCTTCAGGCGCCGCTGGAGCTCGGCGACCTCGGCGCCGCTGTCGCCCGGTTGCAGCGTGGAGCCGTTCAGCGCCGGCGGAGCCTGCGTCGGAGTGCCGGGCGCCGGTGCGCTCGCGGACGTGGGGGCCGGGGCCGCGGTCGTGGACGCGGTGGCCGGGGCGGTACGGGAAGGCGTCGCGCTCTTCGACGGTGAGGCGGAGGCGGACGTGGTGGCCGACGCGGACGGCGTGGGCGAGGCGGAGGCCGACGGTGAGGCGGACGCGGACGGCGAGTCCGATACGGCAGCGGCGGGCTCGCCGCCGCTGTCCTCGGTGCTCGTCGATGCCGACGGAAGCGCCTCCGTGTGCCCGTCGTCCCCGGTGAACAGTCCTCCGGCGAAGGCGGCGGTGCCGACGACGGCTGCCACGGCCGCCCCCACGGCGATGACCGCGAACGGCCTGCGGCGGCGCGGCTGTACGGGGTCCGTGTCCGCCCCGTACCCGGCAGCGGTCCGCCGTCGGGCCTCGTCCGGAGCCTCGGTGTCCGGCAGCGGGCGCGCGGCGGGAACGTCGAGGAACAGAGGCATCGTCGTGGCCGCTGCCCCCGGTGCGACGTCGTCCGGTGCGGGCCCGGCCGCGGTCTGCGCATCGCCCAGCGTCACGTACGGACGGATGCGGAGCGGGTCGAAGTCCTCGGCCGCCGCGACCTCCGCGGCCGTCTCCGCGGAGCGGGCGGCGCGCTGCTGATCGGCGGTCGGCTGCGCCGTACGGTGTCCGCAGGCGCAGCCGGGTCTTATGCCCGCACCGGGCCCCGCACCCGGCCCCGTATCGGGTGCGGCCCCCGCCTGCTCCGGTCCTTGATCCATACCGCACGCCGGGCATACATGTCCGGTCATTGTGGGTCCCCTCCCCTTTGAACTGTTGCGATTATGCAGGCCACCACGCCTGAGCCCAACGGCCCCCGGCCGCTCGGCAGGCCATAACGGGACACAGCGGCCAGGATGGGGGTGTAGCGGATCCAAGGAGATGCCCATGGCCCAGCAGCTGAGCCCACCGCCCCTGGCCCCCGGCGAGGGGCGGTCCACACGGACCGTCCTCGTCGCCATCGGCGCACTGCTACTCGGCATGCTGCTCGCCGCACTCGATCAGACGATCGTCGCCACCGCGCTGCCGACGATCGTCAGCGAACTCGGCGGCATGGACCACCTCTCATGGGTGGTCACCGCCTACATGCTGGCGGCCACCGCGGCGACCCCGCTCTGGGGCAAGCTCGGTGACCAGTACGGCCGTAAAAAGCTCTTCCAGGCGGCCATCGTCATCTTCCTGATCGGCTCGGCCCTCTGCGGCGTCGCCCAGAACATGCCCCAGCTGATCGGCTTCCGCGCCCTCCAGGGACTCGGCGGCGGCGGTCTGATGGTCCTTTCGATGGCGATCGTCGGAGACATCGTCTCGCCCCGCGAACGCGGCAAGTACCAGGGCCTCTTCGGTGCGGTCTTCGGCGTGACCAGCGTCCTCGGACCGCTCCTCGGCGGCTTCTTCACCGAACACCTCAGCTGGCGCTGGGTCTTCTACATCAACCTGCCGATCGGCGTCGTGGCGCTCCTCGTCATCGCCGCCGTCCTGCACATCCCCGTGCGCAGGACGAAGCACACCATCGACTACCTCGGCACCTTCCTCATCGCCTCCGTCGCCACCTGCCTCGTGCTCGTCGCCTCCCTGGGCGGCACCACCTGGGCCTGGGGCTCGGCGAAGATCATCGGTCTGGCCGTGCTCGCCGTGGTCCTGCTGGTCGCCTTCGTCGCCGTGGAGCGGCGCGCCGTCGAACCCGTACTGCCGCTGAAGCTGTTCCACATCCGTACGTTCAGCCTCGTCGCCGTCATCAGCTTCATCGTCGGCTTCGCCATGTTCGGCGCGATGACCTATCTGCCGACGTTCCTCCAAGTGGTGCACGGCATCACGCCGACCATGTCCGGTGTGCACATGCTGCCGATGGTGTTCGGCATGCTCATCACCTCGACAGGCTCCGGCCAGGTGGTCAGCCGCACCGGCCGCTGGAAGGTCTTCCCCGTCGTCGGGACGGCCCTGACCGCGGCCGGACTCCTGCTGCTCCATCAGCTCGACGAGAACAGCTCCACCTGGGAGATGAGCGTCTACTTCTTCGTGTTCGGCGCGGGGCTCGGACTGGTGATGCAGGTCCTCGTGCTGGTCGTGCAGAACGCCGTCGGCTACGAGGATCTGGGCGTCGCCACATCGGGTGCCACGTTCTTCCGCTCGATCGGGGCCTCGTTCGGTGTGGCCATCTTCGGCACCGTCTTCACCAACCGGCTCACCGGCAAACTCGACGCGGCGCTGTCCGGCCGCTCACTGCCCCCCGGCGTCGACGCCGAACGGCTGGCCGCTGACCCGCGCGCCATCGCCGAACTCCCGCCCGAGCTGAGCCGGTCGGTCCTCAGCGCGTACTCGGAATCGATCACCGATGTCTTCCTGTACGCGGTTCCCGTCGTCCTGATCGCCTTCGTCTTCGCCTGGTTCCTCAAGGAGGACAAGCTGCGTGGCTCGGTGACCGCCCCCGACACCAGCCAGACCCTCGCATCGAACCCGGTCGAGCGCTCCTCGTACGACGAGTGCGCCCGCGCCCTCTCGGTGCTCGCGACCCGCGAGGGCCGCCGCGACATCTATGTGAAGATCACCGCCCGGGCGGGCTACGACCTGCTGCCCGCGGCCAGTTGGCTGCTGCTGCGCATCAAGCGGCACGGCACCGTCGAACCGGCCAGGCTCGCCGACATGGCCCCCGTACCGCTGCGGGTGATCAGCGAGGCGGCCCGCCAGGTCGAGGAGCGGGGCCTGGCCCGCCGCGAGGGTGTCCAGATGGTCCTGACCGACCTGGGCGCCGAGGCCGTGGTCCGTCTCTCGCAGGCCCGCGAGGACTCGCTCGCGGAACTGCTCGGTGACTGGTGGGGGCCGGAACGGCCGACCGACCTGGTCCATCTCGTCGCGGAGCTGACGGCCGAGGTGAGCGGATCGAGCAAGGAACGGCCGCACATGCCGGAACCGGGACGCGACCACCGCGCGTGAACGGCTGAGTCCTTCACTCCGTCGGCCTCACAGCTCCTTCGCGAACCAGTGCTCCGCGTACTGGTTGCGGTGGTGGAAGGCCGGGACCTCCCGGTAGCCGTGCTTGGCGTAGAGCCCGCGCGCCTCGACCAGGTCGTTGCGGGTGTCGAGCCTGATCCGCCGCACCCCGAAGTCCCGTGCCGCGCTCTCGATCGCGGCGAGCAGCTGCCCGCCCCCGCCCGTGGCCCGGAACTCCGGGCGTACGAACACCCGGGTCAGCTCCGCGACATCCGGCTCGGCGTCGGCCAGCAGCAGTCCCGCGCAGCTCGCCGGCTTGTCCCCGAAGCGGCCCACGACGAACTCCCCGGTGGGCGGCACCAGCCGGTTCGCGCCGTCGTCGGTGAGGCCCTCCTCGATTTCCTGACGGGTCGCGGGCCGCCCCCAGTAGCGGCTCGCTACCTCGTCGTAATAGTCCCGGCGCAGCAGTGCCGCATCGGGGGAGTCGAAACGTTCAGGGGCCACGGTCCACGTCATGTGATGCATTCTGACTTCCGCATGATCGGATGGCGAAGCTTTTACGTGCAGGCGCAGGGGGCGGGCGGATGGAACGGACCAGGGCGATTCAGCATCTGGGTGGGCAGTGGATACGAGAGCTGGCCGACGAGCACACCGGTGGTTTCGTGTGCTCGCCCGCCGGCCTGTGGCTGGCCCTCGCGGCCGTCGCGAGCGGTGCGCGCGAGGAGACCGCCGCCGAACTGCGCGCCCTGCTCGGGGTCGCGGACCGGGAGGCGGCCCCGGTCGTCACGGAGGCCGCGCGGGAACTGGCCCGTACCGACGCCCTCGCGGTGGCGACCCGGATCTGGACGCGGGTGCCCGTCCTGCCCGCGTACCAGGAGGCGTTGCCGGACATCCCGGTCGGAGCGATGCAGCAGGCGGAGATCGACGCCTGGGTGCGCGGCGCGACCGGCGGCCTGGTCGAGCGACTGCCCCTGCGGCTCTCCCGTGCCACTCTGCTCGCGCTCGTCAACGTGCTGGCGCTCAAGGCGCACTGGGAGACCCCGTTCGAAGGACGCTCCACCCGCGACCTCCCGTTCACCGACGCGGCGGGGACGAGCCGCCCCGTGGCGACCATGCGGGGGCCGGTGGCGCCGACCGACGTCTGGACGGTCGGCGGCGCGTACGTCGTCGAGCTGCGCTGCCGCGCCGAGCCGGGCGGCGGGGCTCCGGCCCGGGTCCGGTTCGTGCTGGGGGAGCCGGGGGCCGGGGCCGCGCGGGTACTGCCGTCGGCGTGGGCGCCCCGCGCGTCCGGTACGCCGCTGGACGCCGATGCGGTGAGCGTCGGGATTCCGCGGTTCACCCTGCGTACGACGGTGCGGGTCACCGAGCAACTGCCCGCACTCGGCGTACGTATCGCGACCTCGGGCGCCGCCGACTTCTCCGGGATCTCGCCCGTACCGCTCGCCCTCTCCGCCGTGGTCCAGGAGGCCGTCGTGAAGATCGCCGAGAAGGGTGTGGAAGCCGCCGCGGTGACCGTCGTCGCGACGCGGGCGGGGTCGGCTCCGGGGCCGGCGAACCTGCGGCACATCGCCTTCGACCGCCCGTTCGGCGTCGTCGTCCTGGACGGTGTCTCGGACGTCCCGCTGTTCACCGGCTGGCAGGCGGACACCCCCGTTCACGAGGGCTGACGGCGCGGCCGCGGCGGAGACCCGCCGCGTCCCCGAGTCCCCCTCCCGCCACGGCGGGTGGCGGGCGGCGAAGGTGTCCGGGAGGTTGACTGTGTCCAGCTCATAAGGCAATGAGAGGCTTCATCCGCACAGCCCCGCGTCGAGGGGACCGTGCATGGAACGGTGGGAGGGTCGGCGCGGGTGGCAAATGCGGAGCAGGGCGTGCGCGGAAACGCGACGGGCGCGGGGACGGGGGCCGGGGCGACCCGGGCGGTGCTCTGGCTGGTCGTGGCCGCACTCGCCGTACGGCAGATGGTGGCGCTGCTGCGGCAGCCGCCCGGGGAACGTCTCACCGACCTGGAGACCTGGATCGGCCCGAACGGGGTCCTCCATGTGACGGGGTCGCTGTACGACACCGGGCGCTTCACCGGAACACCCTTCGCGGGGCTCGTCCTGAAACCCCTGACGACCTCGGCCGAACAGGCACTCGGCGTCGTGTGGACCTTCGGTTCGCTGCTGCTCGTCGCCGCACTCGGCCTCGTCGCCGCACGTGCCCTGCCCGCCCCGGTGAGCCGCCGCACGATGTTCCTCGCGGCCCCGGTCGCGATCACCCTGCTCATGGTGTCGCTGCCCGTCCGCAACGCGCTGTACCTCGGCCAGACCAGCATCCTGCCGGTCCTGCTGGTGCTCCTCGGCTGGTTCGTGGCCCGGGGCGAACGCACATCGGGCGTACTGATCGGCATCGCCGCCGCCCTCCAGCCGGCCGTACTGCTCTTCGCCGCGCTCCTCTGGCTCACCGGCCGGCGCAGGGCCGCGGCGACCGCGGGGGCCGCCTTCGCCGGCTGCACCGCGCTGGCCTGGGCCGCGATGCCGCAGGACTCCTGGACCTACTGGCTGCACCACGTCGCGGGCGCCGGTCTCGGCGACCCGCCGGACAGCCTCGCCAACCAGTCCCTGCACGGCGCGCTCCTGCGGCTCGGCCTCGAAGGCCCCGCCGAGATCGTGGTCTTCCTCGCCCTCGCCGCCGCCGTCTGCTTCCTCGGACTGCGGCGCGCTGTTCGGTACGCGCAGGACGGTCAGCTGCTCCTCGCGGTCGCGGTGACCGGCTGCGTGGTCGTCGCGATCTCGCCGGCCGCCTGGCAGCACCAGGTGCTCTGGGTGCTCCTCGCCGTGGTCGGCCGGGTCGGCAAGCGGGCCTCCGACCGGCTGGTCTGGCCGGCCGTCGTGGTTTTGGTGCTCACGCTGCCCGGGAAGATGCTGCTGCCGAACATCGGCGCCGTCATCCCCGTACGCGACAACATCCTGCTGATCGCGGCCCTCGGTGCGGCCTGCGCCGCGCCGTTCCTGCCGCGCTCGTCGCCGTACTGGCAGCAGCCCATCCCCACGGACTACGCGAAGCCGGTCGCGGCGCGCTGGAGACGGATTCCGCTTCTGCCGTTCTGGCGCCGGGTGCTCAGCCGCCCCAATCTGCTGCTGGAACTCCTGCTCATCCGCGTCGTCTACTCCGCGTACGCGAAGGTCCGGCTCGCGGCGACCGCCGGACGGCCCACAGCCGAGGAGCACGGCCGCCAGATCCACTCCATCGAGCAGTGGCTGCACATCGACATCGAGCACTGGGCGAACCACGCGGTCGTGGAGATCAACTGGCTGCGCGAGTTCTTCGACTACTACTACTCCACGTTCCACTTCATCGTGCCGCTCGCGATTCTCGGCGTGCTGTACGTGCGACGGCCCGCCGACTACCGCTGGGTCCGCAGCTCCATCGGCTTCGCCACGATCCTCGCCCTCGTCGGCTTCTGGCTCTACCCGCTGGCCCCGCCCCGGCTGATGCCGGGCCTCGGATTCATCGACACCGTCCACGGCGTGCAGGACTTCGCGAAGCCGGACTACGGGACGCTGACGTCGATGACCAACCAGTACGCGGCGATGCCGTCGCTGCACTTCGGCTGGTCGCTGTGGTGCGGTGTGGTCATCGTGATGATCGCCCCGAGGATGTGGATGAAGGCCCTCGGCCTGCTGCATCCGCTGTTCACGGTCTGCGCGATCGTCGCCACCGGCAACCACTGGGTGCTCGACGCGGCCGGCGGTGCGGTGGTGGTGGGTCTGGGCTTCGGGCTCACGTACGTCCTGTGCGGGCCCCGGGCCCTGCGGCTGCCGAAGCCGGACGCTGTCGAGGCCGATCCCAGTACGGCGCCCGAGCCGGGCCCCGTCGCGGAGAAGGTCGGCAGCAGGGCCGGCGGCAAGCAGTAGCGGCGCCGAAGAGGCGCCGGGGCGTTCCTCACCGCCCCGGCACCCCTTCGGCATGGATCGCCGCGCTCACCAGCATCCGCCCGAAAGGTCCGTTACGCCACTCGGGGGATCAGCCCGGCGTCCCCAGGGCCCACGCCGCGAGCGACAGGGTGGCCATCGACACCACCGTGGAGGCCACCACGGAATTACGGGCGAGCGCGGTGTCCAGGCCGTACTCACGGGCGTAGAGGAACGCGTTCTGGGCGGTCGGCAGCGCGGAGCACAGCACCACGACGAGCAGCTGGTGCTCCGGCAGCCCGAGCAGCAGCGCGGCGCCGAAGGCCACCAGCGGCTGTACGAGGGTCTTGAGGGCCACCGCCACGGCGACCTCCGCCCGGCTCCCCGGCGCCTCGGTCGCCTCCGCCCGGTCCCGGCGGCCGTGCAGGGACAGGCCCAGGGTGATCAGCGCGGTGGGCACGGCGGCGGCGCCGAGCAGTTCGCAGGAGTGGGCGAGCGCGGACGGCACCCGCAGTCCCGTCGCAGCGACGAGCACGCCGAGCATCGAGGCCATGATGATCGGGTTGCGGACCGGCATCGTCACCATGCGGCGCAGCACCGGCCGCCAGCGGACGCGGCCCGGGTCCGTGTCTGTGCCCCTGTCCAGCAGGGTCAGGATCACCGGGGAGACCAGCAGCACCTGGAACAGGATGATCTGCGCGACGAACGAGGCATCGCCCAGCACCTGCACGGCCACCGGGATGCCGAGGTTCGCGGAGTTCACGTAACCGGACGCCATACCGCTGATCGCCCGGTCGGCCGTCTTGCGGCCGAAGAGCCGTCCGGCGGTCATGAAGCCCAGCGCGCAGACGGCCACCGTGCCCGCCGCGAACGCGATCATCGACTGGTTCACGAAGGAGCCGAGCCGCGCCTGGGACACCATCATGAACAGCGCGGCGGGCATGGCCACATGGAAGACGAACCGGCCGAGCACGGCTTCCGCCTGCTCATCGAGAAGGCCGCTGCGCCCCGCCGCGTAACCGGCGGCGGTGAGCGCCCAGATGGGCGTGAAGGCGGAGAGCAGGGCATGCATGGCCCTCATGATCCCCGGTCGCCCCGGCCCGCTCCGCGGCGGGCCGGACCGACCGGGGGCATCCGTCAGCCGGTGACGTCCGTACTGACCTGCAACTGCTTGATCCCGTTGAGCCAGGCCGAGCGCAGCCGCCGCGGCTCGTCCACCAGCCGCAGGTCGGGCAGCACGTCGGCGATGGCGTTGAAGATCAGGTTGATCTCCATCACGGCAAGGGACTTGCCGAGGCAGAAGTGCGGGCCGCCGCCGCCGAATCCGAGGTGCGGATTCGGGTCGCGGGAGATGTCGAAGGTCTCGGGGTGGTCGAAGACCTCGGGGTCGTTGTTGGCCGAGGAGTAGAACAGCCCGACCCGGTCCCCCTTCTTGATCCGCTGCCCGCCCAGCTCCAGGTCCTGGGTCGCCGTGCGCTGGAAGGAGACCACGGGCGTCGCCCAGCGGACGATCTCCTCGGCGGTCGTCTCCGGGCGCTCGCGCTTGTACAGCTCCCACTGCTCGGGGTGGGTGAGGAAGGCGTGCATCCCGTGGCTGATGGCGTTACGCGTGGTCTCGTTGCCGGCGACCGCCAGCAGGATCACGAAGAAGCCGAACTCGTCGCCGGAGAGGTTCCCCTCGCCCTCGGCCGCGACCAGCTGCGACACGATGTCCTTGGCCGGGCACTCCTTGCGGGCCGCCGCCAGGTTCATCGCGTACGAGACGATCTCCATGGCCGCCTCGGTGCCGACCTCTTCGGTGATCGCGTACTCGGGATCGTCGTACGCGGCCATCTTGTTGGACCAGTCGAAGATCTTGGACCGGTCCTCCTGGGGTACGCCGATGAGCTCGGCGATGGCCTGGAGGGGGAGTTCGACGGCGATGTTGGTCACGAAGTCGAAGGAACCGTCCTTGTCCGCTGCGGCGAGGGCGGTCTCGGCGATGGAGCGGGCGCGGCTGTGCAGGGCCTGCTCCAGGGAACGTATCGCCCGTGGGGTGAAGCCCCGCTGGACGATCTGGCGGACCCGGGTGTGCTCGGGCGGGTCCATGTTCAGCATGATCAGCTTCTGGACCTCGATCTGGTCGCGGCTGATCGTCTCGTTGAAGCGGATGACCGCCGTGTTGGTGTTGGAGGAGAAGAGTTCCGGGTGCGTGGAGACGTACTTGACGTCCGCGTGGCGGGTGACGGCCCAGTAGCCCTCGTCGGCGAAGCCGGAGATCCCGGCGGGCTGGGCGCACCACCAGACCGGTGCGGTCTCCCGCATCTCGGCGAACTCCGGGTGGGGCACCCGGGCTTGGAGCAGGTCGGGATCGGTGAAGTCGAACCCTTCGGGCAGATGGGGGCAGCGCATGGGCACCTCTCCACTCCGGGTCTGGCGGCGAACTGTCTGACGGCCCATCAGAAGTAGCCCGAAAGGTAGTAACGAGTTCTACAACTCGCAAGAGCCGTGGCCGGATCTGTTGCCCAGGACGACGCGGCGCGCGTAACGGTGTGCCTGTCACGTACGCGAGGTGCGTGCACGACCCTTGCGTACCGGGGGTAAGGGTCATAAGACTGCTTGCAGAACTAGAACGCGTACTAGTTCCTTCCGCGGGTGCCGGGACGCCCCAGCGGAAGTGTGAGGAGAGGACGAGCTCATGGCCGCGGAACCCGTCATCGTCGAAGCCGTACGCACCCCCATCGGCAAGCGCGGAGGCGCGCTCGCCAATCTGCATCCCGCCTATCTGCTGGGCGAGACCTACCGCGAACTCCTGGGCCGCACAGGCATTCACGCCGACTGCGTCGAGCAGATCGTCGGCGGTACGGTCACCCACGCCGGCGAACAGTCCATGAACCCGGCGCGCAACGCCTGGCTGGCCGTGGGCCTTCCCTACGAGACCGCCGCCACCACCGTGGACTGCCAGTGCGGCTCCTCGCAACAGGCATCCCACATGGTCGCCAACATGGTGGCGGCCGGGGTCATCGACGTCGGCATCAGCTGCGGCGTCGAGGCGATGTCACGCGTGCCGCTGGGCAGCGGTTCCAAGCACGGCCCCGGAAAGCCCTGGCCGGACGAGTGGAACGTGGACCTGCCCAACCAGTTCGAGGCCGCCGAACGCATCGCCCGCAAGCGCGGGCTGACCCGCGAGAACGTCGACTCGCTCGGCCTCATCTCGCAGGAACGGGCGGCCGTGGCCTGGGCCGAGGAGCGCTTCAAACGCGAGACGTACGCGGTCCAGGTGCCCACCACCGAGGAGGAACAGGCGGCAGGCCAGGGCATGTGGCGGCTCGTCGACCGCGACGAGGGGCTGCGCGACACCACGATGGAGGGACTCGGCGGGCTCAAGCCGGTCATGCCCACCGCGATCCACACCGCGGGCAACTCCTCGCAGATATCCGACGGGGCCTGCGCGATCATGTGGGCGTCCAAACGGATGGCACGCGCCCTCAAGCTCAAGCCGCGCGCCCGGATCGTCGCCCAGGCCCTGGTCGGCTCCGACCCGCACTTCCACCTCGACGGACCGGTCGACGCGACGCGGGCCGTACTCGGCAAGGCGGGCATGTCCCTCAAGGACATCGACCTCGTCGAGATCAACGAGGCATTCGCGTCCGTGGTGCTGAGCTGGGCGCAGGTATTCGGCCAGGACCTGGAGAAGGTCAACGTCAACGGCGGAGCGATCGCGCTCGGCCACCCGGTCGGCGCCACAGGGGCCCGGCTCATCACCACGGCCCTGCACGAACTGGAGCGCCGCGACAAGGAGTTCGCGCTCATCACGATGTGTGCGGGCGGGGCGCTGGCCACGGGGACGATCATTCAGCGGCTCTGAGGGCTTCGGGGCCCTGGGACATTGATCCGTGATTCGGGGGAACCGTGCACTTCATGAACTCCAGATCGGTTTCCCGGCGTGGACATGGTCAGGCCGAACGCGCGGCGAACAGCACGGCGGTAGCCGCGGGAGCCCGCGCGGGGTTCGTGGCCCGAGGGGTGATCTACCTCCTGGTCGGACTGCTGGCGCTGCGCATCGCCTTCTCCGACTCCGGGGGGCAGCAGGCCGACCGGGGCGGCGCGATCTCGGAGCTCGCGGGCAAGCCGTTCGGGAACATCCTGCTGTGGCTTCTCGGCGCGGCGCTGGCGGGCATGGCCGTGTGGCGGCTGACCGAGGCACTCTTCGGCCAGGCCGGCACGGGCGGTAAGAAGCCCGGTAAGCGGGCCATGGCCGCCGGGCGCTTCCTCTTCTACGGCTTCGTGTCGTACTCCGTGCTCTCCTACGCGGCCGGCGACGCGGGCAGCGGCAGCGGGTCGACCGACAAGCAGTCCCAGGACGTCACGGCCAAGGTGCTCGGCTGGTCCGGTGGACAGTGGATCGTCGCGACAGCCGGTGCCGCTGTGGCAGGCGCCGGCCTGTGGATCGCGGCCCGTGCCCTCATGCGCAAGTACCACAAGCACCTGAAGATGTCCGAGATGCCGAGGAAGGTCCGCCGGACGGTCGACGCCCTCGGCATGTTCGGCGGCGCCGCCCGTGGCGCCGTGTTCGCCACCGCGGGCGGATTCGCCATCGCCGCCGCGCTCGCGCACGAACCCGGCAAGGCCAAGGGGATGGACGACACCCTGCGGTCCTTCACCGACACTCCCGCGGGGCCGTGGCTGCTCGCCGTCATCGCCCTCGGCCTGGCCGCCTTCGGTGTCTTCTCCTGGGCAAACGCCCGCTGGCGCAAGGTCTGAGACGCGGCGGCAGCAGGCCCCCGACCGGAACTCCGGTCGGGGGCCCGCGTGTTCACAAGGCTGATTCACAAAGCTGTGGCTGCTCAGTACCAGCCGTTGGACTGCCAGAAGTCCCAGGCGCCGCACGGGCTGCCGTAGCGGTCCTCCATGTAGTCGACGCCCCACTTGATCTGGGTCTTGGGGTTGGTCTGCCAGTCGGCGCCCGCCGAGGCCATCTTCGAGCCGGGCAGGGCCTGGACCAGGCCGTAGGCGCCGGAGGATGCGTTGGAGGCGTTCACGTCCCAGTCGCTCTCGTGGTCCACGATCTTGTCGAAGCACGCGTACTGGGCGTTGTCGCCGATCATCTTCTTCGCCGTGTCCTGCGCGCTCGTGGCGGACGTCGGGGCGGCGGCCGGTGCGGCCATCGCCGGGGTGACGCCGAGGGCCAGACCGGTGGCGCCCAGCAGTACGGCGGCGCCGGTGGCGGCGGCCTTGCGGGGCTGGGCGAGGATGCGACGGGCGAACGACACGTAGAGACCTAACGTCGGGAACGGGGGAGTCGCGACCGGTCCGAGTGGTGCGGGACCGGTGCTCGACTACCGAGGCCCATGTCTGCGGGGTCTGCGGTGTTCGGCGACGTGATCCATGGTTAGCGAGCCCGGCGGGCCTCCGCAACGACCCCGGGTACGGCCCCGCCTCGGAGCGAGGGTCCAAAGTCCCGGGCCGGGGGCAGGCACACGAGGACGGGGCGCGGTTCCGGTGCTACTAAGGCCGGTCGTGGAGGACCAAGGGCCTGTGGGATCCTTCACCCCTTCGGGACCTCCAATGTGACCTGGGCCTCGCCTGATGAGGGGAGCAGCTGCGGGATGCCGTCGACGATCGGATAGCGGCGGTTCAGGCGCGGGTTGTAGAGAGCGTCCCCGCCCTCGTCGAGGATCAGCGGACCCTTGTCGAGCGGGCAGGCGAGGATCTTCAGCAGCGGGTTGTCAGGCTTCATGACGGCTTCCTTCGGGTGTGGGGGTGTCCGCGTCGTGTCGTGGCAGGGTGAGCAGCACCGTCAGGGCCAGCACGGTGCCGCCGATGCGCAGTAACAGCCGCAGCGGGTCCTCCGGCAGCGGCTCGTCGAACGCGATCGTGCCGCTGACGATGGTGAACACGCAGGTCACCGTCGAGCACACCGGGACGATCAGTGACGCCCGGCAGCGCTGCAGGGCGGTCTGCGACAGCACCAGTCCGCTGACCCCCGTGACCAGCAGAAGGTACGGGTAGGGGCTGACGAGCAGTGCCGCGACCGAGCCCTTGAGGTCCGCGGTGTCCAGGTGCCCGGAGACTCCCTTGATGGCGAGCGAGCTGACCCCGTAGAGCAGACCGATCGCCACCGCGTACGCCACTCCCGTGGTCGGCTGCCGGTGACGTCGGCGCGCGCGGCGTTCCGCGGCGGCGTACAGCCCCAGCCCGGCCGCGAGCGTCGGCACGCACAGGGCCAGCAGGATGCCCGCGGGCGCACTGCGGCTGATCTCCTCCTCGCTCCCGTAGAGCGAGGACACCACCATGACCAGCGCCAGCCCGATGACCGCCACCGCGCGCCGCTCACGGCCGGAGGGCCGCTCGCCGAGCACCACCGACGAGAGCACCAGCAGGAGGACGAGACCGGAGAGGAACAGGCCCTGGGCGGCGGCGATCGGCAGGGAGCGGTAGACGGCCAGCTGGGCGCCGAACCCGAGGGCGAGCGCCGCGGCCCCGCAGATCCACAGGGGCCTGGTGGCCAGCAGGAGCAGGGCACGGCCCGGCTGCGCCGCACTCAGCGGCGGCATGCCGGCCAGCGCACGCTTCTCCAGGACGAAGCCGGTGCTGTACAGCACGTTCGCCACCAGCGCGGCGGCCACTCCCCAGATCACGGGCTACACCTTCCTCGCGTGCACAAGGAGGATGGACGCGAGGGACGGCACCCGGCAGGCCAGCCGGTCCAGGGTCCGGAGCGGGCGCGGCACTCCGTGGAACGGCGCACCGGCGACCTTCACCACCTCGAACCCGCACGCCGCCACGAACTCGCGCAGCGCACGTGCCGTGTACAGGCGCAGATGGCCGACCACCTGGCTGCCCGGCCTGCCGTGGATGTGGCGCAGACTCACCTCGGAGAACACCGGCTGGACTCCGGCGAGCAGCAGCCCGCGGTTGTACCAGGCGGCGAGGTTGGGGGTGGAGAGCATCAGATGTCCCCCCGGCCGCAGCACCCGGTGCAGTTCGTCGAGGGCGCTGTCGGGGTCCACGAGGTGCTCGACGACCTCGCTGAAGAGGACGGCGTCGGCGCTTCCGGAGGCGAACGGCAGCCCGCCGTCCGTCAGTTCACCGCGTACGACCTGGCTCAGGCGCGGCGCCGCCCGGAGCAGCGCGCCCTGCGACCAGTCGACCCCCACGACCCGGTGACCGTTCAGTTCGCGGGCGGCGGTCGCGGCGGCCGAGCCGTCACCGCAGCCCACGTCGAGCACGGTCGCGGCCGGCCGGCCGGGACCGACGGGCCCGAGGGCATCGGCGAGCATCCGGGCCTGGCGCAGCGTACGGGCCTCGCCGGAGGCGACGGGGACGGCGGGGTCCTCGTAGAAATCCCGCAGCCCGGGAGCGGGCGGGGACGGCGGACATACCGTCGCCTGTGCCGGGTTCGTGGCGGCTGAGCAGTGGGGGGAGGGGTTCATGACGGCCTCGCAGGGTCCTTCTGGGCGGATCTCGCTCGACCCGGTGCCGGGTCGGGCCGGGGTGTGTCGTGGGGGTGGGTGACCTGTGACGTCGCGATAAGCGACTGGGCGAACAGACCGGCCAGGTCCGCGCCCGCCGGGTCGCCGAGCAGCGCCCGCGACCAGCGCAGCGTCACATGCAGCCGCCCGCCGGTGGAGGCCGCCGCCACGCTCAGCCCGCGCGGCATCCGCGCCGGTGCGGAGAACCACACGGCCCTCGCCCGGCCCGCGTCACCGAAGTCCAGCGCGTACGCAACGCGTCCGACATTGGTGACCAGCACCGTCGATGTCCAGGGCGCCGCGGCCCGCCGCGCGCCACGGGTGAGCGTGCCCCGGATCCCGACCGGCAGAACGGGCGCGGTCAGCAGGTTCGCCCCGAGGCCCAGCGGCGCACTGCGGGCCGACTTGAGCGCGCGGGTGCGCCGGGCGGTGGTGCGAAGCAACCGGGTCACGGCCGCCGGGTCCGGCCGCTCACCGAGCAGCAGGTCCAGGTCGTGCGGGTCCTCGGAGGTCATGGGGACTTCGACGAGCCGGGTTCCGTTCCCCATCGGCATGTCCCTGCCGCGCGGACGGTCGTCGACGGGCATGGTGATCCGCACCGGACCTGCGGGCCGGCCCTGTGAGACGTTCCAGCGGCCCACCATCAGTGAAGCGGCGACCAGCAGCTGGTCGTTGACGGTCCAGGCCGCGGGCTCACCGGTCAGGCCCGCCCGCGGCGGAAGGGGCAATTCCGCCTGGAGCATGCCGTTGCCCACGGCGCGGGCGCGCACCGCCCCGGGGCGGGAGTCCGGTGCGACCCGCACGGGCCGCGCGCGCACCGCGCGGCCCGTCGCCGGGCCGGTCGCGGCAGGACCCGAGGGGGCCTGCCGGACCGGCCCGGCGACGGGGTGAGCGGCGGAGCCGCCGTACTGTTCCGCGGTCGTGGCGAGCACCCGCAGTCCTGACCCCGCGTCGAGGGCTGTGTGATGCATCGTCAGCAACAGCACGGTGCCCCTGTCCCCCTCCACGACCTCCAGACGCATCGGCGGCGACAGGGCCAAGGACGGGCAATCCTCCAGGGCCCTGGCGCGGGCGTGGGCCAGCGCGTCGGGTCCGGGCGGCGGGAACTCCACGGGATCGCGGTCCGGTTCGCCGGTCAGCTCCCACGCGAACGACTGGCGGAGCCGACGGCCGGGCACTTCCTGGACCAGTACCCGGGGGTGCGTCAGCAGCGCCTGCCGGAACGCGGTCCGCAGCCGTTCCGGGTCCAGCCGTCCGGGCAGATGGACCTCGATGTGTACGGTGTCCGGCTCGTCGTCACTCAGGCAGTGCCGGGACACCTCATCGGTGACCGGAAAGGGAATCCGGTCACCGCCGGGAGGGGGTGAGTCCCCCTGCCCGGCGGTTCGCGACGAGGTCATGAGGGGCCACCGCCTCCTTGCTGCCGGGGGAGCGGCTGGGTCTGGTCCCCGGCGTCCGGGTTTCCCTGCCGGGCCGTGACCACCGGTCCGGCTACGGGCGCTTCGGCACCCCCGTCGCCTTCCGGTGCGTCGGCACCGTCGTCGCCCCGGCGCCCGTCGGCCGTGGCCCCCGGGCGTACCGCCGTGACCAAGGCGGCGGACAGGGCCACCAGTGCCAGTACCTGGGCGAAGGCGCTGAACGCTCCCTGCCCGGCGGCGGCCGGTTCCCCGGCGCCGATGGCCGCGGTGATGCCCGCCGCGGCCATCGCCGCGCCTGCGGTCGGCACCAGGACGGCCGGCCGGAACCGGGCCGCCACGGCGAGTACGGGTACGACCAGGGCCAGCGGACCCGCCGCCACCGCGACGACCGCGGTCAGCGCCAGTGTCCCGAGCAGCATCCCGGGGGCCGCCGGTTCGGGCAGCTCCTCGTTGCTACCGCCGGCGTTGCGCCTGCGGCCCACGAAGGCCAGCGCCGCCAGCGCGGCGAGCGCGATCGCACCGCCGATCAGGGCGGCCCGGTACGGACCGGAGGGCTCGAACTCCATGTTCACCGTGCCGGACGCCCCGGCCGGGATCACCCAGGCCTGCTGCCAGCCGTCGAGCCGCACCGACTCCAGCTCCTTGCCCTCCAGGGTGGCCTTCCAGCCGTCGTTGGCGTTCTCGTAGGTCTGCAGGTACGCGGCCTCGCCGGAGCCTGCCGAAACCGAGACGGTCCGGCTGTCGTCGTTCCACTTGGTGACGGTGGCCTCGCGGCCCGCCGCTCCCACGGTCTCCTGCGGGGTGCCGCGGGTCAGTGTGACATCGGTGATCGCCAGCGGGCCCGCGTCGTCCGCCTCCACCTCGTGCTCTCCGGACGGAAGGTCCAGAGTGCCGTCCTTCTCCTCTCCCGCGCAGAGTGCGACGGTGATGGGACGCCGCTCGGTGAGGTCCCGGACGGATCCGGAGGCCTTCGTCTTGTGCAGGACACCGCCGACCGCGAGGTCCGGGCCCTCGCCGCACGGCAGCGAGAACTGCGCGGACGCCTTGGCACGGGGCACCCGCAGATCGGCCAGCGCGGGAACATGCACCTCACTGAGCCCGACCGGAAGCTGCAACTCCTCCTCCGCCACCGGGTTGTGGACGGTGAGCGGGGCCACCCGGCTGATGGTGATGTCGAGCCGGTTCGTCTCGATCTCCGGGAAGCGGACCCGCCCGTTCTCGTCCACGTCAGCCGTCGCGGCGCCGTCCGGCGAGCTGATCAGCACCTGCTCGGGCCGGGTGGACACCCCGCCGGCCGGCGCGAGGACGATCTCGTCGATCTTCTCCTTCTTGGGCCAGCTGAGGTGGACGACCGGACGGTCGCCCGCGATCCAGGCGGTCGTCAGGTCTCCGTCGACCAGGTTGCGGGCGCTCAGTGACATGCCGGTGCGGCTGGTGGAGTCCACGGAGGCCTTCACCCGGTTCTTCGATCCCGGAGCCGAACGGTCCAGCAGTTCGTCCAGACGGCCGCCGGGTACGGCGACGGCTCGCGCCGACACCTCGTACTCGGCCGCGTCCTCGGTGCTGAACTGCCTGTGCAGTCCCACTTCGGCCGATACGGGCGACAAGCCGCCCGCGTCGGTACCGCGGTGCAGGGAGTACACGGTCGACGCCGCCTCGGTGTCCCCAGCGTCGGCGGGCAGCGCCAGCATGCGCGTCACCTGCACCTCCGGGATCGACACCTCGGAGAAGCCGGCCCCGGCCAGACCCGGCCGTCCCTGCTGAGCGGCAAGAACGGTGATCTTCATCCAGGAGGCCTCGCCGACAGGTGCCTTGACGGTCTGCGGCTGACCATTCGTCTGCAGCGGGCTCTCGACGGAACCCTGGTCGGTCTCGATCCGCACCCGGGTGGGCGCGGACCGTGTGCCGTCGCCCCGCAGCGGTGTCAGCTGGATGGAGGAGGGGATGTCGGTCGGCCCGGAGAAGCCCACCTCGATCCACTGACCGGCCGGCTCACCCGGGCTGCCCTCGGCCCACGCCGTGTCCGGGTTGCCGTCGAAGGCGTTCACCGGGTCGTACTGCGGCTGGTGGAACAGCCAGTTGCCGCTGCTGGAGGCCGTCACGGACTCCGCGCCGCGCAGTACGGCCGTCGTCTGGTGACCGGCGCCGTCCGACGGCAGGATCTGCTTGGGCTTCTCGCCCGGGTTCTGCAGGCTGCCGGAGTGATTGCGCTCGTTCTCGGTGTACGTGTACGAGGTGTTGTTGTTGACCAGACCGAAGCGGGTGTCGGCGCGGCGCAGTCCGTCGGCGACGGCCTTCACCGGTGCGGTGACACCCTCGGGAAGACGGTCCCCGGCCAGCACGGCCGGTCGGTCGGCCATCGAGGGATCGGCCGACAGCTGGAGCAGCGACTCGGGTCCGCCACTGACCACGGCCGTGTCGGAAGCGGCCGACACACCGACCTTGCCGGGACGGTCGTCGCGGTCCTGCGGACGGTAGATCTCCACGGCCTGGAGCCGCGGAACGAGCCCCTGCACCTGCAGCGGGGTGCCGGCGGCGATGCGCCCGCCGGTGACCAGCGGCCCGAATCCGGCGACCTTGCGGTAACCGGACGATTCCAGGGTCCGCTTCACCGTCTGCGGGGGGACGTAACCGATCTGGTCGGGGTCCAGGTCGTTGCGTACGACCACCTCGTGCAGACCGGCCCGTGCCAGGAACGCCTGAAGACCCGGGACCTCGGTGCCGGACAGCAGCGCCTGCTCGACCGCGTCCGTCGCCCGGCGTGAGCCGGGCTGACCGAACGGGACGAAGTCACGCTGCGCCCACGCCGTTTCGGCCAGCACGTCGAAGGGCTGGTCGATGGGGGAACCCCAGGTGTAGATGCCGTGCGCAGTCGCGGGTACGACCATCGCCCGGCTGTCCTCGGCGTTGTCCTTGAGCCAGCCCGCGGCCTTCTCCCAGTGCGTGGGCAGCTTGGTGAAGCCGCCTGGCTGCAGGATCGAGCCGTTGACGTACGGCAGGGCAAGGCCGGGCAGTACCAGTACGGCCGCCACCGCGGGCACCCAGCGGCGACCGGCAAGCGCGCGGGGAGCGCTGCTCGCGGCGAGCACCGCGGTCAGGTGGGCCAGGCCGAGCGCGAGCGCGAGGGCCAGTCCCGGCTGGAACTTGTAGATGTTGCGGAAGGGCTTCAGCGGACCGTTCAGCCAGTCCTGTACGACACCGTGAGCCGGACCGCCGAAGGCGCCGCCGTACCCGGCCAGCGCGATCAGGACGACGGCCAGCACGGTCATCAGCAGCCAGCGCCGCTCGGGCAGGTCCCGCCGGGCCAGGCCCGCAAGACCCAGGGCCGCGGCGAACGCCGAACCCAGGACGGTGAGGACGGAGGTGGCGACGGTCCAGCCGGCCGGCAGCCAGGCCTCACCGAAGTTCAGATAGGCCACCCAGTTACCGGCGCCGCGCAGCAGCTCGGTCGCGGACATGGTGGCGGTGGTGGTGTCGGCCTGCTCGACGTACGCCATGAAGTTCTCGCCGTGCATGCCCAGCAGGAGCAGCGGCACCACCCACCACAGGGTGGCCAGCAGCACGCCCGGTATCCACCAGCACAGCAGCGCGCGCCGCCGTGGTCCGGCGGGACGGCTGAGCAGGTACAGACCCACGGGCAGCAGTGAGGCCAGTGTCGATGCGGCGTTCACACCACCCATGAAGGGGATCAGCAGGGCCGACCGTGCGGCAGCCATTCGCGGGCTCAGGACCGTCGAGGTCAGCGGCAGCAGTACCCAGGGCAGCAGGGCACCGGGCAGCGCGGCGGCGGAGGTCGAACCGATCACGATCGTGAACGTGGGCCACAGCGCGTACACCACCGCACCGAGCAGCCGGGTCGTGGGCGTACCCACGCGCAGCCGTTCGGCGAGCCTGAGCGCACCCCAGAAGGCGGCGGTCACGATGACGGACAGCCAGAGCCGCTCGGCCAGCCACACCGGGACGTTCAGCGTGTCCATGAGCGCGTAGTAGGGGAGTGCCGGGAACGCGTAGCCGACGTACTGGTTGGCGATGCCGCCGAAGCCCACGTCGCCGTTCCACAGCGAACCGAGGTCGCCGAGGAAGCGCCAGGGGTCCAGCGCGACACCGAGCTTCGTCTCGAACGTCATCTTCCCCGGGGACACCGCCAGGAAGGACACCAGCACGACGGCCCAGAAGCCGAACATCAGGCGTCGTCCGCGCGGGCCCCCTGGCGCCTCGGCCGGCGTCGGGCCGGGCTGCGGCGCCCGGGTGGGCGCCTGGACCGTACTGGTCATGACCGTTCCTCGCTTCGCTTGCTCATGGGCTTCGCCTGAGAATCAGCAGCAGATTCCAGGTGGCGATCTCGCGGAGTCCCGGCAGCCGGGTGATCGTGCTCGCGAAGAACGGCCAGTAACGGGACCGCGCCGTGACGACATGCACGTCGTCACGTCCGCGGACGTGCCGCAGGGTGGAACCGATATGGACGGGGAACAGGTTCTCGCCGACCGTGTGCTTGGCCTCGCGGCCGGTGCGCCGTTCGTAGCGTCTCCGGGCCCGGCCGGCCCCGAGGTAGTGCCAGGGCGCTGTCTCGTGACCTCCCCAGGGGGAGAGCCAGTTGGTGAACGACAGATAGATCAGTCCGCCGGGGCGGGTGACGCGCGCCATCTCGCTGATGAAGGTCTGCGGGTCCGACACGTGCTCCAGCACATTGGACGAGAAGCACACGTCCGCCGCACCGTCGGCGAGCGGCAGCAGATAGCCGTCGGCGAGCACCGCGTCCTCGATCGCCGGGCCGCGGGAGCTCAGCTCACGCGGGTCGGGCTCGAAGAGGTAGCTCTGCGCGCCGCGGCGGCGGAACTCCTGGGTGAAGTAGCCGCTGCCGCCGCCGATGTCGACGACGATCTTGCCGGGCAGGTCGATGTGCCGTGCCACCTGTGCGACCGAGTCACGGGCCAGCAGGGTGTAGCACCGCTCGGGGTCGCTCTGTTCGCGCATGAACGCACGGAAGAGGGTGGCCGACCGCCGGAGCGACGGATCCTTGAAAGTGCGTTCCCCCGCATCAGACACGGCTGCTCACCTGCCGCGCCCTGTGGACGGCGGCGCGTGCCGCCGCCTCGGCCGCCACCGCCTGGAACTGCCGGACCGTCGAGCTCCAGCGGAAGCGCTCGGCGCGGCGCGCAGCCGCACGTCCCATGGCCGCGCGCCGGTCGGCGCTGAGGGAAAGAGCGCACCACATGGCGGCGAACGAACTCTCCCCCCTGGCCAGCACGCCGGTCTTCCCGTCCTCTATGGAGTCGCACAGGCCCGGTATGTCGAAACCGACCGCGGGAGTGCCCCGGGCGGCGGCCTCGGTGACGACAAGCCCCCAGCCCTCGACGAGGGAGGGGTGCAACAGCAGCCACGCCTCGCACATCAGCCGGTGCTTCTCCGCCTCCGACACCCGGCCCGCGAACGTCACACCGGGGCCGGCCATGGCTTCCAGCCGCTCCCGCTCGGGACCGTCACCGACGATGACGAGGCGGCCACCGGTGACAGGACGGACCCGCTCCCACAGCCGCAGGAGCAGATCGATGCGCTTGTACTCCACCAGCCGGCCGACGGCCAGGAACAGCGGTTCCTTCGCCTCCGGCAACAGCGGGCCGGGGTCTTCGACACCGTTGTTCACGATCCGGATACGGTCCGCTGCCACACCGATGCCGCGCAGCTCGGAAGCGGTCGACTCGGAGACGGCCACCATCAGGTTGTCGCGGTGGGTGCTTGCCAGCGCCCAGTGCTCCAGCCTGCGCCCGAGCCGGGCAGCCGGGCCCGGGTAGCGCAGCTGCCACAGATCGCTGTGCACATGGTTGACCAGGCACAACGTCGGTCCGCTGTGCCACAGCGGTGCGAGGTAGGGCATGCCGTTGCACACCTCCACCAGCAGGTCGCATTCGCCGACCTCGCGGGCGAACGTCTTGCCGGCACGCAGGAAGTGCCCTACGTCTCCGCCTGCGGACACCACCCGGTACTCGCGTGCGGCGGCGGGGCCGCCGCAGACGAGCGTGACCTCATGGCCTCCGGCGGTCAGGCCGTCGGCTATCCGGTCGATGAGCAGTTCCGAACCGCCTGCGGCCTGGTTGCCCAGGTCGCGGCGGGCGAGGAAGGTGATCCGGCGCGGCAGAGGTTCCACGGCGGATGCGCTGTGCGGTTCGACGGCGAGCAAGTCGGTGACCTGGCTGCCGGTTCGGGCTTGAGCGGGAACGGAATCCTTCCGGCCGGAGGCCGGGGCGGACGCGTGCTGGGGCATAGAGGTGCTCCAACTCGGTGGCTGCGGGAGCAGTCGGGTTAGGGGATTGCCGGGCTTCCGGGGTGAAGCGCTGGGCGACTCGGTGTACGGGTACTGCGGGTGCGCTGAGGCTTACTCAGGGGTAACCCAAGTGTTCGTACGAGCGATTCATCCCGCTACGCACGTGGGTGACAAGTTCGGGCCTGCCGGGAGGCCGTTTTCATCACGCAGCTGAGTGTTCCGGCTGCCGGCGGCCGCGGATCACCAGCACCACGCCGCCCACGGTGAGCAGACCGCCCGCGATTCCGCCCCACAGCGGAGCCGTCTCGCCGAGCAGTTCCAGCCGGCCGGCGTCGTCGGAGGCCAGCTCGGCCTGCTCGCGCCGTGTCGACTCGGTGAACTCCAGCCGCTTGCTCGACAGCAGGGTCACCGCGTCCTTCTGCGAACCCGGGGCCCGCAGCGTCTTGGTCGGCGCGATCACCGCGTTCATGATCCGGCCCGTGCGCGGCTCAACCGTCAGCTCGATCAGCGAGTTCGAGTACCACTCCTCGGCGAGCACCTGGCCCGGCTTCTTGCTGCCCACCAGCACGCCCGGGACCTGACGGGTACCGGTGGCAGTGGCCTCGACGGTGCCGGTGAAGCGGTAGCCCTGCTGTCCGTGGATCTCGGTGGTGTCCTCGAACTCCAGCGGCACACCGGCACCCAGGGTGCTGTCCCACCAGATGTAGTCACGCTTCTCGACGCCGAACGGGAACTTCAGGTAGGCCTCGGCCTCGAAGGTGGGCTTCTCCTCGCAGCAGTGCACCGGAAGGTTGGTCCGGCGGTCGGTGACCCAGCGCTCCGTCGTCCACTGGAAGGATTTGCGCGGGTCGGCCAGCGGCAGCGTCTTCGGGGTGTCGATCTGCGTCGACACGTCCCAGATCGCGTTTCCGCTCCGCTCGCTCTCCGCGACGTTGCCCAGCACCCGGCGGGTGATCGTGAGGGTCTGGTCGTCCTCCGTGGAGACGGTTCCGGTGTCGAAGTAGCTGCCCTTGCCGGTGAAGACCGTCGTGGAGTTCACGTCGGTCGGTGTGCGTTTGGCGCGCGGCTCGACGTACCAGGCGAGCAGTTGCGTGAGGACCAGCAGGAATACGCCGGCACCCAGCAGAACCAGGGACGGAAGTGACGTTGAACGGCGCATGCGGGTACTCCAATGCAGGCAGGAAGTGTGCTGTTTCGTTCGCGGGCTGTGCGGAAGGGGTCGCACGCGCGGCCCTAGGCCTGTCCGGGCCGATAAGGGGCGTACCGGGCGTGAAATGACGTACCCGGGAGTAACTGCGCTGTGAACCGCGAAATTAAGCGGCGCTTGACCACCTGTCAATGGGCTCGCATACTGACCGCGCCGGACCGGGCCGGCGCGCTGGGTGACAACCTCACACGACCGAGAGGCCGATCATCCTCATGCCCAGACTGCTCGCCGCTCTGCTGACCTGCGCCGCTTCCGCCGCACTGGCCACCGGTGCCGCCTTCGGAATCGTCGCCGCCCTCGATGCCACACCCGAGCCGCAGAATGTGCCGCTCGTCACGTTCCCCGACCCACCCGCGGACGGAGCATCCGGCGCACCGAGCCCCAGCGCGGGCTAGGTTGTGAAGATCCAGGCCGGCCGATCGTGCGGGCGTGCGGACCGAACGTCCAGGAGCAAGTGCTGTGGCAGCGTCGTCAGCGTGGCACGACGTGCCACGGGAACGGATCCAGCGGTTCGCCGCCCTCGCCCAGGAGCAGGTGCCCGAACTCGCACAAGACGTACTCGCCGCGATCCGAAGGGAACATCCGGGTCTGACCTTCATCGCCGATGAGTCCGGAGAACCGAAGGCCCTCGTGGCGATCCGGCACTCCCTTGAGCTCTTCGTCGAGCAGATGACCACGGGGTCGGACCGGCCACGGGCCCTCCCCGAGATGTTCCAGGACTTCGGACGCGGTGAGGTCACGCAGGGGCGCAGCCTGGACTCCTTGCAGGAGATCTACCGGCTGGGCGTACGCCTTTCCTGGCGGCGCATGGCGGCGATCGGCCAGCAGGTCGACATCCCGCCCGCCGCGATGTACGAACTCGCCGAGACCGCGTTCGAGTACCTCGACGTCATAGTGGCCCAGTCGGTACGCGGCTACGCCGAGGCCGTGGCCCGCCAGGCCGGGGAGCGGCTGCGCCTGCAACGACTCCTCGTCGAGCTCCTGCTCGCCGAGCACCGCACCGACCCGTCGGCCCTCCTCGCCGACCGCGCGGCCGGCATCGGCTGGCAGCTGCCCGAGAAGGTGGCGGTGGCCGTCCTGCTCCGCCCCACCCAGGACGCCGTCGCCCCCGCGGTGGGCGACGGGGTGCTGCTCGACATGGAGGCCGAGCAGCCGCGCCTGGTGGTCCCGAACCCGGAATCCCCCGGGCGGGCGGAGCTGTTGCACCGGGCGATGGCCAACTGGTCCGGCGCGATCGGCCCGTCCGTTCCCCTGGCCCAGGCCGCCACCTCGCTGCGCTGGGCGGAGGCCGCAGCCGGGATGATCGAGCAGGGCCTGCTGCCGCGAGGGCGGCTCCTGCACTGCGCCGAGCACGTCGAAGCCCTGGTGCTGCTGCCCGCGCGGGAGCTGCTCGACGATCTGGCACGGCGGCGACTGGCCCAGCTGGGCGGGACCGGTGGCCCCGCGCACGCCCACCGCCTCGCCGAGACCTTGCTGGCCTGGCTGGAAACGCGTGGTGGTGCGCCGGAGGTCGCCGCCCGTCTCGGAGTCCACCCGCAGACGGTCCGCTACCGGCTGAGGCAGCTCCGTGAGGTGTGGGGCGAGGACCTGGACGACCCGGACCGCCGGTTCGAAATGGAGCTGGTGCTGCGGGCGCGGCGGCTGCGCGGTGACCTCGTCCCGCCGCCCGACTGACCAGCCCTCACCTCGTCGCCGTTTCCGCCGTTTTCGGGGCCTCGAATACGACCGGGGCCTCGAAGGCCGCGCGGCGGGTGGCCCGGCGCAGTGCCTTCAGCAGGGTGGGTCCCACGACAAGGGTCAGCGCCACGGTGAGCACGGCCCGGCCCAGGTCCCAGCCCAGCGAGGTGGCGAGACAGTACGCGAGGAAACGGACCAGGTTCTCGTGCACCGGATCGCCCGCCACGAACGAGATGCCGGAGCCGGAGGGCGGCACGATGGTCCAGCCGTACAGGTTCATCACCGTGCCGTACGCGAACGACGCCACACATCCGTACACCGCGAGCATCAGCACCTCCGCGCGGCCCCGCAGCCGGTCCTGGCCGGGAAGCAGCCCCGCGCCCATCGTGAACCAGGCCATCGCCAGCATCTGGAACGGCATCCACGGACCGACCCCGCCGGTCAGCAGCGCGGACGCGAACATCGTCACCGAGCCGAGCACGAAGCCGAAGCCCGGACCGAGCACCCGGCCGCTCAGCACCATCAGGAAGAACATCGGCTCCAGGCCCGCCGTGCCCGCTCCCAGCGGGCGCAGCGCGGCGCCGACCGCCGCGAGCACCCCCAGCATCGCGACCGCCTTCGCGTCCATCCCGGAGTCGGAGATGGTCGCCACGACCACGGCGACGAGCAGGGGCAGCAGCGCGGCGAACAGCCAGGGCGCGTCCTTCTCGTGGGCGACACCGAACTCCGGGGCGGCGAGCAGCGGCCAGCAGAAGGCGGCCACGCCGATGACGCCGATGAGGACCAGTGCGGCGATCGCCCGGGGCCCGAGACGGATGGGGCGGGTCCGGTGGTTGGTGGGCTCGCTCATGGTGCGACCTCCTCCAGCGCGGTACGTACCTGGGACACGGTCAGCCACTCCTGCGGGGCCAGGATCTTCGCGGTCTGCGGGGCGAACGCGGGGGAGGAGACGACGACCTCCGCGGTCGGGCCGTCCGCCACGATCTCGCCGTCGGCGAGGATCACCACCCGGTGGGCCAGCTCGGCGGCCAGCTCCACGTCGTGCGTCGCCAGGACGATGGCGTGCCCCTCGGCGGCGAGACCGCGCAGGACGGCGACCAGACGGGCCTTGGCCGCGTAGTCCAGGCCCCGGGTCGGTTCGTCCAGCAGGAGGAGCGGGGGCCGGCCGGTGAGAACGACCGCCAGGGCGAGCGCGAGACGCTGACCCTCGGACAGGTCGCGGGGGTGGGTGCCGTCGTGGATGCCGGGGAGCAGATCGGCCACCAGGGCGCGGCACGTCCCGGGGGCGGCTTCCGCGTCGGCGTCGGCCGCCGCGCACTCGGCGGCGACGGTGTCCGCGTACAGCAGGTCGCGCGGTTCCTGCGGGACCAGGCCGACCTGGCGGATCAGGTCGCGGGGGCGGGTGCTGCGGGGAGTGTGACCGCTGACCGTGACGGTGCCCGTCGTGGGCTCGATCAGGCCGACGAGGGTGGCGAGGAGGGTGGACTTGCCGGCGCCGTTGCGGCCCATGAGAGCGATGGTTTCGCCGGGGGTGACCGTGAATGTCACCTGGCGCAGGGCTTCTACGCGCCCCCGGCGTACCCCCAGGTTCTCTACGTGCGTGACGGGGGTGGTGGGCGCCGCGGGGGCGGGGGTTGCCCGGCGGCGCAGGAGACGGGCGAGCTTTTCCCCACCCCGCCCCTTCCCGAAACCGGGGGCTCCGCCCCCGGACCCCCGCTCCTCGAACTCCGGAGGGGCTGAAAG
>NZ_JBSHFH010000042.1:0-73777 GCF_053617235.1 Streptomyces sp. NPDC055749 | reverse complement strand
CCGCAGCGCTACACGCGCTCCGGGGGCCCCTTCTCGTCCTCCCGCGTGAACACCTGCAACAGCCACGAGGAGAACGAGCCCGTCACCGCGCCCAGCAGCGCGAGACCGCAGACCATCAGCAGGGCCGCGACCGTCCGGCCGCCCGGTGTGACCGGGGAGGCGTCCCCGTACCCCACCGTCGTGAGGGTCGCGCACGCCCACCAGGCCGCGTCCCCGAAGGTACGGATCGTGGCGCCGGGCGCGCCCCGCTCCTGGTGGTAGACGGCGAGGGCGGAGGAGAAGCCGAGCAGCAGGGCCGTCATGCCCGCGTACGTCATGACCCGGGCGTACAGGTTCAGCCGCGGCCGGTCCCGGCGCTTCTGGACCGCCGTGTAGACCCGGACGATCCGCAGCGGGCGCAGGAGCGGGAGTACGAGGACCACCGTGTCCAGCCAGTGGGTGCGGACGAAGCGGAGGCCGAGGCCGCTCAGCCGGAGCCGTACCGCGTAGTCGACGAGGAAGAGCAGCCAGGTCGCGATGACCAGGGCGAGGGCGATATCGCGCCAAGGTTCGGTGTCCTGGGGGGCGAGAACGCGGACCGCGTACCCGGTGAGGAAGAGCACCGAGGCCGCGAAGAGCGGCACTTCCGCGCGCTTCTCCCAGTGTGTCAGCCGGTTCGGTGCGGGGTCGGTGGGGCGGTCGTTCATGGCCACAGCATTGCGGGCCGCTGTCGGGTCGGGCCCCGGCGACACGCTCCGCGGGACCGACGCAATATGCTGATCGGCATGACGAGTGAGCCGGAGCAGCAGATCGGAGTGGGGACGCCCGACGCGTTCCAGCGCCTGTGGACGCCCCACCGGATGGCTTACATCCAGGGGGAGAACAAGCCCAGCGGTCCGGGGGCCGACGACGGCTGTCCGTTCTGTGTGATCCCCGCCAAGTCGGACGAGGACGGGCTCATCGTGGCGCGCGGCGAGAAGGTCTACGCCGTGCTGAATCTGTATCCGTACAACGGCGGACACCTGATGGTCGTGCCGTACCGGCACGTCGCCGACTACACGGAGCTGGACGCCGACGAGACCGGCGAGCTGGCCGACTTCACCAAGCGGGCGATGGTCGCGCTGCGTGCGGCCTCGGGGGCGCACGGTTTCAATATCGGGATGAACCAGGGCACGGTCGCGGGCGCGGGTATCGCCGCCCATCTGCACCAGCATCTGGTGCCGCGCTGGGGCGGGGACACCAACTTCATGCCGGTGGTCGGTCATACGAAGGTGCTGCCGCAGCTGCTCGGCGACACCCGCTCGATGCTGGCGGACGCCTGGCCCGTCGGACGGGCCCGGTAGCCGGGCCCGTCCGCTGCCTGAGCACTACGCGTCGTACACGTCGGCCTTTCGCGGGGCCGGGTCCTGCACCAGTCCGCTGAGGATCATGGAGCGGTTGTCGAAGCGTTCGGTGTCGACGCCGTTCTCCTCCAGGACCCGCAGTGCCGCGGAGTGCACGGCGCGCAGGACGGGGGCCGCCGCGCGTATGGCGTCGTCCGCCATGAACCGGTGGTTCCACGGCTGCGCCGCCCAGGCGTGGCGGAGACCGAAGGGCTCGGGCAGGACGATCTTGCCGCCCAGGTAGTCGAGCAGCGGCGGATACCAGGTGAACGGGGCGCGCAGGGCGAGCCTGACGACCTCGTTGGCCTTGACGAGCGGCAGGGTGACCTTGCGGGTCTCCCAGAACCTCACGGCCTTGTTGACCGTCTTGGTCTCGGCCTCCGGCTTGGTGAGGAAGAGCCCGTGGACGGGCCCCAGCGCGTGTCCGGTGACTTCGATCCGCAGGGTCTCGTGGAGCACGGTCACGGTGATCATCATGGTGATGACCAACTGGCCGTCCCAGAGGGTGAACTGGACGCCCAGGTAGTGCCGGTTGCCGCTGCCGAACTGCTGGTGGTTGCAGATGCGCTGTATCTCGTGCGGCTTGACCTGGAACGTGGCGACGTCCTCGCCCTCGGGGCGGGAGACCGAGTCCGCGTTCTCGCCGACGGGGGAGACGATCCAGTGCTTCACGGCGGGGGTGGGGAAGCCGCCGGTGTTCAGCGGGCCGCGTTCCAGCATCTTCAGCTGGTCGTGGATGACCCGTATCAGGTCCCAGCTGCGGAACTGGTGGATCTCCTTGGTCGGGTCCTTGGGGACGAGTTCCTCGGCGAGCTGCCAGCTGCCCCAGCGGGTGCCCATGCCGAGGACGCCCTTGGGGCCCGCGTAGAAGACGGAGTTGGACTGCTGCTCGGCGGAGAGCTTCTCCAGGCCCTGGCGGAGTGCTTCGCGCGCCGTCTCGTTGGGATTCTTGGGTACGGAGTCGGGGATCTTGGCGATGACGCCGGCGCCGGAGAGCAGCCCTTCCCAGCGGGAGCGCATGTCCTTGGCGGAACTCTCCGCGATCCGCTTGGCCAGGAGCCAGCCGATGACGGGGGCGATGATCATTCCGCGCAGGTAGAGCGCGAGCAGTCCGTCGACCGGGAGCATGACCAGCAGGAGCAGGGCGCCGATGCCGAAGACGGCGAGCAGGAGGCCGCCCAGGGCCCGGAAGGCGGTGTCCTTCGACTTGTTGAGGTAGTCGCGCAGGCGGAACGCCAGGACCCAGAGCAGCAGACCGGGAAGGAACACGAAGCCGAACACCGCGGTGACGAGGGTCAGTCTGGTGTCCCGCGCCTTGCGGAGGCCGGTCGCGGACAGGCAGTGTTCGACGACGGTCTGCGGGTCGGTGCCGAAGGACTGGATGAGCGCCTTGCGGTCGCCGCCCAGCATGCGTTCCTGGACGGCGCGGGAGAACGCCTCGCCGAGATTCGGCTTGAAGTAGGCGGACTTGAAGAGCTTGGAGTCGCCCGCTTTCACTTCCGACTTGTGCCACTCGTTGTTGGCCTTGAGGATCTCCTCCACCGGGCTGTCGCGGTAGGCGGCGGAGGCGAGGGCGTTGGTCGCCACCGCCTGTCCTGCCGAGCCCTGGAGCGGGATCTGCGCTCCGGGAGAGAAATCGAATCCGTCGTTGGCCACTGCCGCCCCCACTCGCCGCACGGTCTGCCCTTGGCGCTTTTCCCAACTACCGTACGCGGCACACCTTCTGAGCTGGGCCCACAGCGTAGCGTTCTGACCCGATCACCGTCCCCTGCTGGGTGAACGGGCCTGCGTACACGAGGTGTCGCGTCGGGCGCGGTCAGTCCCGTACCCCTTCCCGCTCCTCGCGGACGCGGTCGGCGAGCTGTGGCGGCATCGCTTCGTGACGGGCGTACGAGCGGTCGAAGCGCCCGGTGCCGTGCGAGAGGGAGCGCAGGTCGACGGCGTACCGGCCGATCTCCAGCTCGGGTACCTCGGCCCGCACGAGGGTGCGTCCGCCCGCCGCCTGCTCGGTGCCGACGACCCGGCCGCGCCGGCCCGACAGGTCGCTCATGACGGCGCCCACGTAGTCGTCGGGGATCAGCACGCTCACCTCGGCCACCGGTTCGAGCAGTTGGATACGGGTGTCCGCGGCTGCTTCGCGCAGGGCCAGTGCGGCGGCCGTCTGGAAGGCCGCGTCCGAGGAGTCCACGGAGTGGGCCTTTCCGTCCAGCAGCGTGATGCGTACGTCGACGAGCGGGTGGCCCGCGGCGACTCCCCGGGCGGCCTGGGCGCGCAGGCCCTTCTCGACGGACGGGATGAACTGGCGGGGTACCGATCCGCCGACGACCTTGTCGACGAACTCGATGCCTGTGCCGGGCGGCAGGGGTTCCACCTCGATCTCGCAGATGGCGTACTGGCCGTGGCCGCCGGACTGTTTGACGTGCCGGCCGCGCCCGGTGCACCGGGTGGCGAACGTCTCGCGCAGGGGGACGCGGTGGGGGACCGTGTCGACCTGGACGCCGTAGCGGCTGCGCAGGCGTTCCAGGGCGACGTCGCGGTGTGCTTCGCCCAGGCACCACAGGACGACCTGGTGGGTGTCCGGGTTCTGTTCGAGGCGCATGGTGGGGTCCTCGGCGACCAGCCGTGCGAGGCCCTGGGAGAGCTTGTCCTCGTCCGCCTTGCTGTGGGCCCTGACGGCGAGCGGCAGCAGTGGATCGGGCATGGTCCACGGCTCCATGAGCAGGGGATCGTCCTTGGCGGAGAGGGTGTCCCCGGTCTCGGCCGCGCCGAGTCTGGCGACGCAGGCGAGGTCTCCCGCGATGCACCGGTCGAGGGGCCGCTGCTGCTTTCCGAAGGGGGAGGTGAGCGCGCCCACCCGGACCTCGGCCTCGTGGGCGGGGCGTTCCTCGTGTCCCGGATCGGTGAGGCCGTGGCCGCAGACGTGAACCGTGTCGTCGGGGCGCAGGGTGCCGGAGAAGACGCGTACGAGGGACATCCGGCCGACGTAGGGGTCGGAGGCCGTCTTGACGACCTCCGCGACCAGGGGGCCCTGCGGATCGCAGACCGGCGCGGGGCGCGGGGCGCCCTGCGGGGTGGTGACGGCGGGGAGTGTGCGTTCCAGCGGGGTGGGGAAGCCGCCGGTGATGAGTTCCAGGAGTTCGACGGTGCCGACGCCCTGGCGTGCGCCGTCGGCCGCGGGGGCGGCGGTGAGGACGGGGTGGAAGACGCCGCGTGCGACGGCGCGTTCCAGGTCGTCGACGAGGGTCTTGATGTCGATGTCGCCGCCGCCGAGGTAGTGGTCCATCAGGGTCTCGTCCTCGCTCTCGGCGATGATCCCTTCGATGAGCCGGTTGCGGGCCTCCTTGAGAGGTTCGCGCTGGCCGTCCGCGGGCGGTGTCTCCTTCCGTTCGCCGGAGGAGTAGTCGAAGATCCGCTGCGAGAGCAGTCCGGTGAGCCCGGTGAGCGGTGCGTGCCCGTCCGGGGCCTGGGGGCCGCGTACCGGCAGATGGAGCGGGACCACGGCGTCGGGGTCGTCGCCCCCGAAGAGCTCGGCGCAGACCCGGGTCATCCCGTCGAAGGACGTACGGGCGGTGTCGAGGTGGGTGACGACGATGGCCCGCGGCATCCCGACGGCCGCGCACTCCTCCCACACGGCACGGGTCGTGCCCGCGACGGCGTCGGCCTCCTGGGCGGCCGAGACGACGAAAAGGGCCGCGTCCGCTGCTCGCAGACCGGCCCTCAGTTCCCCGACGAAGTCCGCGTAGCCGGGGGCGTCCAGCAGATTGATCTTGTAGCCGCCCCATTCGACGGGGACCAGCGAGAGCTGTACGGAGCGTTGCGTGCGGTGCTCGATCTCGTCGTAGTCGGAGATGGTCCCGCCGTCCTCGACCCGGCCGGTCCGGTTGACGGCTCCGGCCGTCTGTGCGAGTGCTTCGACCAGAGTCGTCTTGCCCGAGCCGCTGTGGCCGACCAGCACCACATTGCGTATGGAAGTGGGCCGGTCGGCCGTCGCCGCCCTGCCGGCGGCCCCGGTGTGGGTGTGTGCTCTGTCGCCCATGATGTGTGCCTCCCGGTGGAGTGCGCGTTACGCGTGAGCGGGCTGCGCGGTGAGGGGAGATGGCTGTGCACGGGCACGGGGGAGCCGTCGCGGCGGCTTCGTCGACGCCCGCGGTAATTCGAGCTTTCCACTCACTTCGGGCGGCGTCCATACGTCGCACATGAGCGTCCGAGGCGGCGGGACACCCCCGGTGCGGGTGCCCGGCCGGTGGAGCACACGGGTCGTGACTACGATGGGCCAGCCGGTGGCCGCAGTGGCCGCGCGGCCCACCGAACCTCGGGAAGGCCATGCTGAACAAGTACGCGCGTGCATTTTTTACGCGTGTCCTCACACCGTTCGCCGCTCTGCTGCTCCGCCTCGGGGTCAGCCCCGACGCGGTCACGCTCGTCGGCACGGCCGGAGTGATGGCAGGTGCGCTGGTCTTTTTCCCGATGGGGGAGTTCTTCTGGGGCACGATCGTCATCACGATCTTCGTCTTCTCGGACCTCGTCGACGGCAATATGGCCCGCCAGGCGGGTATCTCCAGCCGGTGGGGCGCGTTCCTCGACTCGACGCTCGACCGCGTCGCCGACGGGGCGATCTTCGCGGGCTTCGCCCTCTGGTACGCGGGCGGCGGTGACGACAACGTGCTGTGCGCGGTGGCGATCTTCTGCCTCGCGAGCGGCCAGGTGGTCTCGTACACGAAGGCACGCGGAGAATCGATCGGCCTGCCGGTCGCGGTGAACGGACTGGTGGAGCGCGCCGAGCGGCTCGTGATCTCGCTGGTCGCCGCCGGACTCGCGGGTCTGCACACCTTCGGCGTTCCCGGGATCGACATCCTGCTGCCGATCGCGCTGTGGATCGTCGCCGTGGGCAGCCTGGTGACGCTGATCCAGCGTGTGGTGACCGTGCGCCGGGAGTCCGCCGAGGCCGACGCCGCCGCGGCGTCGGCGGAGCAGGGGAGCGAGGCCACCCAGTGAGCGGCACCGGGCAGAGGCTGCGGGGACGGGTGACGGACGGGCTGTACGGGCTCGGCTGGGGGGCGGTCAAGAAGCTCCCCGAGCCCGCCGCGCAGGCACTCTTCCGCACCATCGCCGACCAGGTGTGGAAGCGCCGCGGCAAGAGTGTGCTGCGACTGGAGTCGAATCTGGCGCGAGTGGTGCCCGATGCGGACGCCGCCCGTCTCGCCGAACTGTCCAGGGCCGGTATGCGCTCGTACATGCGCTACTGGATGGAGTCGTTCCGGCTGCCTACGTGGACCCCCCGGCGCATCAAGGACAGCATCGAGGTGCGGGAGACCCACCGTCTGAAGGAGGGCCTCGACGCCGGGCGGGGCGTCATCATCGCCCTTCCGCACCTGGCGAACTGGGATCTCGCGGGTGCCTGGGTGACCACCGACCTCAAGGTCGGCTTCACCACCGTCGCCGAACGCCTCAACCCCGAAACGCTCTACGACCGGTTCGTCGCCTACCGCGAGGGCCTGGGCATGGAGGTGCTGCCGCACAACGGCGGCGCGGCCTTCGGCACGCTGGCACGGCGGCTGCGGGCGGGCGGCCTCGTCTGCCTGGTCGCCGACCGAGATCTGTCCGCATCCGGCGTCGAGGTGAACTTCTTCGGCGACACCGCGCGGATGCCGGCGGGACCGGCGCTGCTGGCCCAGCAGACCGGGGCCCTGCTGCTCCCCGTAACGCTCTGGTACGACGGCACCCCGGTCATGAAGGTGCGCATCCACCCGCCCGTCGAGGAACCCGAGACAGGCGATCGCACCGAGAAGACGTCTGTGATGACACAGGCGCTGGCCGATGCCTTCGCCGTCGGAATCGCCGAGCATCCGGAGGACTGGCACATGCTGCAGCGTCTCTGGATCTCCGATCTGGACCCCCGAGGGGAACAGCCGTGAAGATCGGCATTGTCTGCCCGTACTCCTGGGACGTACCGGGAGGCGTGCAGTTCCACATCCGTGACCTCGCGGAGCATCTGATCCGCCTCGGCCATCAGGTCTCCGTGCTGGCGCCCGCGGACGACGAGACTCCGCTGCCGCCGTACGTGGTCTCGGCCGGCCGGGCCGTCCCGGTCCCGTACAACGGGTCCGTCGCGCGGCTGAACTTCGGCTTCCTGTCGGCCGCCCGTGTACGCAGGTGGCTGCACGACGGCACGTTCGACGTCATCCACATCCACGAGCCCACCTCGCCCTCGCTGGGGCTGCTCGCGTGCTGGGCGGCGCAGGGGCCGATCGTCGCGACGTTCCACACGTCCAATCCGCGCTCCCGGGCGATGATCGCGGCCTATCCGATCCTCCAGCCCGCGCTGGAGAAGATCCGTGCGCGCATCGCGGTGAGCGAGTACGCGCGCCGGACCCTCGTCGAGCATCTGGGCGGCGACGCGGTCGTCATTCCCAATGGTGTCGATGTGGAGTTCTTCGCCGGGGCCGAGCCCAAGGCGGAGTGGCAGGGCGGGACGATCGGGTTCATAGGGCGTATCGACGAGCCCCGCAAGGGCCTGCCGGTCCTGATGAAGGCGCTGCCCGCGATCCTCGCGGCACGCCCGGAGACCAGGCTGCTGGTCGCGGGGCGCGGTGACGAGGAGGAGGCGGTCTCCTCGCTGCCCAAGGAGCTGCGCGACCGCGTGGAGTTCCTCGGCATGGTGAGTGACGAGGACAAGGCGCGGCTGCTGCGCAGCGTCGATGTGTACGTGGCGCCGAACACCGGGGGCGAGAGCTTCGGCATCATCCTGGTCGAGGCGCTGTCGGCGTCGGCGCCGGTGCTCGCGAGCGATCTGGACGCGTTCGCGCAGGTGCTCGACCAGGGTTCGGCGGGCGAGCTGTTCGCCAACGAGGACGCGGACGCGCTGGCCACGGCCGCGATCCGGCTGCTCGGCGACCCCGAGCGGCGCGCCGGACTCCGCGAGCGGGGCAGCGCGCATGTGCGCCGCTTCGACTGGACGACGGTGGGCGCGGACATCCTGGCGGTGTACGAGACGGTGGCGGACGGGGCGGCGTCGGTGGCCGCGGACGAGCGCTCGGGACTTCGGGCGCGGTTCGGGCTGGCCCGGGACTGAGGGATCCCGCCGGATATCCGTTCATGGGTGTCCGGCGGGATCCAACTCCCGTTGCCGCGTGGCCGGTTCTTCGGTTCCGACCGCTGGAAACGACTTCCGTACGGCCGCCGGCGGGCACGGTGCGGCCTGCCCGCCGACCGGGGTGAGGCCCGGGCGACGGTAGCCTGCGGCCCGTGACCGAAACCCTCATCTGGATCGCCGTCGCGCTCGTCGCGATCGGCCTGTACCTCAGCTGGACCGCCGGAAGGCTGGACCGTCTGCACGCACGGATCGACGCCGCCAAGGCCGCGCTCGACGCCCAACTGCTGCGCCGCGCCTCGGTCACCCAGGAACTGGCCACGTCCGGTGTCCTCGACCCGGCCGCCTCCATCGTCCTGTACGAGGCCGCGCACGCCGCCCGGCAGGCCGAGGAGGACCACCGGGAGGTCGCCGAGAGCGAACTCAGTACCGCACTGCGCGCCGTCTTCGGTGAGACGGCCCAGGTCGAAGCGGTGCAGGAGATCCCCGGCGGGGTCGAGGCGGCGGCCGAACTGGCCGCCGCGGTACGCCGGGTGCCGATGGCCCGGCGGTTCCACAACGACGCCGTGCGCGCGGCCCGCGCGCTGCGCAGACACCGCACGGTGCGGCTGTTCCGGCTGGCCGGCCACGCGCCCTTCCCCCTCGCGTTCGAGATGGACGACGAGCCACCGGTGGCTCTCGCGGACCGTCCCGGCAGCTGAGACAGGGGCCAAAACGATCCACGGGGTACTTATTGGCCCTTGCTGTGGACTGGTCCCGGGGCGTTTGCTCTGCCTTGCACCAGTCAGCGTCTTTCCCCGAGTGAGGTCGTTCCGTGTCCACGCTTCCCAGCACCCCGCAGTCCACCGACTCCCCGGCCATCGGCACCAGCCGCGTCAAGCGCGGCATGGCCGAGCAGCTCAAGGGCGGCGTGATCATGGACGTCGTCAACGCCGAGCAGGCGAAGATCGCCGAGGACGCGGGCGCCGTGGCCGTCATGGCCCTGGAGCGGGTGCCCGCCGACATCCGTAAGGACGGCGGCGTGGCCCGGATGTCCGACCCCAACATGATCGAAGAGATCATCGAGGCCGTCTCCATCCCCGTCATGGCCAAGTCGCGCATCGGCCACTTCGTCGAGGCCCAGATCCTGCAGTCCCTCGGCGTCGACTACATCGACGAGTCCGAGGTCCTGACCCCGGCCGACGAGGTCAACCACAGCGACAAGTTCGCGTTCACGACCCCCTTCGTCTGTGGCGCCACCAACCTGGGCGAGGCCCTGCGCCGTATCGCCGAGGGCGCGGCCATGATCCGCTCGAAGGGCGAGGCCGGCACCGGCAACGTCGTCGAGGCCGTCCGCCACCTGCGCCAGATCAAGAACGAGATCGCCCGGCTGCGCGGCTACGACAACAACGAGCTGTACGCCGCCGCCAAGGAGCTCCGCGCCCCGTACGAGCTGGTCAAGGAGGTCGCCGAGCTCGGCAAGCTGCCCGTCGTCCTGTTCTCCGCGGGTGGCGTCGCCACCCCCGCGGACGCCGCGCTCATGCGCCAGCTCGGTGCCGAGGGTGTCTTCGTCGGCTCCGGCATCTTCAAGTCCGGTGACCCCGCCAAGCGTGCCGCCGCGATCGTGAAGGCCACCACCTTCTACGACGACCCGAAGATCATCGCGGACGCCTCCCGCAACCTGGGCGAGGCCATGGTCGGCATCAACTGCGACACCCTGCCCGAGACCGAGCGCTACGCCAACCGCGGCTGGTAGTCACTGATGAGCGACACCCCTGTGATCGGAGTCCTGGCTCTCCAGGGCGACGTACGGGAACACCTGATCGCCCTGGCCTCGGCTGACGCCCTGGCCAGGCCGGTCCGGCGTCCCGAGGAGCTCGCCGAGGTCGACGGCCTCGTCATACCCGGCGGCGAATCCACCACCATGTCCAAGCTCGCCGTGCTCTTCGGCATGCTGGAACCGCTGCGCGAGCGGGTACGCGCCGGGATGCCGGTCTACGGCACCTGCGCAGGCATGATCCTGCTCGCCGACAAGATCCTCGACCCGCGCTCGGGGCAGGAAACCGTCGGCGGGATCGACATGATCGTGCGCCGTAACGCCTTCGGACGTCAGAACGAGTCCTTCGAGGCGGCCGTCGAGGTCGACGGAATCGCGGACGGTCCGGTCGAAGGCGTGTTCATCCGGGCACCCTGGGTCGAATCCGTCGGGGCGCAGGTCGAGGTCATCGCCGAACACGGCGGTCACATTGTCGCCGTACGGCAGGGAAACGCCCTTGCCACGTCGTTCCACCCGGAACTGACCGGAGACCACCGGGTTCACGCACTCTTCGTCGACATGGTGCGCGCAGTCCTCTGACTCGACCCCGGTAGGATCTCTCGGGTTCGGATCGATTTTGGTGACGCGAAGGAGAAGGCAGATGTCCGGCCACTCTAAATGGGCTACGACGAAGCACAAGAAGGCCGTGATTGACGCCAAGCGCGGCAAGCTCTTCGCGAAGCTGATCAAGAACATCGAAGTAGCCGCCCGCTCCGGCGGTGTCGACCTCGAAGGCAACCCGACGCTCGTCGACGCCATCCAGAAGGCGAAGAAGAGCTCCGTCCCGAACAAGAACATCGACTCCGCGGTCAAGCGCGGTGGCGGTCTCGAGGACGGCGGCGCCGACTACGAGACGATCATGTACGAGGGCTACGGTCCGAACGGTGTCGCGGTGCTCATCGAGTGCCTCACCGACAACCGCAACCGTGCCGCGTCCGACGTACGGGTCGCGATGACCCGCAACGGCGGCTCGATGGCCGACCCGGGTTCGGTCTCGTACCTCTTCAACCGCAAGGGCGTCGTGATCGTCCCCAAGGGCGAGCTGTCCGAGGACGACGTCCTCGGTGCCGTGCTCGACGCGGGTGCCGAGGAGGTCAACGACCTCGGTGAGACGTTCGAGGTCGTCAGCGAGGCCACCGACATGGTCGCGGTCCGCACCGCGCTCCAGGACGCCGGTATCGACTACGACTCCGCCGAGGCCAACTTCCTGCCCACCATGCAGGTCGACCTCGACGAAGAGGGCGCTCGCAAGATCTTCAAGCTCATCGACGCGCTGGAGGACAGCGACGACGTGCAGAACGTCTTCGCCAACTTCGACGTCTCGGACGAGGTCATGGAGAAGGTCGACGCCTGACATCCGGGCAGTCGCCGCACAGGCGGAGCCGACGGGCCGACGGGGACACACCCCGTCGGCCCGTCGCATTGTCAGTGCGAGCCGATAGCCTGCGGGAACAGTTGAACGATCGGCGAGGGGAGGGCGCTTCATGCGTGTACTCGGCGTGGACCCGGGGCTGACCCGGTGCGGGGTCGGAGTCGTCGAAGGCGTCGCCGGACGCCCCCTGACGATGATCGGTGTCGGCGTCGTCCGCACCCCCGCAGACGCGGAGCTCGGCCACCGGCTGGTCGCCATCGAGGCCGGCATCGAGGAGTGGCTCGACACGCACCGGCCCGAATTCGTCGCCGTGGAGCGGGTGTTCAGCCAGCACAACGTGCGTACGGTGATGGGCACCGCCCAGGCAAGCGCGGTCGCCATGCTCTGTGCCTCGCGCCGCGGTATCCCCGTCGCCCTGCACACCCCCAGCGAGGTCAAGGCCGCAGTCACCGGCTCGGGGCGTGCCGACAAGGACCAGGTCGGCGCGATGGTGACCCGGCTCCTGCGGCTCGACGCGCCGCCCAAGCCCGCCGACGCCGCCGACGCCCTCGCGCTCGCCATCTGCCACATCTGGCGGGCCCCCGCGCAGAACCGGCTCCAGCAGGCCGTCGCCGCCCATCGCACATCGAAAGGCCGTACCGCATGATCGCCTTCGTCTCAGGCCCGGTGGCCGCCCTCGCCCCGACCACGGCCGTGATCGAGGTCGGCGGCATCGGCATGGCCGTCCAGTGCACCCCGAACGTCCTCGCCGGTCTCCGGATCGGCAAGGAGGCAAGACTCGCGACCTCCCTCGTCGTACGGGAGGACTCGCTGACGCTCTACGGCTTCGCCGACGACGACGAGCGCCAGGTCTTCGAGCTGCTCCAGACCGCCAGCGGAGTCGGCCCCCGGCTCGCGCAGGCCATGCTCGCCACGCACAGCCCCGACGCCCTGCGCATCGCCGTCGCCACCGGCGACGAGAAGGCGCTCACCGCTGTCTCCGGCATCGGCAAGAAGGGTGCCCAGAAGCTCCTCCTGGAGCTGAAGGACAGGCTGGGAGAGCCGGTCGGCGCCCACATCGGACAGCAGGGCATCGGCACCGCGGTCAGCTCCGGCTGGCGCGATCAGCTCCAGGCCGCGCTGATCGGACTCGGGTACGCGACCCGCGAGGCGGACGAGGCGGTCGCCGCCGTGGCGCCGCAGGCCGAGGCCGCGCTGGCGGAAGGCGCCCAGCCGCCCGTACCGCAACTGCTGCGCGCCGCCCTCCAGACACTCAACCGCGCACGTTGATCACCACACCGGTCCGGGCGCGGCCCGGCACCGAGACACCCGAGGCGGGACTGACCGAATGAACTGGGACGAGACCGGACCCGACACCGACGAGCGTCCGCACCTCGACGACGGGCCGGGCGACGGTCTCGGCGACCGGTTGGTCGACGCCGGGGCGGACGGCGAGGACACCGCGGTCGACGCGGCGCTGCGCCCCAGGGACCTCGACGAGTTCGTCGGCCAGGAGAAGGTCCGCGAACAGCTCGACCTCGTCCTCAAGGCAGCCCGCGCCCGAGGGGCCACCGCCGACCACGTCCTGCTCTCCGGCGCCCCCGGCCTCGGCAAGACCACCCTGTCCATGATCATCGCGGCCGAGATGAACGCCCCGATCCGGATCACCTCGGGCCCCGCCATCCAGCACGCGGGCGACCTCGCCGCGATCCTCTCCTCCCTCCAGGAGGGCGAGGTCCTCTTCCTCGACGAGATCCACCGCATGTCGCGGCCCGCCGAGGAAATGCTCTACATGGCCATGGAGGACTTCCGGGTCGACGTCATCGTTGGCAAGGGCCCGGGCGCCACCGCGATCCCCCTGGAGCTGCCGCCCTTCACCCTCGTCGGAGCCACCACGCGCGCGGGCCTGCTGCCGCCCCCGCTGCGGGACCGTTTCGGCTTCACCGGGCACATGGAGTTCTACGCCCCCGCCGAGCTGGAGCGCGTCATCCACCGCTCCGCCGGCCTCCTCGACGTCGCCATCGACGTGGACGGCGCGGCCGAGATCGCCGGACGCTCCCGGGGCACGCCCCGTATCGCCAACCGGCTGCTGCGACGCGTCCGGGACTACGCCCAGGTCAAGGCCGACGGCCGGATCGACCGGGACATCGCCGCCGCGGCCCTGCGGGTGTACGAGGTCGACGCCCGCGGCCTGGACCGCCTGGACCGTGCGGTGCTCGGCGCCCTGATGAAGCTCTTCGGCGGTGGTCCCGTCGGTCTGTCCACCCTCGCGGTGGCGGTGGGGGAGGAGCGCGAGACCGTGGAAGAGGTCGCGGAGCCCTTCCTCGTACGCGAAGGACTGCTGGCCAGGACCCCGCGCGGCCGGGTCGCCACGCCTGCGGCATGGGCACATCTGGGCCTCGTTCCGCCACCTCAAGGCGGAAAGGGACAACAGGGCCTGTTCGGGGCGTGAAGAATCACAGGTTGGCCTGAAGTGGAACGACGGTGCCATGCTGGGCGTTGTTCCAATGATGCGGACTCGCTTAGACTCCGCCGATGCCGCCCGTACAGGTCGGTGTACCCACCCCCGTAGACCAGGCCGCATTCCAACGCGGTCGTGCGAAGGAATTTCCGTCCCGTGAATATCGTGACTCTCCTCCCCTTCATCGTGCTCATCGGGGCCATGTTCCTGATGACCCGGTCCGCCAAGAAGAAGCAGGCGGCGGCTGCGCAGATGCGTAACGACATGCAGCCCGGCACCGGCGTCCGGACGATCGGGGGCATGTACGCCACCGTCAAGGAGCTTCACGACGACACGGTCCTCCTTGAGGTCGCGCCCGGCGTCCACGCCGTCTACGCCAAGAACTCGATCGGTGCCGTCCTCGACGACGCGGAGTACAACCGCATCGTCCACGGCGACGACGAGGACCTGAAGGTCGAGGGCACGGTCGTGCCCGACGACGCCTCCTCGCTCACCAAGGACTCCGACGCCGACGCCTCGGACGACGCGAAGATCGACCTGGGCAAGAAGGCCGAGGCCGACGACACCGAGGTGAAGGACGCCGAGTCCAAGGACGCCAAGGGCAAGGGCGACGTCGAGGGCGACGCGAAGTAGTTCACGATCCGGGGACGCCGCGCGCCCACAGGCAGCGCGGCGTCCGACGGAGAGTGCGGTCTTCTGCGGGGGCAGGTCCCCACATCACTTCGTGGCCGCTCGGGCGCGTACCCGGCGCGGGGCGGTTGGACAGGGAGAAACGAGAAGGTGGCAGCACCGAAGAAGGGCCGAGGGCCGGCGGGCGGTCAGGGGAGGCCGGGGCGTGCCCTGGTACTGATCCTCATCGCCATGGTCGCGCTCACTGGCGGGATGTTCCTGTCCGGTCACACCACTCCCCGGCTGGGCATCGACCTGGCCGGCGGGACATCGATCACGCTTGAGGCGAAGAGCCAGCCCGGCAAGCCGAACGCGATCAACCAGACCAACATGAACACCGCGGTCAGCATCATCGAGCGCCGTGTCAATGGTCTGGGTGTCTCCGAGGCAGAGGTTCAGACCCAGGGCGAAAAGAACATCATCGTCAACATCCCCAAGGGGACGAACTCCAAGCAGGCTCAGGAGCAGGTCGGCACCACCGCCCAGCTCTACTTCCGGCCCGTGATCACGGTCACCGCCGGCACGCCGACGCCCACGGGTTCCGAAAGCCCTTCGGCGACCGGTTCGGCCACCCCCAAGGCCACGCCCAGCGCGAAGGCGGGCGACAAGGAAACGGCCTCCGATTCGAAGGCCACTCCCTCGTCGAGCGCCACCTCCCAGGGCCGTGCGGTCACCGACGCCCTGAAGAAGGACAAGACGCCCACCCCCGGCGCGAGCACCACGGACGCCCCGGCGGCCACGGAGCCGCCCGCCGCCGAGACGCCGGACCCGGCCACCGCCGCACTGCAGAAGAAGTTCACCGAGCTCGACTGCAGCGACAAGGCCGCCCGCGCCAAGGCCGGTGAGGGAGTCAAGCCCGAGGACCCGACGGTCGCGTGCAGCGCCGAGGGCGACGCCAAGTACATCCTCGGCCCGGCCGAGGTCTCCGGTACGGACGTCGACGACGCCAAGGCCCAGTTCGACCAGCAGCGGGGCATCTGGCTCGTCTCCATGGAGTTCACCGACAAGGGCTCCAAGAAGTTCCAGTCGATCACGCAGAAGCTGTCGTCGCAGCAGCCGCCGATGAACCAGTTCGCGATCTCCCTCGACGGCGAGGTCGTCTCCGCGCCGCAGGTGAACGAGACCCTCAGCGGCAGCGCCGAGATCTCCGGCAGCTTCACCCAGCAGTCCGCCGAGGACCTGGCCAACGTGCTCTCCTACGGTGCTCTCCCGCTCTCCTTCGAGCAGCAGAGCGTCACCACCGTGACCGCCGCCCTCGGCGACGAGCAGCTGAAGGCCGGTCTGATCGCCGGCGCCATCGGCCTCGCCCTGGTCGTCATCTACCTGGTCGCCTACTACCGCGGCCTCGCGCTCATCGCGCTCCTCAGCCTCGCGGTGTCCGGCATCCTGACGTACACGATCATGTCCCTGCTCGGCCCGGCCATCGGCTTCGCGCTGAACCTGCCCGCGGTCTGTGGAGCCATCGTCGCGATCGGTATCACGGCGGACTCGTTCATCGTGTACTTCGAACGTGTCCGTGACGAGATCCGCGAAGGCCGCACGCTGCGTCCGGCCATCGAGCGGGCCTGGCCCCGCGCCCGGCGCACGATCCTGGTCTCCGACTTCGTGTCGTTCCTCGCCGCCGCGGTGCTCTTCCTCGTGACGGTCGGCAAGGTCCAGGGCTTCGCGTTCACGCTCGGCCTGACCACCCTGCTCGACGTCGTCGTGGTGTTCCTCTTCACCAAGCCCGTGATGACGCTGATGGGCCGCACGAAGTTCTTCTCGAGCGGAAACCCGTGGTCCGGGCTGGACCCGAAGCGCCTCGGTGCCAAGCCGCCGCTGCGCCGCTCGCGCCGTATCAACGCTCCCACCGACCACCCGAAGGAGGCCTGAGATGTCGCGACTCGGCAATCTCGGCGCCCGGCTCTACCGTGGCGAGGTCGGTTACGACTTCATCGGCAAGCGCAAGATCTGGTACGGCGTCTCGATACTGATCACCATCACGGCCATCGTCGGCCTGGCGGTCAGCGGGCTCAACATGGGCATCGAGTTCAAGGGCGGCGCGGTCTTCACGACCGACGAGAAGCCCAAGGTCTCGGTCTCCCAGGCGCACGAGAGCGCCGTGGAGGCCTCGGGCCACGAGGCGATCGTCCAGGAGCTCGGCAACGGCAACATGCGGATCCAGATCACCGAGGTCGACACCGCGAAGGCCAACGAGATCAAGACCCAGCTCGCCGAGGACCTCGGTGTGCCCGAGGCGAAGATCAACGCGGACCTGGTCGGCCCCAGCTGGGGTGAGCAGATCGCCAACAAGGCGTGGACCGGCCTCGGGATCTTCATGATCCTCGTGGTGATCTACCTCGCCATCGCCTTCGAGTGGCGCATGGCCGTCGCGGCCCTCGTCGCGCTGATCCACGACATCACGATCACGGTCGGGATCTACGCCCTGGTGGGCTTCGAGGTCACCCCGGGCACCGTGATCGGTCTGCTGACGATCCTCGGTTACTCCCTCTACGACACGGTCGTCGTCTTCGACAGCCTCAAGGAGGGCCAGAAGGGGATCACCAAGCAGACCCGCTTCACCTACAGCGAGGTCGCGAACCGCTCCATCAACAGCACCCTGGTCCGCTCGATCAACACCACCGTCGTCGCGCTGCTGCCCGTCGCCGGTCTGCTGTTCATCGGTGGCGGTGTGCTGGGCGCGGGCATGCTCAACGACATCTCGCTGTCGCTCTTCGTCGGCCTCGCGGCCGGTGCGTACTCCTCGATCTTCATCGCCACTCCGCTCGTCGCCGACCTGAAGGAACGCGACCCGCAGATGAAGGCGCTGAAGAAGCGGATCCTCGCCAAGCGGGCGGCAGCCGCCGCCAAGGGCGAGTCCGTCGAGGACGAGGGCGACGAGCAGCCGCAGGACGACTACCCCGAGGACGGCGAGACCGCGGGTGCCGTCGTGGGCCAGCGCGAGCAGCCCAGGGGCCACGGCCGTACCTCGGGGAACCGTCGATGACCAGCACCACCGAATCCACCCGCGAGCTGCTGCTCAGCCGCATCCGTGATGTCGCCGACTATCCGAAGCCGGGTGTGATGTTCAAGGACATCACGCCGCTGCTCGCGGACCCGGTGGCCTTCACGCTGCTGACCGACACACTCGCGGAGCTGTGCGTCCGGCACGGGGCCACCAAGATCGTCGGTCTGGAGGCGCGCGGCTTCATCCTGGCGGCGCCGGTCGCGGTCCGGGCGGGCCTCGGCTTCGTACCGGTCCGCAAGGCCGGCAAGCTGCCCGGAGCCACGCTCAGCCAGGCGTACGAGCTGGAGTACGGCAGCGCGGAGATCGAGATCCACGCCGAGGACCTGTCGTCCGAGGACCGGATCATGGTCATCGACGACGTCCTCGCCACCGGCGGCACCGCCGAGGCATCGCTGGAGCTGATCCGGCGGGCAGGCGCCCAGGTCGCGGGCGTCGCGGTCCTCATGGAGCTCGGTTTCCTGCCGGGCCGCGCACGACTGGAACCGGCGCTGCGAGGCGCCCCGCTGGAGGCCCTGATCACCGTCTGAAAGACGGCAGGACCGACCGGCGTACGACAGCCGGAGACACAGGACGGGCACCCGGGAACATCCGGGTGCCCGTCCCGCGTTGTGAGCGGTCTCACCGTCCCCGGGCGAGGAGCGGCCACAGGGTCGATACCATGGGCTTTCCGGGTACCCCGGATCCGCACGAGGAGCGCTCTTGCCAGACGAGGCCCAGCCAGTCGCCGCCCCGCAGCCCGAAAAGCCCGCGGCGGACCCAGCCACGCCCTGGAAGGCGCAGCCGGCGGGCCCGCCGAAGCCTGCGGCGCCGGAGTCGGCGGACAGCCCCGGGAAGGCGGCGGAACCCGCCTCGCCGACCCCCGCGAGCGCCAAGCCGGGCCCCGGCCCCAAGCCCCCGCTGAGCGCCCCGAAGCCCGCTGCCGACGCACCGGCCGCGCCCGCGGAGACCACACCGGCCGCGCCCGCGGAGACCACACCGGCCGCGCCCGCCGGGACCCCGGCGCCCGTGAGCCCCGTACCCCCGGTTGTACCGGCGGCCAAGGCCCCGGTGAAGCCCGCGGCCAAGCCGGTCGTCCCGGCCGGTTCGGTGCCCCGCTCCGGCGGATCGTCCAACCGGGTCCGGGCCCGCCTGGCCAGGCTGGGCGTCCAGCGCTCCAGCCCGTACAACCCCGTGCTCGAACCGCTGCTGCGGACCGTCCGCTCCAACGACCCCAAGATCGAGACGGCGACGCTGCGCCAGATCGAGAAGGCCTACCAGGTCGCCGAACGCTGGCACCGCGGCCAGAAGCGCAAGAGCGGTGACCCGTACATCACGCACCCGCTCGCCGTCACGACGATCCTCGCCGAGCTCGGCATGGACCCGGCCACCCTGATGGCCGGACTGCTGCACGACACGGTCGAGGACACCGAGTACGGCCTGGACACCCTGCGCAAGGACTTCGGTGACCAGGTCGCGCTGCTGGTCGACGGCGTCACGAAGCTCGACAAGGTCAAGTTCGGCGAGGCCGCCCAGGCCGAGACCGTACGCAAGATGGTCGTCGCCATGGCCAAGGACCCCCGGGTCCTGGTCATCAAGCTCGCCGACCGCCTGCACAACATGCGCACCATGCGCTATCTCAAGCGGGAGAAGCAGGAGAAGAAGGCCCGCGAGACCCTTGAGATCTACGCGCCCCTGGCTCACCGCCTGGGCATGAACACCATCAAGTGGGAGCTGGAGGACCTCGCCTTCGCGATCCTCTACCCCAAGATGTACGACGAGATCGTCCGCCTCGTCGCCGAGCGGGCCCCCAAGCGCGACGAATACCTCGCCATAGTGACCGACGAGGTCCAGTCCGACCTCCGCGCCGCCCGCATCAAGGCCACCGTCACCGGACGGCCGAAGCACTACTACAGCGTCTACCAGAAGATGATCGTGCGAGGCCGGGACTTCGCCGAGATCTACGACCTGGTGGGTATTCGTGTACTTGTCGACACGGTCCGCGACTGTTACGCGGCGCTCGGCACCGTCCACGCGCGATGGAACCCGGTCCCCGGCCGGTTCAAGGACTACATCGCGATGCCGAAGTTCAACATGTACCAGTCGCTGCACACCACGGTGATCGGCCCCAGCGGCAAGCCCGTCGAGCTCCAGATCCGTACGTTCGACATGCACCGCCGCGCCGAGTACGGCATCGCCGCGCACTGGAAGTACAAGCAGGAGCCCTCCGCGGGCGTCTCCAAGGTCCGCACCGACGTGCCCAAGAGCACAGGCCGCGGCCAGGACTCCGTCAACGACATGGCGTGGCTGCGCCAGCTCCTGGACTGGCAGAAGGAGACCGAGGACCCCAGCGAGTTCCTGGAGTCCCTGCGCTTCGACCTCTCGCGCAACGAGGTCTTCGTCTTCACACCCAAGGGCGACGTCATAGCGCTGCCCGCAGGCGCCACCCCCGTCGACTTCGCGTACGCCGTCCACACGGAGGTCGGCCACCGCACGATAGGAGCACGGGTCAACGGGCGCCTCGTACCGCTCGAATCGACTCTGGACAACGGTGACCTCGTCGAGGTCTTCACCTCCAAGGCGACCGGCGCCGGACCCTCCAGGGACTGGCTCGGCTTCGTCAAGTCGCCCCGCGCCCGGAACAAGATCCGCGCCTGGTTCTCCAAGGAGCGCCGCGACGAGGCGATCGAGCAGGGCAAGGACGCCATCGCGCGGGCCATGCGCAAGCAGAATCTGCCGATCCAGCGGATCCTGACCGGCGACTCGCTGGTCACGCTCGCCCACGAGATGCGCTACCCCGACATCTCCTCGCTGTACGCGGCGATCGGCGAGGGCCATGTCGCGGCGGCCGGCGTCGTACAGAAGCTGGTGCAGGCCCTCGGCGGCCACGACGAGGCCAACGAGGACCTCGCCGAGTCCACCCCGCCCTCCCACGGCCGCAGCAAGCGCCGCGCCAACGCCGACCCCGGCGTCGTCGTCAAGGGCGTCGAGGACGTCTGGGTCAAGCTCGCCCGCTGCTGCACACCCGTCCCCGGCGACCCGATCATCGGATTCGTCACCAGGGGCAGCGGCGTCTCCGTGCACCGTGCCGACTGCGTCAACGTGGAGTCGCTCTCGCAGCAGCCCGAGCGGATCCTCGAAGTCGAATGGGCCCCCACCCAGTCCTCGGTCTTCCTGGTCGCCATCCAGGTCGAGGCGCTGGACCGCTCCCGGCTTCTCTCCGACGTCACCCGGATCCTCTCCGACCAGCACGTCAACATCCTCTCGGCGGCCGTGCAGACCTCCCGCGACCGGGTGGCCACCTCGCGCTTCACCTTCGAGATGGGCGACCCGAAGCACCTGGGGCACGTGCTGAAGGCCGTGCGGGGCGTGGAGGGCGTCTACGACGTGTACCGGGTGACCTCGGCCCGCAGGCCGTAACCCGGGAAGCACGAGAGAGGGGCTCCTGTACGCGAAGTACAGGAGCCCCTCTTCTCGTGCCGGCGTGAGCCGGATCAGCCGCTGAACTCCTCCAGGCCCTTGAGAGCCTGGTCCAGCAGCGCCTGCCGGCCCTCGAGCTCCTTGGCGAGCTTGTCGGCGCGTGCGTTGTTGCCCGAGGCACGAGCCGTGTCGATCTGCTTACGCAGCTTGTCCACGGCCGCCTGGAGCTGACCGGTCAGACCCTCGGCACGCGCCCGCGCCTCCGGGTTCGAACGGCGCCACTCGTTCTCCTCGGCCTCCTGGAGCGCACGCTCCACCGCCTGCATCCGCCCCTCGACCTTCGGGCGGGCGTCACGCGGTACGTGGCCGATGGCCTCCCAGCGCTCGTTGAGGGTACGGAACGCGGCCCTGGCCACCTTCAGGTCCCTCACCGGCACCAGCTTCTCGGCCTCGTCGGCGAGCTCCTCCTTCAGCTTGAGGTTCTCGCCCTGCTCCGCGTCCCGCTCGGCGAACACACCGCTGCGGGCCGCGAAGAAGACGTCCTGGGCGCCGCGGAAGCGGTTCCACAGATCGTCCTCGGACTCGCGCTGCGCGCGGCCCGCGGCCTTCCACTCGGTCATCAGGTCGCGGTACCGGGCGGCCGTCGTGCCCCAGTCCGTGGACCCGGAGAGCGCCTCGGCCTCGGCGACCAGCTTCTCCTTGGCCTTACGGGCGTCCTCGCGCTGTGCGTCCAGCGCCGCGAAGTGGGCCTTGCGCCGCTTGGAGAACGCCGAACGGGCATGCGAGAAGCGGTGCCACAGCTCGTCGTCCGACTTGCGGTCGAGGCGCGGAAGCCCCTTCCACGTGTCGACCAGGGCCCGCAGCCGCTCGCCTGCCGAGCGCCACTGCTCGCTCTGCGCCAGCTCTTCGGCCTCGACGACCAGCGCCTCCTTGGCGTGGCGCGCCTCGTCGGTCTGCTTCGCCTTCTGGACCTTGCGCTCCTCGCGCCGCGAGTCGACCGTCGCGACGAGCGCGTCCAGCCGGGTACGCAGCGCGGCGAGGTCGCCCACGGCGTGATGCTCGTCGACCTGCTTGCGCAGATGATCGACTGCCGCCGTCGCGTCCTTGGCCGAGAGATCGGTGGTCTTCACCCGCCGCTCGAGGAGGCCGATTTCGACCACCAGGCCCTCGTACTTGCGCTCGAAGTAGGCCAGGGCCTCCTCGGGGGAACCGGCCTGCCACGATCCGACGACCTGCTCGCCATCGGCTGTACGCACGTACACGGTGCCCGTCTCGTCGACGCGGCCCCACGGGTCGCTGCTCACAGCGCCTCCTCCACCTGATACCTGCGAGGGGGTTCGCCCCCCGGGCATCGTCCACAGTTTCCTGGGGCGGGCATCGCCCGCCCTGCACAACGTCAATCTAGGCGACCGGCCACCCGGCTGTCCGCACTCAGCGCGGCTGAAATTCTCCGGTCCGCGCCACGTGGCGGGGTGTGCCGGCCGCCCGGCCCGGTCAGGCCTTGTCGACAGCGGCCTTCTCGACGGTGACGGTCTTCTTCGGCGCACCGTCGCCCGCACCGCCGGATACGCCCGCCTCGGCGACCTTCTTGACGGTCTTCAGCCCGGCCTCGTCCATGGTGCCGAACGGCGTGTAGGTGGGCGGCAGTTTGGTGTCCTTGTAGACCAGGAAGTACTGGCTGCCGCCGGTGCCCGGCTGGCCGGTGTTGGCCATCGCCACCGTGCCCGCGGGGAAGGTGACGGTGCCGTCCTTGCCCGCCTTGCCCAGCGCCGTCAGGTTCTCGTCCGGGATCGTGTAGCCGGGACCGCCCGTACCGTCACCCTTCGGGTCACCGCACTGGAGGACGAAAATGCCCTCCGTGGTCAGCCGGTGGCACTTCGTACCGTCGAAGTACCCCTTGTCCGCGAGGGCCTTGAAAGAATTCGTCGTGTGCGGGGTCTTCGCCGCGTCCATGGTGAACGCTATGTCGCCCTGGCTCGTCTTGAGCGACATCGCGTACTTGGCGGTTTTGTCGATCTTCATCTCGGGCTCCGGCGCTGCACTCTCGCTCGCGGAGGGTGTCGCCGAAGGACTCTGGCTCGCCGCCGCGTCGGGCTTGCTCTTGTCGTCGTCGCCGCCGACGGAGACGTACGCGCCCGCGCCGATGACCGCCACCACGGCCAGCGCGGACGCGATGACCACCGTGAGACGCCTGGTCCTCCGGCGGGCTTCCTCCCGGCGCTGCTGCTGCCGCTCGAACTTCTCGCGGGCGAGCTGCCGCCGCCGCTGATCGCTGCTGACCACCGGTTGATCTCCTTGTACGTCGTGTGATCCGGCCTGGGTTGCCCCGTACCGTATATGGGTTAGCTGTGGGATGAGGAGCGCCGGTAGGCTCTGATCTGCTGGATCTGTCTCAACAGCCTCTCCCGTCGGACGAACATTAAGGACGATCGTGCTCATTGCCGGGTTCCCCGCCGGGGCCTGGGGGACCAATTGCTACCTGGTCGCCCCCGCCGCAGGCGAGGAGTGCGTGATCATCGATCCCGGGCATCAGGCCGCCCAGGGCGTCGAGGAGACGCTGAAGAAGCATCGGCTCAAGCCCGTCGCGGTCGTCCTCACCCATGGCCACATCGACCATGTCGCCTCGGTCGTCCCCGTGTGCGGCGCCCATGACGTCCCTGCCTGGATCCACCCGGAGGACCGGTACATGATGAGCGACCCGGAGAAGGCCCTCGGCCGCTCCTTCGGGATGCCGCTCATGGGCGAGCTGACCGTGGGCGAGCCGGACGACGTCAAGGAACTGACCGACGGTGCCGTGCTGAAGCTGGCCGGTCTGGAGTTCGGCGTCGCGCATGCGCCCGGCCATACCAAGGGGTCGGTGACGTTCAGGATGCCCGAGGCCGCGGATGTTCCGCAGGTTCTCTTCTCGGGCGACCTGCTCTTCGCCGGCTCCGTCGGACGCACCGACCTGCCCGGCGGCAGCCAGGCCGAGCTGCTCGAGTCGCTGGCCCGTGTGTGCCTGCCGCTCGACGACTCGACCGTGGTGCTGTCCGGCCACGGCCCCCAGACGACCATCGGCCGCGAGCGCGCATCCAACCCGTACCTGCTCGGTATGGACGCGCCCCGCCGAGGAATGTGACGAGAGAGAAACCCTGTGAGCACCTTCCAGGCCCCCAAGGGCACGTACGACCTGATTCCGCCGGACTCCGCCAAGTACCTCGCGGTCCGCGCGGCGATCTCCGCACCGCTGAAGAACTCCGGTTACGGCTACATCGAGACCCCCGGCTTCGAGGACGTGGCCCTCTTCGCCCGCGGCGTCGGTGAGTCCACCGACATCGTCTCGAAGGAGATGTACGCCTTCGAGACCAAGGGCGGCGACAAGCTCGCCCTGCGCCCCGAGGGCACCGCCTCGGTGCTGCGCGCGGCACTGGAGGCCAACCTCCACAAGGCGGGCAACCTCCCCGTCAAGCTCTGGTACTCGGGCTCGTACTACCGCTACGAGCGCCCGCAGAAGGGCCGCTACAGGCACTTCTCGCAGGTCGGCGCCGAGGCCATCGGTACCGAGGACCCGGCGCTCGACGCCGAACTGATCATCCTGGCCGACCAGGCGTACCGCTCGCTCGGCCTCACGCAGTTCCGCATCCTGCTGAACTCGCTCGGCGACAAGGAGTGCCGCCCGGTGTACCGGGAGGCGCTCCAGGGCTTCCTGCGCGACCTCGACCTCGACGAGGACACCCGTCGCCGCATCGAGATCAACCCGCTCCGCGTCCTCGACGACAAGCGGGCCGAGGTGCAGAAGCAGCTGACCGGCGCCCCGATGCTGCGTGACTACCTCTGCGACGGCTGCAAGGCGTACCACGAGGAGGTCCGCGGTCTGCTGACGGCGGCAGGCGTGGTGTACGAGGACGACGAGAAGCTCGTCCGCGGCCTCGACTACTACACGCGCACGACCTTCGAGTTCGTCCACGACGGTCTCGGCTCGCAGTCCGCGGTGGGCGGCGGCGGCCGTTACGACGGCCTGTCCGAGATGATCGGCGGCCCCGCGCTGCCGTCCGTCGGCTGGGCGCTCGGCGTGGACCGTACGGTTCTCGCCCTGGAGGCCGAGGGCATCGAACTGGCCATCCCCGCCACCACCAGCGTGTACGCGGTTCCGCTCGGCGAGGAGGCCCGCAGGGTGCTCTTCGGCATCGTCACGCAGCTGCGGCGCGAGGGCGTGGCGACGGACTTCGCGTTCGGCGGCCGTGGTCTGAAGGGCGCGATGAAGAGCGCGAACAGGTCGGGTGCGCGGTTCACGATCGTCGCGGGCGAGCGTGACCTGGCCGAGGGCAAGGTCCAGCTCAAGGACATGGAGTCGGGCGAGCAGGAAGCGGTCGCTCTGGCGGACGTGACCGAGGCGATCCGCTCGCGCCTGGCGTAGGGCCGGAGCTCCCGGTTGGGGGAGGGGCGGGCGTTCCGGTGGAACAGGCCCGCCCTTTCCGCGTATGTGCCTTCAGCCGTCGCGGCGGCCCTTCCAGCGGAACGTCAGCAGACACAGCACCAGACCTCCGACGCACCAGGCACCCAGGACCAGGGCCACACTCCCGTAATCCCAGCTGCCGGTCGGCTCGATCACGGCGGCCGACTCCGGCAGGAACACGCCCCGGAAGCCCTGGCACATCCACTTCAGCGGGAACAGTGCCCCGATGTTCAGCATCCAGCCCGGCAGTTCGTCGGCCGGTATGTAGACGCCCGAGATGAACTGCAGGACGAGGAACGGCAGGATGACCACCGAACCGGCACTCCGTCCCGACCGCGGCAGGCTGCTGATCGCGATGCCGAGGAGCGCGCAGCCGGTGATCCCGAGGACGAAGATCCAGCCGAAGGTCAGCCACGTGCCCACCCCCGCGGGCAGTCCGACATCGAAGAGGATCGCCCCGACCGTCAGCAGCGCCACCGCCTCCAGCACCCCGGTGACCAGAACCAGCCACACCTTGCCGATGAAGTACGCGGCAGGCGGCATCGGGGTGGACCGGATGCGGCGCAGCACCTTCTCGTCGCGCTCGATCGCGATGGAGATCCCGAGCGACTGGAAACTGGTCGACGCGATGCCCGCCGCGAGCATCGCGGGCACGTAGAGCTGCGAGGCGGTGATGCCCGCGCCCTCCACGTCGTCGCGGAAGATCGAGGCGAACATGGCCAGAAACACGATGGGGAACGCGAAGGTGAAGACCACCTGGTCGCGCTGGCGGAAGAACTGCCTCAGTTCGAGCGCCCCGCGCCGCAGACCGAGCTCCCAGACACCGGGCAGCGTCATGTGGCCGTCTCCTGTCCGATCAGGCCGAGGTAGACGTCCTCAAGCGTGGGACGGATGACCCGGAGTCCGGGGATCTCCCCGCCGAAGCGCCGGCCGAGCGCGGTGACGGTACGGGTCGGCGTCCGCGTGGTCTCGGAGCGAGGGGTGCCGTCCGCCTCCGTCCACTCGACCGTGGCACCGGAGCCGTACCGTTCGCGCAGCGCGTGGGGTTCGCCCTCGGCCACCACCTTGCCCGCGGTGATCACGGCGAGCCGGCCGGCCAGCGCCTCGGCCTCCTCCAGGTAGTGCGTGGTGAGCACGATGGTGGTGCCCTCGCGCGCGAGGAGGCGGATCAGCTCCCAGAACCGGCGGCGGGCGGCGGGATCGAAACCGGTCGTCGGCTCGTCCAGCAGCAGGAGTTCGGGACCGCCGATCACACCCAGTGCCACATCGAGGCGGCGCCGCTGCCCGCCGGAGAGCTCCTTGATCCGGGAGTTCGCCTTCTGCTCCAGACCGACCAGACCGATGACGTCCTCGGCATCGCGCGGACGGGGGTAGTAGTGGGCGAAGTGCGTCACCGTCTCGCGCACCGTCAACTCGGCGGGCGCCGATTCATCCTGCCAGACGACACCGACCCGGGAACGGTGACGGCGGTCCGCGCCGTCCGGGTCGGTGCCGAGCACCAGCACGGTTCCCTCGTCCCGGCTCCGGTGGCCCTGGAGAATCTCGACCGTGGTGCTCTTCCCCGCCCCGTTGGGCCCGAGGATTCCGAACACCTCACCCGGCATGATCCGCAGGTCCAGGCCGTCCACCGCGGTCACCGGGCCGTAGCGCTTGCGTAATCCGCGGACTTCGACTGCGAGTTCTGTCATGGACCGAGCGTCCCGCGGAGCCGGCGGTTCCGTGCCGGCCGTGCGGACACACGTGTGTCCATCGAACGGCTGACGCCGCAGACGGTGCGGCACAATGGCCGTGCCCAGCTGGCTACTCAGTGACGGAACGGCGATATGACGACTGCAGCGGTAGATCATCCCTCCTCGGGCCAGGCGGAGGACGGTGCGAAGCGGACCATCGGAGGCAGTCGCGCGCTGGCACTGCTCCTGGTGATCACGGGTGCGGCCGGACTGCTCGCCGCCTGGGTCATCACCATCGACAAGTTCAAGCTGCTGGAGGACCCCAGCTTCACCCCGGGGTGCAGCCTCAACCCGGTCGTCGCGTGCGGCAACATCATGAAGAGCGAGCAGGCGTCCGCCTTCGGGTTCCCCAACCCGATGCTCGGACTCGTCACGTACGCGATGGTGATCTGCATCGGACTGGGGCTGCTGGCAGGCGCCCGCTTCCGCCCCTGGTTCTGGCTCGGCCTCAACGCGGGCACGCTCTTCGGCGTCGGCTTCTGCACCTGGCTCCAGTACCAGTCGCTGTACAACATCAACTCGCTGTGCCTGTGGTGCTGCCTGGCCTGGGTCGCCACGATCGTCATGTTCTGCTACGTCACCACGCACAACATCAAGCACCACGTCCTGCCGGCTCCCAGCTGGCTGCGCAACGGTCTGACGGAGTTCCACTGGGTGCCGCCGGTCCTCTGGATCGGCATCATCGGCATGCTGATCCTGACCCGCTGGTGGGACTTCTGGACCAGCTGACGGGCCCGGGGGCGTTGTCAGTGGGGTGACATAGGCTTCACAGCGTGGAGCCCGATCTCTTTACCGCAGCAGCCGAAGACCGCCAGGAGAAGGACCCGTCCGCCAGCCCGCTCGCTGTGCGGATGCGTCCTCGTACGGTCGACGAGGTCGTCGGCCAGCAGCACCTCCTCAAGCCGGGCTCACCTCTGCGCCGCCTCGTGGGGGAGGGCAGCGGCGGCCCCGCCGGACCGTCGTCGGTGATCCTCTGGGGCCCGCCGGGCACCGGCAAGACGACCTTGGCGTACGTGGTCAGCAAGGCGACGAACAAGCGCTTCGTCGAGCTCTCCGCGATCACCGCGGGAGTCAAGGAGGTCCGCGCCGTCATCGAGGGCGCCCGCCGCGCCACCGGCGGGTTCGGCAAGGAGACCGTCCTCTTCCTCGACGAGATCCACCGCTTCTCCAAGGCCCAGCAGGACTCGCTCCTCCCCGCGGTGGAGAACCGCTGGGTGACGCTGATCGCGGCCACCACGGAGAATCCGTACTTCTCGATCATCTCCCCCCTGCTCTCGCGCTCCCTGCTCCTCACCCTGGAGCCGCTGACCGACGACGACCTCCTGGCGCTGATCACCCGCGCCCTGACCGACGAGCGCGGACTCGGCGGCGCGGTGACCCTGGCCGAGGACGCGCAGGCGCACCTGCTGCGCATCGCCGGAGGCGACGCCCGCCGGGCACTCACCGCGCTGGAGGCGGCGGCCGGTGCCGCACTGGCCACGCACGAGCAGGAGATCACCCTCCAGACCGTCGAGAGCACCGTCGACCGCGCCGCCGTGAAGTACGACAGGGACGGCGACCAGCACTACGACGTGGCGAGCGCCCTCATCAAGTCGATCCGCGGTTCCGACGTGGACGCGGCACTGCACTATCTGGCCCGCATGATCGAGGCGGGGGAGGACCCCCGGTTCATCGCGCGCCGGCTCATGATCTCCGCCAGCGAGGACATCGGCCTGGCCGACCCGACGGCACTGCCCACGGCGGTCGCGGCGGCCCAGGCCGTGGCCATGATCGGCTTTCCGGAGGCGGCACTCACCCTCAGCCACGCCACCATCGCACTGGCGCTGGCGCCCAAGTCCAACGCGGCGACCCTGGCCATCTCCGCCGCACAGGAGGACGTGCGCAAGGGACTCGCGGGCCCCGTTCCGGCGCATCTGCGCGACGGCCACTACAAGGGCGCGGCCAAGCTGGGGCACGCCCAGGGCTATATCTACCCGCACGACGTCCCGGGCGGCATCGCCGCCCAGCAGTACGCCCCGGATGCCGTGCGCGACAAGCGGTACTACACACCCACGCGCTACGGCGCGGAGGCGCGGTACGCGGATGTGGCGGACCGGGTCAGGGAGCGGCTGGGCAGGGACGGCTCCGACGGCAGCGCTTCCGTCTGACCGGTCAGCAGGACGCCGCCTCGAAGAGGGTGTACATGGCACGGCGCAGTTCGACGACGTCCCGCACCGGCTCGGGAAACTCGAAGCGCGCGTCGAAGCACGAGCCCTGGCCCTCGACGAAGCGCACCCGCAGACCGAAGCGGTCGAGGGCCACCGGCACGGCGGAGGGCCCGTGCTCCGCGCAGTCACAGCCCGTCCGCTCGCCCAGCAGGGCGCGGAGCGTCCCCAGCTGTTCGCCGTGCGCCGCGTGCAGATGCTGGAGCAGCTCCGTCTCGTGCACGACGAGCGGATCCGGGGAGGCGTCGCGGAACGCGTCGGGTTCCACGTCCTGCGCCCCCCAGAGATCGTCGACGTACGCCTCCGCCGTCTCCAGCCGCAGCATCATCCGGCCGGGCTGCGCCAGCCCCGGTACGGAGGTCAGCCAGCCGGAGATCCAGGCGCGGCCACGGATACGGTGCGGTACGGAGACCGGCGCCACATCGGTGAGCTCCAGTACGGCGGTCAGCTCGTCGCCCTGGGCGCGCGTCGCGGCCCGTACGACCGGGGAACCGGCGGGGAGTTCGAGGAACAGATCACCGTCGGGACCTACGCTGCGGGAGCTGGGCACGAGGTGCTCGGGGCAGGGCACATCGAGCCCGGGTACGACCAGTGCCGCGGAGCAGGTACTCTGTACGAGAGTTCGTGTGCGCTCGGCTGCTGACGGCATCCGAGTGTTTTCAAGCCCGCTGGGACGCGGCTGACCACGATCAGATCGGCCTTCCGTCGTAGCAGTGCCCTCGTGCGCGCTGCCGCTGTCTGTGTTGTCCGTGACGTCTGTGGTGTTCCCAGGGCGAGACATGCGATCTCCTTGAGTAAGGTAAGCCTTACCTAAACTTAACCTACAACGGAGGTCTGGAGAACGTGCCTAACCAGTCGCGTCCCAAGGTCAAGAAGTCGCGTGCCCTCGGCATCGCTCTGACGCCGAAGGCTGTCAAGTACTTCGAAGCTCGTCCGTACCCGCCGGGCGAGCACGGCCGTGGCCGCAAGCAGAACTCGGACTACAAGGTCCGTCTGCTCGAGAAGCAGCGCCTCCGCGCGCAGTACGACATCAGCGAGCGCCAGATGGCGCGCGCCTATGACCGTGCCAAGAAGGCCGAAGGCAAGACGGGCGAGGCGCTGGTCGTCGAGCTCGAGCGTCGCCTCGACGCCCTGGTCCTGCGTTCGGGCATCGCCCGCACCATCTACCAGGCCCGCCAGATGGTCGTTCACGGCCACATCGAGGTCAACGGTGGCAAGGTCGACAAGCCGTCGTTCCGCGTCCGTCCCGACGACGTCGTGATGGTCCGCGAGCGCAGCCGCTCCAAGGTCCCCTTCCAGGTGGCCCGCGAGGGTGGTTACGACACCGACGGTGAGACCCCGCGCTACCTCCAGGTGAACCTGAAGGCCCTGGCCTTCCGCCTGGACCGGGACCCGAACCGCAAGGAAATCCCGGTCATCTGCGACGAGCAGCTCGTCGTCGAGTACTACGCCCGCTGATCCAGGCGTAACGCTCACCAGCGCTCGGGCCCGCCCCTCCCTGTTGTCCGGGAGGCGGCGGGCCTTCGCGTTCCCCCCGGTGCCGGAATGACGCCCGGAACCGGCTGACCCGTCCGGCCCTGCGGCCCGCCGGCCAGGGCCCGCGACACGGCCGCCTCCAGGCTCAGCCCCCCGCCCGCCCGGCGCCCCGCCTCGTACGTCGCCGTGCCCAGCTCCTCGCGGGCCCGCTTCTCGCACTGGGCCCGCGGCAGCCCGTAGTAGGCCGAACCGAACAGCGGCAGGCCCACCGAGGGCCAGATCCGCTCGGCGGCCCCCTGCAGTACGGCGGCCTCGGCCGCGTCCCCGTCGACCGCGGTGACCAGGGCCAGCAGCTCCAGGGTCAGCACGGTCCCGAGCAGATCGTGGAAGGTCCGGCCGATGACCAGGCACTCCGCGAGCATCCGGCGGGCGAGGCCGGTCTCTCCCCGCTGCAGGGCCGCGTACGCCAGCACGTACTGCGCGTAGGCGAGCGTCCACCGTTCCCCGTGGTCCTCGCAGATCTCCCTGACCTCTTCGCAGATCGCGACCGCGGCGTCCAGGTCCCCGAGGAAGGCCACCGCCATCGCCAACTCGACCTGGGCCATCAGCACATTGCTGTTCAGCTCACCGGCCTCCCGGTAGCGGACCAGCGCGTCGCGCAGCAGCTCCTCGGCCCGCACCATGTCGTCCGTGACGATCGCCAGGCAGCCCATCCGGTGCACCGCGTACGCCACGGCCGAGGCGTCACCCGCGCGCTCGGCCTCCTCCCGGCACTCCTGGAGCGCCGAGATGGCGCCGACCGCGTCCCCCTGGAGCACGGCCACGTACCCGAGCACCCACAGCGCCTTCAGCCGGGAGGCGTCGTAGGGCGACTCCTCCTCCAGCACATGGTCCAGCCAGTGCCGGCCCTCGGCGAGACGTCCGCAGCCGACCCAGTAGAACCAGAGGGTGCCCGCCAGATACTGGGCGAGATGGACCTCGTCGGGGCTCTCCATGGAGCATTCCATCGCCCGGCGGAGATTGGGCAGTTCGCTGTCGATACGGGCCGCCATCTCGCCCTGGCGCGGACTGAACCAGTCGAGCTCGCACCAGGTCGCGAGCCCCAGGAACCAGTCGCGGTGTCTGCGGCGCAGCCGGTCGGTGTCCCCGGTGGCGGCCAGCCACTCGGCGCCGTACTCGCGCACGGTGTCCAGCAGCCGGTAGCGGCAGCCCGCCGCCGCGTCCTCGCGCACCACGACGGACTGGGCGAGGAGTTCGTCGAGCACGTCGAGCACCGAATCGGCCGGCAGATCGGGGCCGCTGCAGATGTACTCGACGGCCTCCAGGTCGAACTGCCCGGCGAACACGGAGAGCCGTGCCCACAGCAGTCGCTGCTGCGGCGCGCACAGTTCATGACTCCAGCCGATGGCCGTACGGAGCGTCTGGTGGCGGGCAGGAGCGCCGCGGCTGCCGCCGGTCAGCAGCCGGAACCGGTCGTCGAGGCGGTTCAGCACCTGGTCCACCGACAGTGCGCGCAGACGTCCCGCGGCCAGTTCGAGTGCCAGCGGAATCCCGTCGAGGCGGCGGCAGAGCTCCAGCACCGTGGCCCGGTTGACGTCCGTCAGCCGGAATCCGGGCCGCACCGAGCGCGCCCGCTCGGCGAACAGCTCCATCGCGTCCCGATCGGCCATCGGCGCGAGCGGAAGGGTCAGCTCGCCGTCCACCCGCAGAGGGCGCCGCCCGGCGGCCAGGACGGCGAGCCGGGGGGCGCGGCGAAGCAGTTCCCGTACGAGTTCGGCCACCGGCTCGGTCATCTGATCGAAGCCGTCGATCACGAGCAGGAGTTGACGTGACGCGAGGTGGTCGATGAGCGTGGCACGCGCCGGCCTGCTGGTGTGGTCGGTGAGTCCCAGCGCGTCGACCAGGGCGTGTTCGAGCAGTCCCGGGTCGTGGACGGCGGACAGCTCGGCGATCCAGACACCATGGCAGTACCGTTTCTCCAGCAGCGCCGCGACCCGCGTGACACAGCGGGTCTTGCCGGCCCCTGCCACCCCGGCGACGGTCACCAGCCTGGACTCCTCCAGCAGGCGGCCCAGTTCGGCCAGCTCGTCGTCACGGCCCACGAATCTGTTCAGTTCCGCCGGCAGATTGCCGCGGACCGCGGGCGGGTGGGAACCCGGATCGTCGGGTGTGGAGAAGGGGCGCTGAGGGCGTCGCATAAAACACGCAGAGTACTGACAGATGAGCTCTCCGTACAATCTCCTTATGCCAACCCCGCCCCCGGCCACCGGTAATGCGGTACGGGGCCTGACGCCCGGCGCGATAGGGTCGGGAGACGACGATTGGCTAGCAGAGAGCGGTGCACTGTGTCCGGTGGAGAGGTGGCCGGGATCCTGGTGGCCGTCTTCTGGGCGATCCTGGTTTCGTTCCTCGCCGTGGTGCTGGTGAGGCTTGCCCAGACGCTCAGGGCGACCACGAAGCTCGTGGCGGACGTGATCGAACAGGCCGTCCCGCTGCTCGCCGACGCGTCGGCGACGGTCCGTTCCGCGCAGACCCAGCTCGACAAGGTCGACGCGATCGCCTCGGACGTCCAGGAGGTCACCTCCAACGCGTCCGCGCTCTCCACCACCGTCGCCTCGACCTTTGGCGGCCCCCTCGTCAAGGTCGCCGCTTTCGGCTACGGGGTACGGCAGGCGATCGGCCGCCGGTCCGCCCCCGAACCGGAGCAGGCCGCCCGGACCTCCCGTCGTACGGTGGTCGTGGGCCGTACAGTGCCATCCGCCCGAGGCAAGAAGCGGAACGGCCGAAGTTCCCGCGGACAGAAGGACTGACGCAGCGATGTTCCGCCGTACGTTCTGGTTCACCGCAGGCGCCGCAGCCGGCGTCTGGGCCACCACCAAGGTCAACCGCAAGCTCAAGCAGCTGACCCCCGAGAGCCTCGCGGCGCAGGCCGCGGACAAGGCGATCGAGACCGGTCACAAGCTCAAGGACTTCGCCCTCGACGTGCGCGAAGGCATGAACCGGCGTGAGGCCGAACTGGGCGGGGCGCTGGGCCTGGAGGCACCGGTCGACCCCGAACTCCCCGTACGGCAGCACTACGCCGTCGAAGCGGCGGACTCCGCCGCCACACACCGCACCCTCCCCTACAAGTCGTACAACCGGAATGAGGACCACTAATGGAGTCGGCTGAAATTCGCCGCCGCTGGCTGAGCTTCTTCGAGGAGCGCGGTCACACCGTCGTCCCTTCGGCGTCGCTCATCGCGGACGACCCGACTCTGCTGCTGGTCCCCGCGGGCATGGTCCCCTTCAAGCCGTACTTCCTCGGCGAGGTCAAGCCGCCCGCCCCGCGCGTCACCAGCGTGCAGAAGTGCGTCCGTACGCCGGACATCGAAGAGGTCGGCAAGACCACCCGCCACGGCACGTTCTTCCAGATGTGCGGCAACTTCTCCTTCGGTGACTACTTCAAGGAAGGTGCCATCCAGTTCGCCTGGGAGGCGCTGACCAACTCCGTCGAGGACGGCGGCTACGGCCTCGACCCCGAGAAGCTCTGGATCACGGTCTACCTCGACGACGACGAGGCCGAGCAGATCTGGCGCGACAAGATCGGTGTCCCCGCCGAGCGCATCCAGCGCCTGGGCAAGAAGGACAACTTCTGGTCCATGGGCGTCCCGGGCCCCTGCGGACCCTGCTCCGAGATCAACTACGACCGCGGCCCCGAGTTCGGCGTCGAGGGCGGCCCGGCCGTCAACGACGAGCGGTACGTGGAGATCTGGAACCTCGTCTTCATGCAGTACGAGCGGGGTGCCGGTGACGGCAAGGAGGACTTCCCGATCCTCGGTGACCTGCCGTCGAAGAACATCGACACCGGTCTCGGCCTCGAACGCCTCGCCATGATCCTCCAGGGCGTACAGAACATGTACGAGACCGACACCCTGCGCGTCGTCATGGACAAGGCCACCGAGCTCACCGGCGTGCGGTACGGGGCCGAGCAGGGCACCGACGTCTCGCTCCGCGTGGTCGCCGACCACATCCGTACGTCCGTGATGCTCATCGGCGACGGCGTCACCCCCGGCAACGAGGGCCGCGGCTACGTGCTGCGCCGCATCATGCGCCGCGCCATCCGCAACATGCGGCTGATGGGCGCCACCGGCTCGGTCGCCGGTGAACTGGTCGACGTCGTGATCAACACGATGGGCGAGCAGTACCCCGAGCTCATCACCGACCGCAAGCGCATCGAGACGGTCGCCCTCGCCGAGGAAGCCGCCTTCCTCAAGGCCCTCAAGGGCGGCACCAACATCCTCGAGACCGCCGTCACCGAGACCAAGGCCGCCGGTGGCCAGGTCCTCGCCGGCGACAAGGCGTTCCTGCTCCACGACACCTGGGGCTTCCCGATCGACCTCACCCTGGAGATGGCCGCCGAACAGGGCCTCTCCGTGGACGAGGACGGGTTCCGCCGCCTCATGCAGGAGCAGCGGGACAAGGCCAAGGCCGACGCCAAGGCCAAGAAGACCGGCCATGCCGACCTCTCCGCCTACCGCGAGGTCGCCGACAACTCGGGCGCCACCGAGTTCACCGGCTACACCAGCACCGAGGGCGAGTCGACCATCGTCGGCCTGCTCGTCGACGGCCTTCCCTCGCCCGCCGCCTCCGAGGGCGACGAGGTCGAGGTCGTCCTCGACCGGACCCCGTTCTACGCCGAGGGTGGCGGCCAGCTCGCCGACCAGGGCCGCATCCGGCTCGACACCGGCGCCGTCATCCAGATCCGCGACGTACAGCAGCCGGTCCCGGGCGTCTCCGTCCACAAGGGCTCGGTCCAGGTCGGCGAGGTCACGCTCGGCGCCGCCGCCTACGCCTCCATCGACAACACCCGCCGCCGCGCCATCGCCCGCGCCCACAGCGCCACGCACCTCACGCACCAGGCGCTGCGCGACGCGCTCGGCCCGACGGCCGCCCAGGCCGGTTCGGAGAACTCGCCCGGCCGCTTCCGCTTCGACTTCGGCTCGCCCGCCGCCGTACCCGGCACGGTCCTCGTCGACGTCGAGCAGAAGATCAACGAGGTCCTGGCCCGCGAACTGGACGTCCAGGCCGAGGTCATGTCCATCGACGAGGCCAAGAAGCAGGGCGCCATCGCCGAGTTCGGCGAGAAGTACGGCGAGCGGGTCCGCGTCGTCACCATCGGCGACTTCTCCAAGGAGCTGTGCGGCGGTACGCACGTCCACAACACCGCCCAGCTGGGCCTGGTGAAGCTGCTCGGCGAATCGTCGATCGGCTCCGGCGTCCGTCGCATCGAGGCCCTCGTCGGCGTCGACGCGTACAACTTCCTCGCCAAGGAGCACACGGTCGTCGCCCAGCTCCAGGAGCTGGTCAAGGGACGCTCCGAGGAGCTGCCCGAGAAGATCGCCGCCATGCTCGGCAAGCTGAAGGACGCCGAGAAGGAGATCGAGAAGTTCCGCGCGGAGAAGGTCCTCCAGGCCGCCGCCGGACTCGTCGACTCCGCCAAGGACGTACGGGGCGTCGCCCTGGTCACCGGACAGGTCCCGGACGGCACGTCCGCCGACGACCTGCGCAGGCTCGTCCTGGACGTCCGCGGACGCATCCAGGGCGGCCGTCCCGCCGTCGTGGCCCTGTTCACCACGGCCAACGGCCGTCCGCTGACGGTCATCGCCACCAACGAGGCCGCCCGTGAGCGCGGCCTCAAGGCCGGCGACCTGGTCCGTACGGCGGCCAAGACCCTCGGCGGCGGTGGCGGCGGCAAGCCGGACGTCGCCCAGGGCGGCGGCACGAACCCGGACGCGATCGGCGACGCCGTCGCCGCTGTCGAACGCCTCGTCACCGAGACGGCGTGACGCCGGACATGACGGAAATGCGCCGCGGTCGCCGACTGGCGATCGATGTCGGGGATGCCCGGATCGGGGTCGCCTCGTGCGACCCCGACGGGATCCTCGCCACGCCGGTGGAGACCGTGCCGGGACGTGACGTCCCGGCCGCCCACCGGCGGCTGGGGCAGATCGTGGAGGAGTATGAGCCGATCGAGGTCATCATCGGTCTGCCCCGCTCCCTGGGCGGAGGCGAGGGCCCCGCAGCCGCCAAAGTTCGAGCGTTCGCCCAGGTGTTCGCCCGCTCGGTCGCACCCATTCCGGTGCGATTGGTGGACGAGAGGATGACCACAGTGACGGCCACTCAGGGACTGCGCGCCTCGGGCGTGAAGTCCAAGAAAGGCCGTTCTGTCATTGACCAGGCTGCCGCTGTGGTGATCCTCCAGAACGCTCTGGAGTCCGAACGGGCGTCAGGTAAAGCTCCGGGCGAGGGCGTCGAAGTGGTTGTCTGATCGCGATACGGTAACGTTCCGCGCGATGCGGCGGTGTTCGAACAAACACTGCACAGCAAAGAGGCGGAACGTCGTCTCGCGGCACTAGGGGATCGATGACTGAGTATGGCCGGAGCCCCGGCTCCGAACCGTGGCATCCCGAAGACCCCTTGTACGGGGACCAGGGATGGGGAGGCCAGCAGGCTGCCCACGGCCAGAGCCAGTACGGCGGCCAGCAGCAGCCCTACCCCCAGGACCCGTACGCCCAGCAGCAGCCGCAGCAGCCGTACCCGCCACAGCAGCAGTACGGCACCCCGCAAGACCCGTATGCCCAGCAGCCGCCCCAGCAGCCCCAGTACAACGGCGGCTGGGACACCGGCCAGCAGGCGGCCATGCCGTACGGCGGGCAGCCCCAGGACCCGTACGGGCAGCAGCCGGGCGGCTACGGCGGACAGCAGGACTACTACGGGACGCCGGAGGCCTACCCGCCACCGCAGCCCCCCGGCCGCCGCGAGGCCGTGCCGGAACAGCAGACACCGGACTGGAATCCGGACGTACCCCAGGAAGAGACGCACCCCTTCTTCACGGGCTCCGACGAGCCGGTCGGCCGTGACGCCCGGGACGACGAGTACGACGACGAGTACGAGGACGACTCCCGCTCATCGCGCCGCGGGGGACGCGGCGGAGGCGAACGCCGGGGCAAGGGCAAGAAGAAGAGCCGCAGCGGCTGCGCCTGCCTGGTCGTATCGGTGGTCCTGGTCGGTGGCCTCGGCGGAGCCGCCTATATGGGCTACTCGTACTACAAGGAACAGTTCGGCGAGGCGCCTGATTACGCGGGCGAAGGCAGCGGCACCGTCGAGGTGGAGATTCCCAAGGGTGCGCTCGGCAACGAGATCGCGGACATTCTGAAGCAGAAGGGCGTCGTCAAATCCATCGGGGCCTTCACATCGGCACAGAATGCCAATCCGCGGGGCAAATTCATTCAGGCCGGCGTGTATCTCCTCAAGGAGGAGATGTCGGCGGACAGTGCCGTGAAGCTGATGCTGGACCCGAAGAGCCAGAATGCCCTCGTGATTCCCGAGGGAACGAAGAACGTCAAGGTCTACGCCAAGATCGACGAACGCCTCGGGCTCAAAAAGGGCAGCACCGCCAAGATTGCCGAGACGAATGCGGAGAGCCTGGGGCTGCCGGACTGGGCCGAGGACAATCCCGAGGTCAAGGACCCGCTGGAAGGGTTCCTCTACCCGGCCGCCTATCCGGTTTCCAAGGGGTCGAAGCCCGAGGACGCCCTGAAGCGCATGGTCGCCCGGGCCAATGAGGAGTACGAGAAGGCCGAGGTCGAGGAGAAGGCGACCAAGCTGGGTCTCAAGAATCCTTGGCAGCTCATCACGGTCGCGAGCCTCGTGCAGGTCGAGGGCAAGTACAAGCACGACTTCGACAAGGTCGCACGGGTCGTATACAACCGCCTCAAGCCCGGCAATACGGAAACGGTCGGCAGGCTCGAATTCGACTCCACGGTCAATTACATCAAGGGTCAGAGCACACTGGATCTCGGCCCCGTGGATGGTCTCCGGAAGATCGACGACCCCTACAACACGTACAAGATCCAGGGGCTTCCCGCCGGTCCGATCAGCAACCCCGGCGCGGACGCTCTGCACTCGGCGATGAACCCGGCCTCCGGTCCCTGGTACTACTTCGTCTCCGTGACCGAGGACAAGACCGTCTTCGCCGTGACGAACGAGGAGCACGAGCGCAACCGGCAGAAGTACGAGGACGAGAAGGCCAAGCAGTGAGCACCAACCGTCGGGCCGCCGTCCTCGGCTCGCCCATCGCCCACTCGCTCTCCCCGGTCCTCCACCGCGCCGCCTACGCGGAACTCGGCCTCGACGACTGGTCGTACGACCGCTTCGAGGTGGACGAGGCCGCGCTTCCCGGATTCGTCGAGGGGCTGGACCGCTCCTGGGCGGGGCTGTCGCTGACCATGCCGCTCAAGCGCGCGATCATCCCCCTGCTGGACGAGATCAGCGCGACCGCGGCCTCGGTCGAAGCGGTCAACACCGTGGTCCTCACCGAGGACGGCCGACGCGTCGGCGACAACACCGACATCCCCGGCATGATCGCGGCACTGCGCGAACGCGGCGTGGAAAAGGTGGAGTCGGCCGCCGTCCTCGGCGCCGGAGCCACCGCCTCCTCCGCGCTCGCCGCCCTCGCCGAAATCTGCACCGGACCGGTCACGGCATATGTACGCAGCCGGGAACGCGGCGACGAGATGCGCGCCTGGGGCGAGCGCCTCGCCGTCGACGTACGGATCGCCGACTGGTCGGACGGGGCGCAGGCCCTGCACGCCCCGCTGGTCGTCGCCACCACGCCCGCCGGGACCACGGACGCGCTCGCCGCAGCCGTACCCGAGGCTCCCGGCACGCTGTTCGACGTGTTGTACGAGCCCTGGCCGACCGCGCTCGCAGCAGCATGGTCGGCCCGCGAGGGATCAGTCGTCGGAGGTCTCGACCTCCTCGTACACCAGGCGGTCCTGCAGGTCGAGCAGATGACCGGCCGCGCTCCGGCCCCCCTCGCCGCCATGCGGCACGCGGGAGAACAGGCGCTCGCGGCCCGCTGATGCCCCCGGCCGGGGCAGCCGCGCCGTCCGTCTGCTGGACCGGCGGCCGGTTCGCACCCCCGGTCGTGGGAGGATCGGAGGCGGCGGGCCAGGGCCGCGCACCCGGTCGCGCCGTTGGATTTTCAGGCGCGAGCATGAGGAGCACCGTTGAGCAGGTTGCGCTGGCTGACCGCGGGGGAGTCGCACGGCCCCGCACTCGTGGCGACGCTGGAGGGTCTTCCCGCCGGCGTGCCGATCACCACGGAGATGGTGGCGGACGCGCTCGCCCGGCGGCGGCTCGGTTACGGCCGCGGTGCGCGGATGAAGTTCGAGAAGGACGAGGTCACCTTCCTGGGTGGTGTCCGGCACGGTCTCACCATGGGATCGCCCGTCGCCGTCATGGTCGGCAATACCGAGTGGCCCAAGTGGGAACAGGTCATGTCGGCCGACCCGGTGGACCCCGACGAGCTGGCCAAGCTGGCCCGTAACGCCCCGCTGACCCGCCCCCGCCCCGGCCACGCCGACCTCGCGGGGATGCAGAAGTACGGCTTCGACGAGGCCCGGCCGATCCTGGAGCGCGCCAGCGCCCGGGAGACCGCGGCCCGCGTCGCGCTCGGCGCCGTCGCCCGGTCGTACCTCAAGGAGACCGCGGGCATCGAGATCGTCAGCCACGTCGTGGAGCTGGCCGCCGCGAAGGCGCCGTACGGCGTCTACCCCACGCCCGCCGATGTCGAGAAGCTCGACGCCGACCCGGTGCGCTGCCTGGACGCCGACGCTTCGAAGGCGATGGTCGCCGAGATCGACCAGGCTCACAAGGACGGCGACACGCTCGGCGGAGTCGTCGAGGTGCTGGCGTACGGAGTGCCGGTCGGCCTCGGTTCGCACGTGCACTGGGACCGCCGTCTGGACGCCCGTCTCGCCGCCGCCCTGATGGGCATTCAGGCCATCAAGGGCGTCGAGGTCGGTGACGGTTTCGACCTGGCACGCGTGCCCGGTTCCCAGGCGCACGACGAGATCCTGGTCACCGAGGACGGCCTCAAGCGCGCCTCCGGGCGCGCCGGCGGCACCGAGGGCGGTCTGACCACCGGTGAACTGCTGCGGGTCCGCGCCGCGATGAAGCCCATCGCCACCGTGCCCCGCGCGCTCGGCACCGTCGACGTCGTCACCGGTGAGCCCGCCAAGGCCCACCACCAGCGCTCCGATGTCTGTGCCGTTCCGGCCGCGGGCATCGTCGCCGAGGCGATGGTCGCCCTGGTCCTGGCCGACGCGGTCGCGGAGAAGTTCGGCGGCGACAGCGTGCCCGAGACCCACCGCAACGTGCAGTCGTACCTCGACAACCTCCAGATCCGATGAGCCGCCCTCTGGTCGTCCTCGTCGGGCCCATGGGCGTCGGGAAGTCCACGGTCGGTGAACTGCTCGCCGAACGGCTCGGCACCGCCTACCGGGACACCGACGCGGACGTCGTGGCCACGGCGGGCAAGCCGATCCCGGAGATCTTCTACGACGAGGGCGAGGACCACTTCCGCGCCCTGGAGCGGCAGGCCGTACGGGCCGCGGTGGAGGGACACACCGGTGTCCTCTCCCTCGGCGGCGGCGCCGTCCTCGACGCCACGACCCGCGAGCTGCTCGCCGGCCACACCGTCGTCTACCTCTCGATGGACGTCGACGAGGCGGTCAAGCGCGTTGGCCTCAACACGGCCAGGCCGCTGCTCGCCGTCAACCCGCGCCGGCAGTGGCGCGAGCTGATGGAAGCCCGCCGTCACCTCTACGCCGAGGTGGCAGGCACGACCGTCGCCACCGACGACCGCACCCCCGACGAGGTCGCCCAGGCGATCCTCGACGCACTGGAACTGCCGGAGAGCACACTCATGACGGAGCAGGGACCCACTCGCATCCAGGTCGCGGGCACCGCGGGCACCGACCCGTACGAGGTACTGGTCGGCCGGCAGCTCCTCGGTGAGCTGCCCACCCTCATCGGCAACCGCGCGAAGCGGGTCGCCGTCCTGCACCCCGAGGCACTCGCCGAGACCGGTGAGGCGGTCCGGGAGGACCTCGCGTCCCAGGGCTACGAGGCCATCGCCATCCAGCTGCCGAACGCCGAGGAGGCCAAGACCGTCGAGGTCGCGGCGTACTGCTGGAAGGCGCTCGGCCAGACCGGCTTCACCCGCACCGATGTCATCGTCGGCATCGGTGGCGGCGCCACCACCGACGTGGCGGGATTCGTCGCGGCCAGCTGGCTGCGCGGCGTCCGCTGGATCGCCGTACCCACCACCGTGCTCGGCATGGTCGACGCCGCGGTCGGCGGGAAGACCGGCATCAACACGGCCGAGGGCAAGAACCTCGTGGGCGCCTTCCACCCGCCCGCCGGCGTGCTCTGCGACCTCGCCGCCCTCGACTCGCTGCCGGTCAACGACTACGTCTCCGGCATGGCCGAGATCATCAAGGCCGGCTTCATCGCCGACCCGGCCATCCTCGACCTCATCGAGGCCGATCCCGAAGGCGCCCGTACGCCGACGGGACAGCACACCGCCGAGCTGATCGAGCGGTCCATCCGGGTCAAGGCGGAGGTCGTCTCCAGCGACCTCAAGGAGTCCGGACTCCGGGAGATCCTCAACTACGGGCACACCCTGGCGCACGCCATCGAGAAGAACGAGCGCTACAAGTGGCGCCACGGCGCGGCCGTCTCGATCGGCATGGTCTTCGCCGCCGAACTGGGCAGGCTCGCCGGCCGGCTCGACGACGCGACCGCCGACCGGCACCGCGCCGTCCTGGAGTCCGTCGGGCTGCCGCTCACCTACCGCGGCGACCAGTGGCCCAAGCTGCTGGAGAACATGAAGGTCGACAAGAAGTCCCGCGGCGACCTCCTGCGCTTCATCGTCCTCGACGGCCTGGGCAAGCCCACCGTCCTCGAAGGCCCCGACCCGGCCATCCTGCTCGCCGCCTACGGGGAGGTCTCCGCGTGACCCGGAAGGTCCTCGTGCTCAACGGGCCGAACCTCGGCCGCCTCGGTTCACGCGAACCCGATGTGTACGGCGCGACCTCCTACGCCGGACTCATCGAGACCTGCCAGACGCTGGGCAAGGAGCTCGGCTTCGACGTCGACGTACGCGAGACCAACGACGAGGGCCAGATGATCCGCTGGCTCCACGACGCCGCGGACGGTTCAATTCCGGTCGTTCTCAACCCGGGTGCGTTCACGCACTACTCGTACGGAATGCGGGACGCCGCCGCCCAGCGGACCGCCCCGCTGATCGAGGTGCACATCTCGAATCCGTACGCACGGGAGGAATTCCGCCACACATCGGTGGTCGCGCCCGTGGCCACCGGGACCGTGGCCGGATTCGGTATCGGCTCCTACCGCCTCGCCCTGCGGGCCCTCGCCGACGAACTCGACGTCTGATCCGTCGGCCACCCCGGCCGACGGGGCACTCCGTACCGTCCCCGTCCGTTCACCTCACGGCGGCCGGGGACGGTACGGTTGCCGTTCCACCAGCGCCAGTTGCCTGTACGAGACGGAGTGGCACCGGATGCAGCACGCAGTGGGGGCCCCGCTGCCGCCGCCCCAAGGACCCGGAAACGGACCTGCCGGCCGGCCGCACCAGGCCCAGCACCCCGGCCCTCCTGGCCACCCCGGCCCGCCGCCGATACCACCCCCGCCCCCCGGGCAGGGCTGGACCGGCCCCGCGCCCCGCCACGCCCCCGTACCGCCCTCGCGCGAGACCACCGGGCATGTACAGCTGCCCCCGGGCGGCCCCGTGCCGCTGCCCGCGCCGCCCGCAGAGCCCGGCACCGGTACGGCGACGCTCGCCGTGCTCCTGATCGGCCCGGCAGGTGCCGGGAAGACCACCGTGGCCAGACTCTGGGCCGCCCGCCGCCAGGTCCCCACCGCACATGTCTCCCTCGATGACGTCCGCGAATGGGTCTGCGCCGGCTTCGCCGACCCGCAGGCCGGGTGGAACGACCACTCCGAGGCCCAGTACCGCCTGGCCCGTCGCACCTGCGGCTTCGCCGCCCGTAACTTCCTGGCCAACGGCATCTCCTGCATCCTCGACGACGCGGTCTTCCCCGACCGGCCCGTCGTCGGCCTCGGCGGCTGGAAGCGCCACGTCGGCCCCGGACTCCTGCCCGTCGTGCTCCTGCCCGGCCTGGAGGTCGTGCTGGAGCGCAACGCGGCCCGCAGCGGGAACCGGCGGCTGTCCGACGAGGAAGTGGCCCGCATCCACGGCCGCATGGCCGGCTGGTACGGCTCGGGGCTGCCCATCATCGACAACTCCAGTTACGACGTGGAAACGACGGCCCGGGTCCTGGACGACGTCCTCGCCCGCTCCATAGCCAGCCCGCCGGCCTGGTAGTACGCCGGCGGTCCCCCCGGTCGGATGCGCTGGCCGGGCGGTCCCGGGCCCCCGCTCGTAGGCTCGGAACATGTCAGAGGTGTACGCCGTCCGCCGTGGCCTGCTCCGCGACCGGTGCGCCGCCGCGGGATCCGTGGCCGCCCTGGTCTCCCGCCCCGCCAACGTCCGCTATCTCGCCGGAGGAGCCCCCCTCGGGGCCGTCCTGCTGCTCGGACCCACCGAGGACGTCCTGCTCTGCCCCCGCGCCCCCACCGGCGATCCCGCCGAGGGCCGCCCCGACGAGGCGCTGCGGCAGACCGTGCTGCCGGTGCCCGACGGCGACCCGGTGGTCGCCGCCGCCGATCTGGCCACCTCCCTGGGCGCGGAATCGCTCGCGGTGGAGGAACACGATCTGACGGTCGCCCGCCACCGTGCCATGGGCTCCGTCGCTCCCCGGCTGCGGCTGGCCGATCTCGGCTCCAGCGTGGAACAGCTCCGGATCGTCAAGGACGAGGAGGAGATCGCCTGTCTGCGGATCGCCGCCGAGATCACCGACCAGGCCCTCGGCGAGCTCCTCGAATCGATCCTGGTGGGCCGTACCGAGCGTCACCTCGCACTGGAGCTGGAACGCCGCCTCGTGGACCACGGCGCCGACGGCCCGGCCTTCGCGACGTCCGTCGCCACCGGGCCGAATTCGGGACAGGGCCGTCACAGGCCCTCGGACCGACGGGTGGAGGAAGGCGATTTCCTCTCCGTCTGCCTCGGCGCCAACTATCGCGGCTACCGGTGCGAGATCGGCCGTACGTTCGTGATCGGGACGACTCCCGCGGACTGGCAGATCGAGCTCTACGACCTTGTTTTCGCCGCTCAGCGGGCCGGGCGGGAGGCTCTTCTGCCCGGCGCCGCCTACCGCGACGTGGACCACGCTGCCCGTCATCTGCTGGACTCCGCGGGCTACGGTGAGGGCCTCGCACCCTGGACCGGGCACGGCGTCGGGCTCGAAATCGACGAGGACCCGCAGCTGGCACCTACAGCCATGGGTAAACTGGACGCTTGTGTGCCGGTCACCGTCGAACCGGGGGTCCACCTCCCGGGCCGGGGCGGTGTCCGGATCGATGACACGCTCGTCGTGCGCCCAGAGGCGGACGGCGGACCCGAGCTACTCACCATTACGACCAAGGAGCTGCTCGCGCTCTAGCGCGCATCCTTTGTCGTCCACCAGCTTCAGTCCAGGAGATTCCGCAACCGTGGCTTCCACGAACGACCTCAAGAACGGCCTGGTGCTCAAGCTCGACGGAGGCCAGCTCTGGTCCGTCGTCGAGTTCCAGCACGTCAAGCCCGGCAAGGGCCCGGCCTTCGTGCGCACCAAGCTCAAGAACGTGCTCTCCGGCAAGGTCGTCGACAAGACGTTCAACGCCGGCGTGAAGGTCGAGACGGCCACCATTGACCGCCGCGACATGCAGTTCTCGTACATGGACGGCGAGTACTTCGTCTTCATGGACATGAACACGTACGACCAGCTGATGGTCGACCGCAAGGCTGTCGGCAACGCCGCCAACTTCCTCATCGAGGGGTTCACGGCCTCCGTGGCCCAGCACGAGGGCGAGGTGCTCTACGTCGAGCTGCCCGCCGCCGTCGAGCTGACCATCCAGCACACCGACCCGGGTGTCCAGGGCGACCGCTCCACCGGTGGCAGCAAGCCCGCCACCCTGGAGACCGGTTACGAGATCGGTGTTCCGCTCTTCATCACCACCGGCGAGAAGATCAAGGTCGACACCCGTACGGGCGACTACCTCGGCCGGGTGAACAGCTAACCGTGGCTGCCCGGAACAAGGCCCGCAAGCGCGCCTTCCAGATCCTCTTCGAGGCCGACCAGCGCGGTGAGTCCGTGACGACGGTCCTCGCGGACTGGGTGCGGCTCTCGCGGACCGACGACCGACAGCCGCCGGTCGGCGAATTCACGATGGAGCTCGTCGAGGGGTACGCGCAGTACGCGGACCGCATCGACGACCTCATCGTCACCTACGCCGTGGACTGGGAGATCGACCGCATGCCGGTCGTCGACCGGAGCATTCTGCGGCTCGGTGCGTATGAGCTGATCTGGATGGACGAGACGCCGGACGCCGTCGTGATCGACGAAGCGGTCCAGCTCGCCAAGGAGTTCTCCACCGATGACTCCCCGTCGTTCGTGAACGGGCTGCTGGCCCGCTTCAAGGACCTCAAGCCGAACCTGCGCCGGGAGCAGTAGCCTCCGGCGGCGTTTCGCCACGAAGGGCCCACGGTCGAAGCGACCGTGGGCCCTTCGGCGTACCGCAGCCGGGGCCGGGCATACGAAAACGCCGGGCCGGCGGGGCGCCCGTCAGGGGCCCCGCCAACCCGGCGGTACGTTTCTTCTGCGGCGGTGTCAGCCCTCGTCGTGGACCGCGCGACGTGCGTCCGCGTCCAGCACGCCCCAGCTGATCAGCTGCTCCGTGAGCACGGACGGCGACTGGTCGTAGATCACGGCCAGCGTGCGCAGGTCGTCCTGGCGGATCGACAGCACCTTGCCGTTGTAGTCACCACGCTGGCTCTGGATCGTCGCGGCGTAGCGCTGCAGCGGTCCGGCCTTCTCCGGCGGGACGTGGGCGAGGCGCTCCAGGTCCAGAACGAGCTTCGGCGGCGGCTCGGCGGCCCCGCCCGGCGTCGTACCGGGCAGCAGCTCCTGCACCGGGACCCCGTAGAAATCTGCCAGCTCGGCGAGGCGCTGGACGGTCACGGCGCGGTCGCCGCGCTCGTACGAACCGACCACGACGGCCTTCCAGCGGCCCTGGGACTTCTCTTCCACGCCATGGAGGGAGAGGCCCTGCTGGGTGCGGATGGCGCGGAGCTTGGCCCCGAGCTGTTTTGCGTATTCGCTGGACATAAGGCTCCCCGGACGCTGGAACAGTTTGCGGCTCCGCCGCGTGGCTGGTAACTCACTGTGAGGTTACGCAGCGTTACTTGGATGCGTCAAGCTGAATGGTCCGGACCGGTACCTCCCGGGGGTGCGGCCAGAGGCCCGTACAAGCCCTGGTAACGTAGATGACGCAATTTCGACGTCCTTTAACGTCCGTCCAGTGAGGCGGAGAAGGAGGTCCGTTTCTTATGGACGCACAGCATGACGCCACCGGCAATGCGGCACGCCCCGTTCTCGAGGCTCCCGACATCGCCCGGGTACTGACCCGGATCGCCCACGAGATCGTCGAACGCGCCAAGGGCGCCGACGACGTGGTGCTGCTCGGCATCCCGACACGAGGCGTGTTCCTCGCCCGTCGGCTCGCCGACAAGCTCGAAGAGATCACCGGCCGGAAGATGCCGGTCGGATCGCTCGACATCACGATGTACCGCGACGACCTGAGGATGCGCCCCGCGCGCGCCCTGGCCCGTACCGAGATCCCCGGTGAGGGCATCGAGGGCCGGCTCGTCGTCCTCGTCGACGACGTGCTCTTCTCCGGCCGTACGATCCGCGCCGCACTCGACGCGCTCGGCGACATCGGCCGCCCCCGCGCCGTGCAGCTCGCGGTCCTCGTCGACCGCGGTCACCGCGAACTCCCCATCCGAGCCGACTACGTCGGCAAGAACCTCCCGACGTCGCTGCGGGAGACGGTCAAGGTCCAGCTCGCCGAGGAGGACGGCCGCGACGCCGTGCTGCTCGGTGTCCAGCAGACGGCCCCGGCGGTCGAGCAGTAGCTGCCCGGCCCGTACGCCGCCAGTCAGGCCGTACAGCAGCTTCCGCACGCCCGCGTGCCCGAATCCTCCCTCCAGCAACCCGGAGAACCCCCAGATGAAGCGTCACCTCATCTCGGCCGCCGACCTCACCCGCGACGACGCCGTCCTGATCCTCGAAACAGCCGAGGAGATGGCCCGGGTCGCGGACCGGCCGATCAAGAAGCTCCCCACCCTGCGCGGGCGTACGGTCGTCAACCTCTTCTTCGAGGACTCGACGCGTACCCGCATCTCCTTCGAGGCCGCCGCCAAGCGCCTCTCCGCCGATGTCATCAACTTCTCCGCGAAGGGCTCGTCCGTCTCCAAGGGCGAGTCGCTCAAGGACACCGCCCTGACCCTGGAGGCGATGGGCGCGGACGCCGTCGTCATCCGGCACGGCGCATCGGGTGCCCCGTACCGCCTCGCCACCTCCGGCTGGATCGACGGAGCCGTGGTCAACGCGGGTGACGGCACCCACGAGCACCCCACCCAGGCCCTGCTGGACGCCTTCACGATGCGCCGAAGGCTGGTCGGGGCCGACGCCGGTCTCGGCAAGGACCTCGACGGGCGCCGCATCACGATCGTCGGCGACATCCTGCACAGCCGGGTGGCACGCTCCAACGTCCACCTGCTGACCACGCTCGGCGCCCACGTCACCCTGGTGGCCCCGCCGACCCTCGTCCCGGTGGGCGTGGAGGCGTGGCCCTGCGACGTCAGCTACAGCCTCGACGAGGTGCTGCCGAAGTCGGACGCGGTGATGATGCTTCGTGTGCAGCGTGAACGGATGAACGCCGCCTACTTCCCGACCGAGCGCGAGTACTCACGGCGCTACGGCCTGGACGGCTCGCGCATGGCCAAGATGCCCGAGCACGCCATCGTCATGCACCCCGGGCCGATGGTCCGCGGCATGGAGATCACCGCCGACGTGGCCGACTCCGACCGCTGCACGGTCGTCGAGCAGGTCGCCAACGGAGTCTCCATCCGCATGGCCGTGCTCTACCTGCTGCTCGGTGGCAACGAGTCCGCCGCCCCGGCGCCCGCCACCCCCGCCCGTACCGAGGAGAACAAGTAACCATGAGCAAGATCCTGATCCGCGGCGCGAAGATCCTCGGTGGCGAGCCGCAGGACGTCCTGATCGACGGCGAGACCATCGAGCGGGTGGGCACGGACATCGAGGCCGGCGACGCCACCGTCGTCGAGGCGGCGGGCCAGGTCCTGCTGCCCGGACTCGTCGACCTGCACACCCATCTGCGTGAGCCCGGCCGCGAGGACTCCGAGACCGTCCTCACCGGCACCAAGGCCGCGGCGGTAGGCGGCTTCACCGCCGTGCACGCCATGGCCAACACCTTCCCGGTCGCCGACACCGCGGGAGTCGTCGAGCAGGTCTGGCGGCTCGGCAAGGAGTCCGGCTACTGCGACGTGCAGCCCATCGGCGCCGTCACCGTCGGCCTGGAGGGCAAGCAGCTCGCCGAGCTCGGCGCGATGCACGACTCCGCCGCCGGAGTGAAGGTCTTCTCCGACGACGGCAAGTGCGTCGACGACGCCGTGATCATGCGGCGCGCGCTGGAGTACGTGAAGGCGTTCGACGGGGTCGTCGCCCAGCACGCCCAGGAGCCGCGCCTCACCGAGGGCGCCCAGATGAACGAGGGCATCGTCTCCGCCGAGCTGGGTCTCGGCGGCTGGCCCGCCGTGGCCGAGGAGTCGATCATCGCCCGCGACGTCCTCCTCGCCGCCCACGTCGGCTCCCGGGTGCACATCTGCCACCTGTCGACCGCCGGCTCCGTCGAGATCGTCCGCTGGGCCAAGTCCAAGGGCTGGAACGTCACCGCCGAGGTCACCCCGCACCACTTGCTCCTCACCGACGAACTCGTACGGTCGTACAACCCGGTCTACAAGGTGAACCCGCCGCTGCGCACCGAGGCCGACGTGATGGCCCTGCGCGAGGCGCTGGCCGACGGCACCATCGACTGCGTCGCCACCGACCACGCCCCGCACCCGCACGAGGACAAGGACTGCGAGTGGGCCGCGGCGGCCATGGGCATGGTGGGCCTGGAGACCGCGCTCTCCGTCGTCCAGCAGACGATGGTCGACACCGGCCTCATCGACTGGGCCGGCGTCGCCGACCGCATGTCGTTCCGCCCGGCGGCGATCGGCCGGCTCGACGGCCACGGCCGCCCCGTCTCGGCAGGCGAGCCCGCCAACCTGACCCTCGTCGATCCGGCATACCGTGGACTCGTGGACCCCGCGGGCTTCGCGTCCCGCAGCCGCAACACTCCGTACGAGGGTCGCGAGCTGCCGGGCCGAGTGACCCACACCTTCCTGCGGGGCCGTGCCACGGTCGTCGACGGGAAGCTCGCGTGACAACACTGACCCCCCTGTACCTGCTGGCCGCCGAACAGAAGTCGGCCGAGGTGACCGACTGGTCCGCCCGGATCAGCTGGGTCGTCGGACTGGCCGTCTTCATCGCCCTCGTCTACTGGCTGATGCGCCAGGGATGGAAGTGGCGGGGACAGCTCCAGTCCGACCTGCCCGAGCTGCCCGCCACCCCCGAGGGATTCGCGGACGGTGAGAAGCTGCTCACGCTCTCCGGGCGCTACCACGCCTCGACGACCGCCGGGCAGTGGCTCGACCGGATCGTCGCCCACGGACTGGGAACCCGCAGCCGGGTCGAGCTGACGCTCACCGGGCAGGGCCTCGATGTCGTACGCCCCGGGGCAGCCGACTTCTTCGTACCGGCCGACGCACTGCGCGAGGCCCGGCTCGACAAGGCGCTCGCCGGCAAGGTCCTCCCCGAGGGCGGCCTGCTGGTCATCACCTGGGCGCACGGCGACAAGCTGATCGACTCCGGCTTCCGCTCCGACCACGCGGCCGAACACGCCGCCTGGGTCGACGCCATCAACCATCTGAACCGCACTACGGAAGGCACCGCACGATGACGATCTCCACCCGGGGAGCCGCCAAAGCTCCCGCCGTACTCGTCCTGGAGGACGGCCGCTCCTTCCGCGGCCGTGCCTACGGGGCCGTGGGGGAGACCTTCGGCGAGGCGGTGTTCTCCACCGGCATGACCGGCTACCAGGAGACGCTGACCGACCCCTCGTACCACCGCCAGGTCGTCGTGATGACCGCCCCGCACGTCGGCAACACCGGTGTGAACGACGAGGACCCCGAGTCGAAGCGGATCTGGGTCGCCGGTTACGTCGTACGCGACCCCGCCCGGGTGCCCTCCAACTGGCGCTCCCGGCGCTCGCTGGACGAGGAGCTCGTGAGCCAGGGCGTCGTCGGCATCAGCGGCATCGACACCCGCGCCCTCACCCGCCACCTGCGCGAGCGCGGCGCGATGCGCGTCGGCATCTTCTCCGGCAACGCGATCGCCGACGAGGGCATGCTGCTCGCCAAGGTGCGCCAGGCCCCCGAGATGACGGGCGCGAGCCTGTCGGACCAGGTGACCACATCGGAGGCGTACGTCGTCCCCGCGATCGGCGAGAAGAAGTTCACCGTCGCCGCCCTGGACCTGGGCATCAAGGGCATGACGCCGCACCGGATGGCCGAGCGCGGTATCGAGGTGCACGTGCTGCCCGCGACGGCGACTGTCGAGGACGTCTACGCCGTGAACCCCGACGGGTTCTTCCTGTCCAACGGGCCCGGCGACCCCTCGACCGTCGACCTCACCGTCGTCAAGGCCGTTCTGGCGCGGAAGACCCCGCTCTTCGGTATCTGCTTCGGCAACCAGATCCTCGGCCGCGCCCTCGGCTTCGGCACGTACAAGCTGAAGTACGGCCACCGCGGGATCAACCAGCCCGTGCAGGACCGCACGACCAGCAAGGTCGAGGTCACCGCGCACAACCACGGCTTCGCCGTCGACGCCCCGCTCGACAAGGTGTCCGATACGCCGTTCGGCCGCGCCGAGGTCTCCCACGTCTGCCTGAACGACCAGGTCGTCGAGGGCCTCCAGCTCCTCGACCAGCCCGCGTTCAGTGTCCAGTACCACCCCGAAGCCGCCGCGGGCCCGCACGACGCCGCGTACCTCTTCGACCGTTTCGTTTCCCTGATGGAGGGCCAGCGTGCCTAAGCGCTCCGATATCCAGTCCGTCCTGGTCATCGGCTCCGGTCCGATCGTCATCGGTCAGGCCGCCGAGTTCGACTACTCCGGCACCCAGGCCTGCCGCGTCCTGAAGGCCGAGGGCCTGCGCGTCATCCTGGTGAACTCCAACCCGGCGACGATCATGACCGACCCGGAGATCGCCGACGCCACGTACGTCGAGCCGATCACCCCCGAGTTCGTCGAGAAGATCATCGCCAAGGAGCGCCCCGACGCGCTGCTCCCGACGCTGGGCGGCCAGACCGCGCTCAACACCGCGATCTCCATGCACGAGAACGGTGTCCTGGAGAAGTACGGCGTCGAGCTGATCGGCGCCAACGTCGAGGCGATCAACAAGGGCGAGGACCGCGACCTCTTCAAGGGCGTCGTCGAGGCCGTCAAGGCGAAGATCGGGTACGGCGAGTCCGCCCGCTCGGTCATCTGCCACACGATGGACGACATCATCAAGGGCGTCGACACGCTCGGCGGCTACCCCGTCGTCGTCCGCCCCTCCTTCACGATGGGCGGCGCCGGCTCCGGCTTCGCGCACGACGAGGAGGAGCTGCGCCGCATCGCCGGACAGGGCCTCACGCTCTCCCCGACCACCGAGGTGCTCCTGGAGGAGTCCATCCTCGGCTGGAAGGAGTACGAGCTTGAGCTGATGCGCGACAAGAACGACAACGTCGTGGTCGTCTGCTCCATCGAGAACTTCGACCCGATGGGCGTCCACACGGGTGACTCGATCACCGTCGCCCCGTCGATGACGCTCACCGACCGCGAGTACCAGCGGCTGCGCGACATCGGCATCGCGATCATCCGCGAGGTCGGCGTCGACACCGGCGGCTGCAACATCCAGTTCGCCATCGACCCGGTCGACGGCCGGGTCATCGTGATCGAGATGAACCCGCGTGTCTCCCGCTCATCGGCGCTCGCGTCGAAGGCCACCGGCTTCCCGATCGCCAAGATCGCCGCGAAGCTGGCCGTCGGCTACACGCTCGACGAGATCCCCAACGACATCACCGAGAAGACGCCGGCCTCCTTCGAGCCGACGCTCGACTACGTCGTCGTGAAGGCCCCGCGCTTCGCCTTCGAGAAGTTCCCCTCCGCCGACTCCACCCTCACCACCACCATGAAGTCGGTGGGCGAGGCCATGGCGATCGGCCGGAACTTCACCGAGGCGCTGCAGAAGGCCCTGCGCTCCCTGGAGAAGAAGGGCTCGCAGTTCACCTTCGTCGGCGAGCCCGGCGACAAGGCCGAGCTGCTGGCCGAGGCGGTCCGCCCGACCGACGGCCGGATCAACACCGTCATGCAGGCGATCCGCGCCGGTGCCACCCAGGAAGAGGTCTTCGACTCCACGAAGATCGACCCCTGGTTCGTCGACCAGCTCTTCCTGATCAAGGAGATCGCGGACGAGCTGGCCGCCGCCGAGCGGCTCGACACCGACCTGATCGCCGAGGCCAAGCGGCACGGCTTCTCCGACGCCCAGATCGGTGAGATCCGCGGCCTGCGCGAGGACGTCGTACGCGAGGTCCGGCACGCGCTCGGTATCCGCCCGGTCTACAAGACGGTCGACACCTGCGCCGCCGAGTTCGCCGCGAACACGCCGTACTTCTACTCCAGTTACGACGAGGAGAGCGAGGTCGCGCCCCGCACCAAGCCCGCGGTGATCATCCTGGGCTCGGGCCCCAACCGCATCGGCCAGGGCATCGAGTTCGACTACTCCTGCGTCCACGCCTCCTTCGCGCTGAGCGAGGCGGGCTACGAGACCGTGATGGTCAACTGCAACCCGGAGACCGTCTCCACCGACTACGACACCTCCGACCGCCTGTACTTCGAGCCGCTGACGCTCGAAGACGTGCTGGAGATCGTGCACGCCGAGTCCCTCGCGGGCCCGATCGCCGGTGTCATCGTCCAGCTCGGCGGCCAGACCCCGCTGGGTCTGTCGCAGGCGCTCAAGGACAACGGCGTGCCCGTCGTCGGCACGTCCCCGGAGGCGATCCACGCCGCCGAGGACCGTGGCGCCTTCGGCCGCGTACTGGCCGAGGCCGGTCTGCCCGCCCCGAAGCACGGCACCGCCACCACCTTCTCCGAGGCCAAGGCCATCGCCGACGAGATCGGCTACCCCGTCCTCGTACGCCCGTCGTACGTGCTCGGCGGCCGTGGCATGGAGATCGTGTACGACGAGACCCGCCTCTCCTCGTACATCGCGGAGTCCACCGAGATCAGCCCCACCCGGCCGGTCCTGGTCGACCGCTTCCTCGACGACGCGATCGAGATCGACGTCGACGCGCTCTACGACGGCACCGAGCTCTACCTCGGCGGCGTCATGGAACACATCGAGGAGGCCGGTATCCACTCCGGCGACTCCGCCTGCGCACTGCCCCCGATCACCCTCGGCGGCTACGACATCAAGCGGCTGCGCGCCTCCACCGAGGGCATCGCCAAGGGCGTCGGCGTACGCGGCCTGATCAACATCCAGTTCGCGCTCTCCGGCGACATCCTGTACGTCCTGGAAGCCAACCCGCGTGCCTCCCGCACCGTCCCCTTCACCTCGAAGGCGACCGCGGTCCCGCTCGCCAAGGCCGCCGCCCGGATCTCCCTGGGCGCGACGATCGCCGAGCTCCGCGAGGAGGGCCTGCTGCCGAAGAACGGCGACGGCGGCACCCTGCCGCTCGACGCGCCGATCTCCGTCAAGGAGGCCGTCATGCCGTGGTCGCGCTTCCGCGACATCCACGGCCGCGGCGTCGACACGGTCCTCGGCCCGGAGATGCGCTCGACCGGCGAAGTCATGGGCATCGACTCGGTGTTCGGCACGGCGTACGCCAAGTCGCAGGCCGGGGCGTACGGTCCGCTGCCCACCAAGGGACGCGCGTTCATCTCCGTCGCCAACCGCGACAAGCGCTCGATGATCTTCCCGGCCCGCGAACTGGTCGCCCACGGCTTCGAGCTGATGGCCACCTCCGGTACGGCCGAGGTGCTCAAGCGCAACGGCATCAACGCCAAGGTCGTGCGCAAGCAGTCCGAGGGCGAGGGCCCGAACGGCGAGAAGACCATCGTCCAGCTCATCCACGACGGCGAGGTCGACCTCATCGTCAACACGCCGTACGGGACGGGCGGCAGGCTCGACGGCTACGAGATCCGCACCGCGGCCGTGGCCCGGTCCGTGCCCTGCCTGACGACGGTCCAGGCGCTCGCTGCCGCCGTCCAGGGCATCGACGCGCTCAACCACGGCGACGTCGGCGTACGTTCCCTCCAGGAACACGCGGAACATCTGACCGCGGCCCGCGACTAGCAGCCCAGATGGGGGACACCGGAAACGGTGTCCCCCTCTCTGTGAGGACACCTCTGATGTACAAATTCTTCTTCCGGCTGGTCTTCAAGCGGATGGACCCGGAGCAGGCGCACCACCTCGCCTTCCGCTGGATCCGCTTCGCCGCCCGCGTCCCCGTACTGCGCACCTTCGTCGCCGCCGTGCTGGCACCCCGTCACAAGGAACTGCGCACGGAGGCCCTCGGCCTGCGCATGCACGGCCCCTTCGGACTCGCGGCCGGCTTCGACAAGAACGCCGTCGCGATCGACGGCATGTCGATGCTCGGCTTCGACCACATCGAGATCGGTACGGTCACCGGCGAGCCGCAGCCCGGCAACCCCAAGAAGCGCCTCTTCCGTCTCGTCGAGGACCGTGCGCTGATCAACCGCATGGGGTTCAACAACGAGGGCTCCGCGGCCGTGGCCGAGCGACTGGCCGCCCGTAACCCGGTCTTCAGGACCACCGTCGGCGTCAACATCGGCAAGACCAAAGTCGTACCGGAGGCCGAGGCCACCGGCGACTACGTGAAGTCCACCGAACGCCTGGCCGCCCACGCCGACTACCTCGTCGTGAACGTCTCCTCGCCCAACACGCCGGGCCTGCGCAACCTCCAGGCGACCGAGGCGCTCCGCCCGCTGCTCCTCGCCGTCCGCGAGGCCGCCGACCGGACCGTCACCGACCGCCGGGTCCCGCTCCTCGTCAAGATCGCCCCCGACCTCGCGGACGAGGACGTCGACGCGGTCGCCGACCTCGCGGTCGAGCTCGGCCTCGACGGCATCATCGCCACCAACACCACGATCGCCCGTGACAGCCTCGGCCTGAAGTCCTCGCCGTCCCTGACCAAGGAGACCGGCGGCCTCTCCGGCGCACCCCTCAAGGAGCGCTCCCTTGAGGTCCTGAGCCGCCTGTACGCCCGCGTGGGAGACCGGCTCACGCTCGTCGGCGTCGGGGGCATCGAGAACGCCGAGGACGCCTGGCAGCGCATCCTCGCCGGTGCCACGCTCGTCCAGGGCTACAGCGCCTTCATCTACGAGGGCCCGTTCTACGCCCGCGCGATCCACAAGGGCCTGGCCGCACGCCTGGCCGCCTCCCCGTACACGACCCTCGCCGAAGCGGTCGGCGCCGAGACACGGAAGGTCATGAAGTGACCCTCGAACCCTTCGGCGCACGCCTGCGCCACGCCATGGACACCCGCGGTCCGCTCTGCGTCGGAATCGACCCGCACGCCTCGCTGCTCGCCTCCTGGGGCCTGAACGACGACATCGCGGGCCTCGAACGCTTCACGCGTACGGTCGTCGAGGCCCTGGCCGACCGGGTCGCCGTGCTCAAGCCGCAGTCCGCGTTCTTCGAGCGCTTCGGCTCCCGGGGCGTCGCCGTCCTGGAGAAGGCCGTCGCGGAGGCGCGGGCGGCCGGCGCGCTGGTCCTGATGGACGCCAAGCGGGGCGACATCGGCTCCACGATGGGCGCCTACGCGGCGACCTACCTGGACAAGGACTCGCCGCTGTTCTCCGACGCGGTCACCGTCTCGCCGTACCTGGGCTTCGGTTCGCTGCGCCCGGCGCTCGACGCCGCGGCGGTCTCCGGCGCCGGTGTCTTCGTGCTCGCCCTCACCTCCAACCCCGAGGGCGCGGAGGTGCAGCGCGCGACCGCGGCCGACGGCCGGTCGCTGGCTCAGGTGATGCTCGACCACATGGCCGCGGAGAACGAGGGTGCCACCCCGCTCGGCTCGGTCGGCGCGGTGGTCGGTGCCACGCTCGGCGACGCCGGGGTGAATCTGGCGATCAATGGTCCGCTGCTCGCTCCCGGCATCGGTGCCCAGGGTGCGACCCCCGCGGATCTGCCCCGGGTCTTCGGTGCCGCGGTGGGCAATGTGGTGCCCAGCGTGAGCCGGGGCGTGCTGCGCCACGGTCCGGATGTTTCAGGGCTGCGCGAAGCCGCCGGACGGTTCGCGGACGAGGTCCGTGCGGCCGTCCCGGAAAGCTGACCATGCCACGTAACAGCGTGTTGACGAATTCCTGACCAAAATCAGGGGCAATATGCCGGAAAAGTCCCGGTAGGCTGAGGCTGACCAGGACTTTTAGTCCGTTCTCGCTGACTCGAGCGCCCTTGGCCGCTAGTCTCCGTCGAGAGTCAACGAGCACACGTTGTTCGTTGCTCACCTGGTGTGGGGCGACCAGCCTCCTCACCGGTCCGTATCCGACAGATCGACATCCGAGGTGACGTAGGCGTGGCTCTTCCGCCCCTTACCCCTGAACAGCGCGCAGCCGCGCTCGAAAAGGCCGCCGCGGCTCGCCGGGAGCGGGCCGAGGTCAAGAATCGACTCAAGCACTCCGGCGCCTCGCTCCATGAGGTCATCAAGAACGGCCAGGAGAACGACGTCATCGGCAAGATGAAGGTCTCCGCGCTCCTGGAGTCCCTGCCCGGCGTCGGCAAGGTCCGTGCCAAGCAGATCATGGAGCGGCTCGGCATCTCCGAGAGCCGTCGGGTGCGGGGTCTCGGCTCCAACCAGATCGCATCCCTGGAGCGTGAGTTCGGCGGCAGCGCCGCCTGACGTTCTCAGGCACTCCTGAGAACCTGGATAATCGCTCCATGGCTGCAACATCCCGGGGGACGTCCCCCGTACCCCCGGACGTACGTCCGCGGCTGACCGTGCTCTCCGGCCCCTCGGGTGTCGGCAAGAGCACGGTCGTCGCGCATATGCGCAAGGTCCACCCCGAGGTCTGGCTGTCCGTATCGGCCACGACCCGCAAGCCCCGACCCGGCGAACGCAACGGTGTCCACTACTTCTTCGTGGACAACGAGGAGTTCGACAAGCTCGTCGCCAACGGCGAACTGCTGGAGTGGGCGGAGTTCGCGGGCAACCGCTACGGCACGCCCCGCCGCGCCGTTCTCGACCGCCTGGAGGCGGGCGAGCCGGTGCTGCTGGAGATCGATCTCCAGGGCGCCCGGCTGGTCCGCGAGTCCATGCCCGACGCCCAGCTGGTCTTCCTGGCCCCGCCGAGCTGGGACGAACTGGTACGCCGGCTCACCGGCCGCGGGACCGAGGCGCCCGACGTGATCGAGCGCAGGCTCGGGGCCGCGAAGGTCGAGCTGGCGGCCGAGGCCGAGTTCGATACGACGCTTGTCAACACCTCGGTCGAGGATGTAGCACGCGAGCTGCTAACCTTGATGCTGCAGGCTTCCGGCCTCCGTGGCAGCAGCGACTGACGCGACTGACACGGATCACGACCACCACGGAACCGCGCGATCAAAGATCTCTTTGGTCTCTACCCCCTTCGGAAGGCAGAGAGTGTCCTCTTCCATTTCCACGCCCGAGGGCATCATCAACCCGCCGATTGATGAGCTCCTCGAGGCCACCGACTCGAAGTACAGCCTTGTGATCTACGCCGCCAAGCGCGCGCGTCAGATCAACGCGTACTACTCGCAGCTCGGTGAAGGCCTTCTTGAGTACGTCGGTCCGCTTGTCGACACCCACGTGCACGAGAAGCCGCTCTCGATCGCGCTCCGCGAGATCAACGCGGGCCTGCTGACCTCCGAGGCCATCGACGGCCCCGCGCAGTAAGCAGGAACCAAGCACCTTCACCACAGGCCCGGCGGTCCCACCGCCGGGCCTGTGGTGTCTTATGGGACGGTGCGTACGCAGCCGGGTGCGCCGGGAAGCACGAGTGCGGGGAGAGGCAGTGGACAAGCCGAAGGTCGTCCTTGGGGTCAGCGGAGGCATCGCCGCCTACAAATCGTGCGAGTTGCTGCGCCGGCTGACCGAGTCCGGTCACGACGTCCAGGTCGTGCCGACCGAGGCGTCCCTGCACTTCGTGGGTGCCGCCACCTGGTCCGCGCTCTCCGGCCACCCCGTGTCGACCGAGGTCTGGAACGACGTCCACCAGGTGCCGCACGTCCGCACAGGACAGGCCGCCGACCTCGTCGTGGTCGCGCCCGCGACCGCCGACATGCTCGCCAAGGCCGCCCACGGCCTCGCCGACGACCTCCTCACCAACACGCTGCTCACGGCCCGCTGTCCGGTCGTCTTCGCACCCGCCATGCACACCGAGATGTGGGAGCACCCCGCCACCCAGGAGAACGTCGCCACGCTGCGCCGGCGCGGGGCCGTCGTCATCGAGCCGGCCGTCGGACGGCTCACCGGAGCCGACACCGGCAAGGGCCGGCTGCCGGACCCGGACGAGATCTTCGAGGTCTGCCGCCGGATCCTCGCCCGCGGCGCCGCCGCTCCCGACCTTGCTGGGCGCCATGTCGTCATCAGCGCGGGCGGTACGCGGGAGCCGCTCGACCCGGTCCGCTACCTCGGCAACCGCTCCTCCGGGAAGCAGGGTTACGCCCTGGCCCGCACCGCGGTCGCCCGGGGCGCCCGGGTCACCCTCGTCGAGGCCAACACCGGCCTGCCGGACCCGGCGGGAGCCGATGTCCTGCGGGCCGGGACCGCCGTGCAACTGCGCGAAGCCGTACTGAAGGCCGCGGCCGACGCCGATGTGGTGGTGATGGCGGCGGCCGTCGCCGACTTCCGCCCCGCGGCGTACGCGACCGGCAAGATCAAGAAGAAGGACGGGCACGAGCCCGAGCCCGTCGCCCTGGTCCGTAACCCCGACATCCTGGCGGAAATCTCCGCCGACCGGGCCCGGCCCGGTCAGCTCGTCGTCGGATTCGCGGCCGAGACGGACAACGTGCTGGCCAACGGCCGCGAGAAGCTCCGCCGCAAGGGCTGCGACCTCCTGGTCGTCAACGAGGTGGGGGAGCGCAAGACCTTCGGCTCCGAGGAGAACGAAGCGGTCGTGCTCGCCGCGGACGGCGGTGAGACCCCGGTTCCCTACGGGCCCAAGGAGGCACTCGCCGACACGGTCTGGGACCTTGTAGCGGCGCGTTTCGGCTAGATTCCGGGTTCCCTCCCATGGGTGGCTGAAAATATCGGAAAGCGGATGTTTATGCCGCCCAGCAGGAGGGATTGTCACACTGGTGTCATCAGTGCCGCATGTCACAGAACTCCCAAGGGGCGAGACGCGTGGCCCAACCGCCGGAACCGACCGATAAACTGGCCGTCGGAACGTGCCGGGCGCAGCTCCCGGACGTTCCATCAATGATCAGCCAGCAGCCGCTGCAACCCCAGGGAGCGATGTGTCCCGCCGTCTCTTCACCTCGGAGTCCGTCACCGAGGGTCACCCCGACAAGATCGCTGACCAGATCAGCGACACGATTCTCGACGCGCTCCTGCGCGAGGACCCTTCCTCGCGCGTAGCCGTCGAGACCTTGATCACCACTGGTCTGGTGCATGTCGCGGGTGAGGTCACGACCAAGGCCTACGCCGACATCCCCAACCTTGTACGCAACAAGATCTTGGAGATCGGCTACGACTCCTCCAAGAAGGGCTTCGACGGCGCTTCCTGCGGTGTCTCGGTCTCCATCGGCGCGCAGTCCCCGGACATCGCGCAGGGCGTCGACACGGCGTACGAGCAGCGTGTCGAGGGCGATGAGGACGAGCTCGACAAGCAGGGCGCCGGCGACCAGGGACTGATGTTCGGCTACGCCTGCGACGAGACGCCCGAGCTGATGCCGCTCCCGATCCACATCGCGCACCGGCTCTCGCGCCGGCTGTCCGAGGTCCGCAAGAACGGGACCATCCCGTACCTGCGCCCGGACGGCAAGACCCAGGTCACCATCGAGTACGACGGCGACAAGGCCGTCCGCCTCGACACGGTCGTCGTCTCCTCGCAGCACGCGTCGGACATCGACCTGGACTCGCTGCTCGCGCCCGACATCCGTGAGTTCGTCGTCGAGCACGTCCTGGCGCAGCTCATCGAGGACGGCATCAAGCTGGAGACCGAGGGCTACCGCCTCCTGGTGAACCCGACCGGCCGCTTCGAGATCGGCGGCCCGATGGGCGACGCCGGCCTCACCGGCCGCAAGATCATCATCGACACGTACGGCGGCATGGCCCGCCACGGCGGCGGCGCCTTCTCGGGCAAGGACCCGTCGAAGGTCGACCGCTCGGCGGCGTACGCCATGCGCTGGGTCGCGAAGAACGTCGTCGCGGCCGGTCTCGCGGCCCGCTGCGAGGTCCAGGTGGCCTACGCGATCGGCAAGGCCGAGCCCGTCGGTCTGTTCGTCGAGACCTTCGGCACGGCAGCGGTGGACACGGAGAAGATCGAGCACGCGATCGGCGAGGTCTTCGACCTCCGCCCGGCCGCGATCATCCGCGATCTCGACCTGCTGCGCCCGATCTACGCCCAGACCGCGGCGTACGGCCACTTCGGCCGCGAGCTCCCCGACTTCACCTGGGAGCGCACCGACCGCGTGGAAGCACTGCGCAGGGCCGCGGGCCTGTAGCAGGGCACTTCGCTCACGCCGGGGCCCGGACACCGAACGCGGTGTCCGGGCCCCGGCGTCGTGGGGCCCGGCGCCGCTGTCAGTGCCGTCTGGTAGGAATTTGGCTGTGAGCAGCGACAACGAGCGGTCCGCCGAACCCGACGCCGGGGCGCCGGAGCAGCTTGCGCTGATCCGGGAGACCGTGCGCAAGGCACAGGTGCCGCGGGCCAAGCCGCGCACCTGGCGCGGCGCCGCCCTGGCCAAGGAGCTCCCCGTCGCCCGGGTCCTGGTCAACAAGGGCGTGCTCCATCTCGACCAGTACTTCGACTACGCGGTCCCGGAGGAGCTCGACGCCGAGGCGCAGCCCGGTGTGCGGGTGCGGGTGCGGTTCGGCGCGGGAGGGCGCAATGTCCGCGGTGGCCGACGCGAGGGCGGCGGGCTGATCGACGGCTTCCTCATCGAGCGGCGCGCCGAATCGGACTACCAGGGGGCGCTGGCCGCCCTCGCCTATGTCGTATCGCCCGAACCGGTCCTCGGCCCGGAGCTGCTCGCCCTCTCACGCGCCGTCGCCGACCGGTACGCGGGCAGCCTCGCCGATGTCCTCCAGCTCGCGGTGCCACCCAGGAACGGCAGGGCCGAGTCCAGGCCGTCCCCGGAACCCCTGCCGCCGCCCGCGCCGCCGGAGGCCGGGAGCTGGGAGAGGTACGGGCAGGGGCCCGCGTTCCTCCGGGCGCTGGCCGATGGCGGAGCGCCGCGCGCCGTATGGACCGCCCTGCCGGGCCCGCACTGGCCCGAGGAGATCGCCAGGGCGGTCGCCGCCACGCTCGCCTCGGGCCGGGGCGCGCTCGTCGTCGTACCGGACGGCCGGGTCGCCGCGCGGGTGGACAGCGCGCTCACCGGACTGCTGGGGGAGGGGCGGCACACACTCCTGACGGCGGACTCCGGGCCCGAGAAGCGCTACCGGCAGTGGCTCGCCGTGAGCAGGGGATCGGTGCGGGCGGTGGTCGGGACGCGCGCCGCAATGTTCGCACCCGTGGCCGGCCTCGGCCTCGTCGTGATCTGGGACGACGGCGACTCCAGCCACAGCGACGACAACGCACCCTTCCCGCATGTCCGGGAGGTGCTGGAGCTCCGGGCGGCGCACGGCAGATGCGGATTTCTGCTGGGCGGTACGAGCTGCACCGTGGAGGCCGCCCAGCTCGTCGAGAGCGGCTGGGCGCTGCCCCTGATCGCGGACCGGGAACAGCTGAGGAGCGCGGCGCCCCTCGTGCGTACGGTCGGGGACGGCGAGCTGGCGCGGGACGGGGCGGCGCGGAGCGCGCGGCTGCCGAGCCTCGCCTGGCAGACCGTCCGGGACGGGCTGCGCAGCGGCCCGGTCCTGGTGCAGGTGCCCCGCCGGGGGTACGCGCCCCGGCTGGCCTGCGAGCGCTGCCGGACGCCCGCGCGGTGCAGGCACTGTGCGGGGCCGCTGGAGGCTCCGGACCAGCAGGACCTCAACTGCGCCTGGTGCGGGCGCGCCGAGACGGCCTGGCACTGCGAGAGCTGCGGGGCCTTCCGGCTGCGTGCCCAGATCGTCGGGGCCCGCAGGACGGCGGAGGAGCTGGGGAGGGCCTTCCCCGCCGTGCCCGTACGGACGTCGGGGAAGGACCACATCCTGGATTCGGTGCCGGACGCGCCCGCGCTGGTCGTCAGCACACCGGGCGCCGAACCCGTCGCCGACGGCGGGTACGCGGCGGCGCTGCTGCTGGACGGCTGGGCCATGCTCGGCAGACCCGATCTGCGGGCCGGCGAGGAGGCGCTGCGCCGCTGGACCTCCGCCGCCTCGCTGGTACGGGGGCAGGGCGAGGGCGGCACCGTGGTGATCGTCGCCGAGCCGACGCTGCGGGCGGTGCAGGCACTGGTGCGGTGGGACCCCACCGGGTACGCGCGGCGCGAACTTGCGGAGCGGGCGGAACTGGGCTTCCCGCCGGTGTCCCGGATGGCCTCGGTCACGGGTCCCGCCGAAGCGCTGGCCGCGTTCCTGACCGCCGCACAGCTGCCGCCCCAGGCGCAGATCCTCGGCCCCGTACCGGTGCCGGGCGCCGAGCCGGGCCGGCCCCGCAGACCGTGGGACGCCCCGCCGGGCGAGACCTGGGAGCGGGCGCTGATCAGAGTGGAACCGGGGCGGGGGGCGGCGCTCGCCGCGGCCCTGAAGACGGCGCAGGCGGCACGGATGGCTAAGGGCGGCGGCGATCCGGTCCGGATCAGGATCGATCCCCCGGACATCGGCTGAGGGCACCGCGTGACCGTGGGCCACATGGGACTGCCCCGCCGTGCATGCGGCACGGAGGGGCAGAAGGGGTGGCGGTGCGCTCAGCCGTTGCGCGGGCCGGGGAAGGCGCCGGGGCGCAGCTCCTCGCGCAGCGACGGGCCGGCCGCCGAGGGCTGGGGCGGCATCGCCCGTGCCGCGGGGACGACGGGAGCCCCGGGCATGCCAGGAGCCACGGTGACGGGCCGCTGCACGGGGCTCTCGTCGGTCACGGTTCCCTCGGCGGCGCCGGGGTGCGGTGTGTTGCGGCGGGCACCGTAACGGCGGTGCACCGCCTGCTTCGTGACCCCGAGGGCCGAGCCCACCGCGTCCCAGGAGAAACCGAGCGAGCGGTCGAAGTCGACCGCCGCCGTGACCAGGGTCTCGACGCTGTCCCGCAGTTCCTGGGCCAGCCGGACGGTGGGGGCCGGGGCCCTGCCGTAGACGACGAAGCCCGCTGACGGGCCGGAGCGGCGCGGACGATAGACGTTGCCCAGCTGGGCGGTGAGGGTGCGCAGCGCGTCCACCTGCCGCCGGACCCGCTCGATGTCCCGCACCAGAAGATGCAGACTGGCCCGCGCTTGGGCGTCGTGGGTTGCGTGGTCGGCCATGAAGAAGCCTCTCGAACCGGCGATGAAAGGGATCGGGGCCGCACCGAGGCGGCCCACTTCGGTCAATCTCCTTTGACCAACGCGCCACCGGGCGATGTGGTCACGCTATAGGGGCGTATGTGCATATGCGCGGGGCGCACGGCCGTGCGTACGCCCCCCGGCGGCGGGTGGGGCCCGGGGCCCTAGACTGGTGTGCTGCTCGTCACCGTACGTTTCGGCCCGAGAGGCAGTCAGCCCCCATGAAGCTCGTCTTCGCAGGCACCCCAGAGGTAGCCGTACCCGCCCTGGACGCCCTGCTCGCCTCCGGCCGTCATGAAGTGGCCGCCGTCGTCACCCGGCCGGACGCACCTGCCGGGCGCGGGCGCCGGCTGGTCGCCAGTCCCGTCGCCGAGCGTGCCGAGGACGCGGGGATCGAGGTTCTCAAGCCCGTCAAGCCCCGGGACGAGGACTTCCTCGCGCGGCTGCGGGAGATCGCGCCGGACTGCTGTCCCGTCGTCGCGTACGGGGCGCTGCTGCCCAAGGCCGCGCTCGCCGTACCCGCCCGCGGCTGGGTCAACCTCCACTTCTCGCTGCTGCCCGCCTGGCGCGGCGCCGCACCCGTGCAGCACTCGGTCATGTCGGGCGACGAGCTGACCGGCGCTTCGACGTTCCTGATCGAGGAGGGGCTGGACTCCGGCCCGGTGTACGGCGTGCTCACCGAGGAGGTGCGGCCCACCGACACCAGCGGTGATCTGCTCACCCGGCTGGCCTTCGCCGGTGCCGGGCTGCTCGCCGCGACCATGGACGGCATCGAGGACGGCACCTTGCACGCCGTGCCGCAGCCCGCCGACGGCATCACCCTCGCCCCCAAGATCACCGTCGAGGACGCCCAGGTGCGCTGGTCCGCCCCCGCGCTGCGGGTCGACCGGGTGATCCGCGGCTGCACCCCCGCCCCCGGCGCCTGGACACTCTTCCGCGGTGAACGCCTCAAGCTGATCCAGGCGGTGCCCGTCCACGAACGCACCGACCTGGCCCCGGGCGAGCTGTCCGCCGCCAAGAACAACGTGTACGCGGGCACCGGCTCGCACGCCGTGGAGCTGCTGTGGGTGCAGCCGCAGGGCAAGAAGCCGATGCGGGGCGCCGACTGGGCGCGCGGCGTGCGGATCGTGCCGGGCGAACTGGTGGGGATGTAGGGAGGACGGCGGTACGCGGCTGCGACGTACCCTGGGAGCGTTCGTCCTCTCACCATCAGCGGAGCACCTTTCTCGTGACTGACCAGCAGCGTCGCCGTCCCGCCAAGCCGCATCGCCGTCCCCAGAAGGACCCGGTCCGGTTCCTCGCCTTCGAGGCGCTCAGGGCCGTGGACGAACGCGATGCGTACGCCAACCTCGTCCTGCCGCCGCTGCTCAAGAAGGCACGGGCCAAGGGCGACTTCGACGGCAGGGACGCGGCGCTCGCGACCGAGCTGGTCTACGGGACGCTGCGCCGCCAGGGAACGTACGACGCGATCGTCGCCGCCTGCATCGACCGGCCGCTGCGCGAGGTCGACCCGCCGGTGCTCGATGTCCTCAACATGGGCGTGCACCAGCTGTTGGGCACCCGCATCCCGACCCACGCCGCGGTCTCGGCCAGCGTGGAGCTGGCCCGCGTGGTGCTGGGCGAGGGGCGCGCCAAGTTCGTCAACGCCGTGCTGCGCAAGGTGACGGCGCACGACCTGGACGGCTGGGTCGAGCTCGTCGCCCCGTCGTACGAGAAGGATGCCGAGGACCACCTCTCCATCGTCCACTCGCATCCTCGATGGATCGTCTCCGCCCTGTGGGACGCCCTCGGCGGCGGCCGTGCCGGCATCGAGGACCTGCTCGAAGCCGACAACGAACGGCCCGAGGTGACCCTCGTCGCCCGGCCGGGCCGGTCCACCACCGACGAACTCCTCGCCGCCCTCGGCGAGGACAACGGTCTTCCCGGCCGCTGGTCGCCCTATGCCGTACGGATGGCCGAGGGCGGCGAGCCCGGCGCCCTGACCGCCGTCGAGGAAGGCCGGGCCGGAGTGCAGGACGAGGGCAGCCAGCTCGTCGCCGCCGCCCTGGCCAACGCGCCGGTCGAGGGCAGGGACAGCCGCTGGCTCGACGGCTGCGCGGGACCGGGCGGCAAGGCCGCTCTCCTGGCGGCCCTCGCGGCCGGCCGGGGCGCCGCGCTCCTCGCCTCCGAGAAGCAGCCGCACCGTGCCAGGCTCGTCGAGCGGTCGCTGGCCGGCAACCCCGGCCCGTACCAGGTGATCACCGCCGACGGCACCCGTCCGCCGTGGCTGCCGGGCTCCTTCGACCGGGTCCTGATGGACGTTCCGTGCTCCGGACTCGGCGCGCTGCGCCGCCGCCCGGAAGCCCGCTGGCGGCGCAGGGCCAAGGACCTCGAAAGCTTCGCACCGCTCCAACGCGGCCTGCTGCGCGAGGCGTTGAAGGCCGTACGGATCGGGGGAGTTGTCGGTTACGCGACCTGTTCGCCGCATCTCGCGGAGACCCGGGTCGTCGTCGACGACGTACTCAAGGGCCGGGGCGGACAGCCCGTCGAGGCGGAGTGGGTGGACGCGCGTCCCCTGATGCCGGGAGTGCCCGCGCTCGGCGACGGACCCGACGTACAGCTCTGGCCCCACCTGCACGGCACGGACGCGATGTACCTCGCCCTGCTGCGCCGTACCGGCTGATCAGCAGGCAGGAAGCAGGCAAAAAGCCGGGATTGCGTGAACTGTGATGATCCCGTGAGGCTTTGGGCCGCACCGAGGCGGGGAAGTGGCGCGGAACGTGGCAGGCTGGGGGCATGGCCCAGATCAACCCCAGCATCCTGTCCGCCGACTTCGCGCGCCTCGCCGAAGAGGCGAAGGCCGTCGAAGGCGCCGACTGGCTCCATGTCGACGTCATGGACAACCACTTTGTGCCCAACCTGACGCTCGGTGTCCCGATCGTGGAATCGCTGAGCAAGGCCACGGACACTCCGCTGGACTGCCACCTGATGATCGAGGACCCGGACCGCTGGGCGCCGCAGTACGTCGAGGCGGGCGCCGGTTCCGTCACCTTCCATGTGGAGGCGGCGGCGGCGCCGGTGCGGCTGGCGAGGGAGATCAGGGCGAAGGGGGCACGCGCCTCCATGGCGCTCAAGCCCGCGACGCCCATCGAGCCGTACGAGGACCTGCTCCCCGAACTCGACATGCTGCTGATCATGACGGTGGAGCCGGGCTTCGGCGGCCAGGCGTTCCTGGACATCATGCTGCCGAAGATCCGCCGCACCCGTGAGCTGATCTCCAAGCACGGTCTCGAACTGTGGCTCCAGGTGGACGGCGGGGTCTCCGCCAGCACCATCGAGCGGTGCGCCGAAGCAGGCGCCGATGTGTTCGTCGCGGGCTCGGCGGTGTACGGGGCCGCGGACCCGGCCGAGGCGGTGCGGGCGCTGCGGGCCAAGGCGGACGCGGCCACGGCCGCTTCCTCCTGGGGATGCAACCACTGAACCAAGCGCAGATGAACGCGGCCCGACGGGCCTGATCAAGGATCGCCGGATCTGACAGGATGAACGGCGTATCGAGCGTGTGAACAGCAGTGAGGAGATCGCGGTGTCTGGCATCTCGGCGGGTCGGTCAGCCATGCGGATGGGACCCGCGGAGCTGGTGCAGGCGGCGGCCATGGCCCGCCGGTTCTACCTTGAGGGAAAGTCGAAGATCCAGATCGCCGAGGAGTTCGGCGTCAGCCGCTTCAAGGTGGCCCGGGTCCTGGAGACCGCCCTCGAGCGTGATCTCGTACGCATCGAGATCCGGGTGCCGGCGGAACTGGACGCGGAGCGCTCCGACGCGCTCAGGGCGCGCTACGGGCTGCGCCACGCGGTCGTCGTCGAGTCCCCGGCCGAGGAGCAGGAGGACGCCCCCGACCCGGAGAACCTGGGCGAGGTCGCGGCCGATCTTCTCGGTGAACTGGTGAACGAAGGCGATGTGCTGGGCCTGGCCTGGGGCCGGTCCACGATTCATATGGCGGCTGCGCTCGACCGGCTGCCGCCGTGCACGGTCGTGCAGCTCACCGGGGTGTACGACGCGGGGACCGCCGAGCGCGGCTCGGTCGAGGCGGTCCGCCGTGCCGCGCAGGTCTCCGGCGGCGAGGCGCACCCGATCTACGCGCCGATGCTGCTGCCCGACCCGGCGACGGCAGCCGCGCTGCGGCACCAGACGGGGATCGCGCGTGCCTTCGAGTACTTCGACAAGGTGACGGTCGCCGCGGTCTCCATCGGTTCCTGGGAGCCCGGTATCTCCACCGTCCACGACATGCTCTCGGACGAGGAGCGGGCGCACTACGCCTCGCTCGGCGTCGCGGCCGAGATGTCCGCGCACCTCTTCGACACCGAGGGGCGCAGGGTCGGCCGTGACCTCGGCGAGCGCTGCATCACGGTGGAGGCGGACCGGTTGCGCCGGATTCCCGAGGTGGTGGCGATCGCGGGCGGCCAGCGCAAGGCTGCGGCGATCGGCGCGGTCCTGCGGTCCGGCCTCGTCACCAGCCTGGTGACGGACACGGCCGCCGCGGACTTCCTGCTGACGGAGTCGGCACCGGGATCGCGGCCGGCGCTGGAGCGGGCGGACCCGGACAGCGTCTGAGCAGCGGCGAGCGGACAGACCGAAGGCCGGGCGCCATGTGCGCCCGGCCTTCGGTGTCGCTCAGCGCTTCCGGCCGTTGATCAGCGCTTCCGGGCTTCGCTCACCGTCTCGCCGGCCCGGTCGGTGGAGAAGCCGAGGACCGTCTCCTCCAGATACTCCTCGGGCTCCTCGTACTGGCTGACGTCCGCCGGGTTGTAGCGCGGGGTGAGCCGTGACCAGTCCAGATTGCCGCGCATCCAGCTGCGCATGCCGTCCAGATACGGGACGAGGATTCCGGCGAGCTGCGGATACATCTCCAGCAGCTCGTCCTCGGCCGTGAGGAAACGCTCGGTCTCGGCGGCTATCCGGGCGCAGACGTGGTCGATGGCCTGCTGCTCCCCGTAGCCCCGGTGGTGGCGGACCAGATGTACGAGGTTGTGGATCTCGCCGAGTACCTGCTCCTTCTCGAAGGAGTAGACGTCATTGGCCCAGCACACCACGTTGCACGAGGCTTCCAGCGCGGTGATGAAGCGGGGATCGTTGTGGATCGACTCGGGCGCCTCGATGCCGGCCACGATCTCTATCAGGTCCATGCAGACATGGATCGCTCCGGTGTGCCGCCGCTTGGCGATGTACGTCTCCTCGGACGGCACCACGCCGTCGGCCCGGTTGCCGGCCTCCCACGTGGTGGCCGTCGTCAGATACGTGGTGAGGTGCCAGGCGAAGCGTCTGCGCCAGTGCGGGGCCATCGCGGGAATCGTCCGCGCCCACAGATCCTCCAGGGCGACGACGGCCGCCGGAAGCTCCTCGTCCGGTACGGCGGCGGTGTCCATGCCGTCCACCACGGCCAGCATCCGGGCGACGACTCCGCGTACACGTTCCGGATCGCGGCCGAGCTGGCCGTCGTCGAGCTGGTCGTCGACGAGGAAGAGCCAGACGAACCAGTCCGCCGTCAGATCGAGGTGCGTACTGCCGGCCGTGGGATAGACCATGCCGACGAAGGCGCCGAAATCGGCTTGTTCGAATCTGGCTCTCGCGGACTCCCTGTGTACGAGGCCGGTCCTGCGGGTCCAGGTGTCGAGGTGCTCACGGGTCTGCCCGACATGCGGGTTGGTCCGCTGGGGGAACGGGCAGTAGATGTCCGGCAGTTCGCTCTCCACGGGCGGATCTGAATCCTCTCCGGTCAAACGCGTGACAGGTGTTCCGATGGGTGATCGTCGGCGCTGCGGTTACCTCTGAGACCTGCGGATTTGAAGCTACCTGACCCCCAGTCACCGGGTCCAGGGATGGTGATCACGAATGGTTCGAATCCCGTTCGGGTAAGGTCCCTGGGTAAGGCAGGTTCCACTTGCCCGGCCCTCCCGACCTCCTCCTTGGAGGAATAGACGAATGCGGGGGTCTTTTGCTGTGTCTTCGTGGAAACGACCTGCACCGTTTCGTATGAAAAAATGAGTGTTATGCGTTTTCTTGAGCCGGGCACCGGTCGCTACACAGAGTCCCCCTCGGTCCCGTACGACCTCACGTACGACGATGTCTTCATGGTTCCCGGACGCTCGGCGGTCGGGTCCCGGCAGGGCGTGGACCTCTCCTCGCCCGACGGATCAGGCACCACCATCCCGCTCGTCGTCGCCAACATGACCGCGATCGCGGGCCGCCGGATGGCTGAAACCATCGCCCGCCGCGGTGGCCTCGTCGTCATCCCGCAGGACATCCCGATGGAGGTCGTGACCGAGGTCATCAGCTGGGTCAAGACCCGCCACCTCGTGCTGGACACCCCGATCGTGCTGGCACCGGGACAGACCGTCGCTGACGCCCTGTCCCTCCTCCACAAGCGCGCCCACGGCGCGGGCGTCGTCGTCGACGAGGCGTACCGCCCGATCGGTGTCGTCACGGAGCACGACCTGACCGGTGTCGACCGTTTCACCCAGCTCTCCGAGGTCATGTCGAAGGACCTGGTCCTCCTCGACGCCGGCATCGACCCGCGCGACGCCTTCAACAAGCTCGACGGCGCCAACCGCAAGCTGGCCCCCGCCGTCGACGCGGACGGCAGGCTCGTCGGCATCCTCACCCGTAAGGCCGCACTGCGCGCGACTCTCTACACGCCCGCCACCGACGCCCAGGGCAGGCTGCGCATCGCCGCCGCCGTCGGCATCAACGGCGACGTCGCGGGCAAGGCCAAGCAGCTCCTCGACGCGGGCGCCGACACACTCGTCGTCGACACCGCGCACGGGCACCAGGAATCCATGATCGCCGCGGTCAGGGCCGTCCGGGCGCTCGACCCGCAGGTGCCGATCGTCGCGGGCAACATCGTCGCCGCCGAGGGTGTGCGCGATCTGATCGAGGCCGGCGCGGACATCATCAAGGTCGGCGTCGGGCCCGGCGCCATGTGCACCACCCGGATGATGACCGGTGTGGGCAGGCCCCAGTTCTCCGCCGTCCTGGAGTGCGCGGCCGAGGCGAAGAAGTACGGCAAGCACGTATGGGCCGACGGCGGTGTCCGTCACCCGCGCGATGTCGCGATGGCACTCGCCGCGGGCGCGTCCAACGTGATGATCGGCTCCTGGTTCGCCGGTACGTACGAGTCGCCCGGCGACCTCCAGCAGTCCGCCGACGGCCGCTACTACAAGGAGTCCTTCGGCATGGCCTCGGCCCGCGCGGTCAAGAACCGTACGTCGGAGGAGTCCGCGTACGACCGCGCGCGCAAGGCGCTCTTCGAGGAGGGCATCTCCACCTCGCGGATGTTCCTGGACCCGACCCGGCCCGGCGTCGAGGACCTGATCGACTCGATCATCGCCGGTGTCCGCTCCTCCTGCACCTACGCGGGAGCGGCCTCCCTGGAGGAGTTCGCGGAGAAGGCCGTCGTCGGTGTGCAGAGCGCCGCCGGATACGCCGAGGGCAAGCCGCTGCACGCCAGCTGGAGTTGATCCCGGCCCGTCCGTAACAGCTGAGCCCCTCCCGGTGATTCACCGGGAGGGGCTTCTGCGTGTGCGCTCACGGACGACTCCTGGCGCGCTTCAACTCGGTTGAAAATTAAGTAACATGAAGCGCAATCAGCTGCCCGCCTCTCTGCGGTAAGGGATCTCATGTCCTTCTTCACTGACCTGGCCCATCAGTACATCGACGGCGAGTGGAGGGCGGGGAAGGGGTCGTGGGACATCATCGACTTCAACCCGTTCAACGGGGAGAAGCTCGCGTCGATCACGGTCGCCACGGCCGACGAGGTGGACCAGGCCTACCGCGCGGCCGAGCGCGCCCAGCAGGCGTGGGCCGACACCAATCCGTACGCCAGGCGGGGTGTGCTGGAGAAGGCGCTGCGGATCGTCGAGGAGCGCGAGCCCGAGATCAGTGAGGCGATCGTCGCCGAGCTGGGTGGCACCCGCCTCAAGGCGGCTTTCGAGATCCACCTGGCCAAGGAGTTCCTGCGCGAGGCCGTACAGCTGGCGCTCCGGCCCGCCGGGCAGATACTCCCCTCGCCGACCGAGGGCAAGGAGAACCGGGTCTACCGGGTGCCCGTCGGCGTCGTGGGTGTCATCAGCCCCTTCAACTTCCCCTTCCTGCTGTCGCTCAAGTCGGTCGCGCCCGCGCTCGCCCTCGGCAACGCCGTCGTCCTCAAGCCGCACCAGAACACCCCGGTCTGCGGCGGCACCCTGCTGGCCAAGGTGTTCGAGGACGCGGGTCTGCCCGCAGGGCTGCTGAACGTCGTGGTCACCGACATCGCGGAGATCGGCGACACGCTGCTGGAGCACCCCGTCCCGCAGGTCATCTCCTTCACCGGCTCGGACAAGGTGGGCCGGCACGTCGCGACCGTCTGCGCGGCGAACCTCAAGCGCGCCGTGCTCGAACTGGGCGGCAACAGCGCGCTCATCGTGCTCGACGACGCCGATGTGGACTACGCAGTCGACGCGGCCGTCTTCAGCCGGTACATCCACCAGGGCCAGGTCTGCATGGCGGCCAACCGGATTCTGGTCGACCGCGCGGTGGAGAAGGAGTTCACCGAGAAGTTCGTCGCCAAGGTGGCCTCGCTGCGGGTCGGCGACCCGGCCGACCCGGCGACCCAGATCGGCCCGCTGATCAACTCCTCGCAGGCCGAGGCGGTCTCCAAGCTCGTGGACCAGACCGTCGAGGCCGGTGCGACGGCGCTGCTGCACGGTGGCATCGACGGCAATCTGGTGAGCCCCTCCGTGCTGACCGGCCTCGCCGCCGACTCGCCCGTCCTGCACCAGGAGATCTTCGGTCCCGTCGCGCTGCTGGTGCCGTTCGACGGCGAGGACGAGGCTGTACGGATCGCCAACGACACCCCGTACGGGCTGAGCGGCGCCGTGCACACCGGGAACATCGAGCGCGGTGTACGGGTCGGGCAGCGCATCCACACCGGGATGATCCACATCAACGACGGTACGGTCCACGACGAGCCCATCGTCCCGTTCGGCGGCGAGAAGGCGTCGGGTCTCGGGCGGCTGAACGGTGAGTCGATGATCGAGGCGTTCACCACGCAGAAGTGGATCTCGGTGCAGCACGGGCGGTCGCAGTTCCCGTTCTGACCTGCCGGGAGGCGGTGAGCGCGCCGCGGGCGGGCGCGCATGGTCTACTTCGGGGGCGGCGGCAGTGCCGCCGCCCCCGAACCGGACCGCAGAGAAGTGAACCGCCCGAAGTGCGCCTGAACGACCACGACGCACCCAGAGT
>NZ_JBSHFH010000041.1:0-74087 GCF_053617235.1 Streptomyces sp. NPDC055749 | reverse complement strand
GCCGGTGACCGCAGTCGAGGTCACCGGCCGGCCGCGTTCCCAGCCCTCACGGACCACACGCCCTTTTCGTCCTCTTGACGATATGAGCCCATCCCCATTATCGTCTATGTGACGACAATGAGAGGGCGGGATTCCACATGGCCGACATCACGAGGCGCTTCGGCTGGCGCCACCTGCGCTCCGCGCCCACCGCGCACATCCGCCACCACAAGCGCGGCAAGCTCAGCCACGACGGCACCGGGCTCAGCTTCTGGTACCGGTCACTGACCGCGGCGCTCTCCGAGGTGCCGGTCGACGACCGCGAACTCGCCATGGCCTTCCACGCCCGCACGGCCGACTTCCAGGACGTCACCGTGCAGGCCACGGTCACGTACCGGATCAGCGACCCCGCCGGAGCCGCGGCCCGGCTGGACTTCTCCGTGGACCCCGACACCGGTGCCTGGCGGAGCGCGCCACTGGAGCAGATCGGCACCCTGCTCACCGAGACCGCGCAGCAGCACACGCTGGACGCACTGGCCCGCACACCGCTCGCCGCCGCGCTCGTGGACGGCGTCGCCGCGGTACGGGAACGGGTCGCCGCGGGCCTCGCCGCCGAACCGCGCCTGCCCGACACCGGTATCGACGTCGTGGCCGTACGCGTGGTGGCCATCCGGCCCGAGGCGGAGGTAGAACGGGCCCTGCGGACCCCCGCCCGGGAGCAGATCCAGCAGGAGGCCGACCGGGCCACCTACGAGCGCCGGGCCGTCGCGGTCGAGCGGGAGCGCGCCATCGCCGAGAACGAGCTCGCCAGCCAGATCGAACTGGCCCGCAGGGAAGAGCAGTTGGTGGACCAGCGCGGCATCAACGCGCGACGCGAGGCCGAGGAGAAGGCGGCGGCCGACGGAGTGCGAACGGAGGCCGAGGCGGCCCGCAAGGTGCGCATCTCGCGCGCGGACGCCGAAGCCGCCCGTGACATCGGAGCGGCGCGCGCCGAGGCCCAGGCCGCCTGGCTGCGCGTCCACGCGGACGTCGACCCCGGGACCCTGCACGCCCTGGCCGCCACGCGACTGGCCGAGAATCTGCCGCGCATCGACAGTCTCACCCTCTCCCCCGACATCCTCACCGGCCTGCTCGCCAAGCTCGGCCGCCCGGAGCCCGGGACACGGGCGTGAGCCTCGCCCCGCGGGCGGTGCTCGTCCACCGCACCACCGAGTACGAGGAGTTGCTGGCCCGGCACGGCACCCACGGTCAGGCGGCGTTCTTCCTCGCCAACCGGGGCCGGTCCATCGAGGAGGTGGCCCTGCGCCACCACCGTACGCAGCAGGCCCTCACGGAGGTCGCCGCGGCCGTGCCGCTCCAGTGGCGGCGGTCCCGGGTGGAGCGCGCGGATCTCGACCGATTCCTCTTCGGCCCCGAGGACGTGGTGGTCGTGGTCGGCCAGGACGGTCTGGTCGCCAACGCCGCCAAGTATCTGTCGGGCCAGCCGGTGGTGGGCATCGACACCGATCCGGGGCGCAATCCGGGCGTCCTCGTGCGCCACCGCGCGAGCGACGCCGCAGCCCTCCTCCGGTCGGCGGCGGCACCGGGCGCCCAGGTGGACACGCTCACCATGGTCGAGGCGGTGGCGGACGACACCCAGCGGCTGATCGCACTGAACGAGATCTATCTCGGCCCGCCCGGCCACCAGACAGCCCGCTACCGCCTGACCGCCGACGGCGCCCCTCGTACCGGAGAGGCCCAGGCCTCGTCGGGCGTCCTGGTCGGGACCGGGACCGGCGCGACGGGATGGCTGCGCTCCCTCTGGCTGGAACGCGGCAGCGAGCTGAGCCTGCCGGCCCCGTCCGATCCCCGGCTGCTGTGGTTCGTACGCGAGGCATGGCCGTCGCCCGCGACAGGTACCTCGCTCGTGGCGGGGGAACTGGGGCGTGGCCAGGGCCTGGAACTCACCGTCGAGTCGGACCGGTTGGTGGTCTTCGGCGACGGAATGGAGGCCGACGCCCTGGAACTGACGTGGGGCCAGACCGTCCGACTGGGCATCTGCGCCACATCGCTGCGCCTCACCGTCTGACCCGGCCCTGCACCCATGACGCCGCGCCGATCCGTCGGCCTGGTCCATGACAAAACCGGTCGGCGGACCCGACGACGCCGGATGCGTATACCTTCGCAAGGGCCCGCGTGCGGCGCTCGGTCACTGCGGGAAATCACGAACCTCCCGCGCTTCACCAACGCAATGCAATCCCCCGATCGAGCGTCTTCCCACCGCACGAGTGATTCGAACGCAGGATTACGGCCGCCACGCCGGACGCTCCACGGGGTGCGCGGTCCCGCACGAACATCCACTCGACAGGTAGTCCCAGCTCCTCCGTTACGGCCGCTTGATCAGCGGCGTTGTCCGGGCGCTCGTGTCCGGCGACACCACCTCAGGAGGAGCGATGAGTCCCGTCCGCACCCGCTTTGGGCGTTTGCGCGTTCATCCCACGTTCGATGTGATCCGCTCGGCCCTCGGCCTGTCCACACCCGATATTGACGCTTCAGGGGGGTCCGGCGATGCCGCCACCGCCGTTCCGCGCCAGGAGAAGAAGTCCGGGATTCCGCGTCCTCCCGCACCGCCCGAGCTGAGCTTCACCGGACGGGTGCACTCCAACGCGATGCAGGACGCGTCACTGGCGGACATGGCGCGTCGCATCCCGGCCGCGCTCGGACGCACCTTCCGGCTCGCCTGGTCGGTCGACCGGCGCATGGTCGTGACCGTACTCGTGTGCCAGATCCTCTCGGGCATCGGGACGGCGGTGATGCTCGCCGCCGTGGCCGACGCCATGGGCCCCCTGTTCGGCGCCGCCGACGCGGCGGCGGGCCTGCGCGAGTCGGCGCCCTCGCTGCTGGTGGCGGGAGTGGCGCTGGGAGTGGGATCGGCCGCGTGGATCGTGGCGGACTGGGCCACCCGCCGGCTCAACCCGCAGATCGCCTCGGCCACGGATCTGGCCATGGTGGACCTGCTCATGCGGGTCGAGCTGTCCGCGTACGACGAGGAGGGGTTCACCGACCGGAGCCAGGCGGCGGAGATCGGCGCGATGCGCGCCGTCGACCTCGCCGAGGACGCCAAGAGCATGACCAACGGCCTCGTCCAGCTGGTCTCGGCCGCGTCCGTGCTCACCGTGCTGCATCCGCTGCTCCTCGGCGTGCTGCTGCTGTCCGTAGTGCCGCGCGGGATGGGCGGCGTGATCAGTGCCCGGATCGACTACCGGGTGTTCGACGCCTCGGTCTCGGCCCGCAACACCCGGGGAATGATGCGCTGGTTCCTCACCACACCGACGCTCGCCGACGAGCTGCGCGCCAACACGATGCGCCCCTATCTGCACTTCTGGTACCGCACGATGTGTGACCGCGTGGAGGGCCGGGCACTCGCCGCGGCGCCGCTCCACCTGCGCGTCAACACCCTCGCGGCCTCGCTCAGCGGCGTGTTCACCGTCGGGATGTGGGGATCGCTGGCGGCGCTCGTCGTGTCGGACCGGATGACGCTCGCCATCGCGGGCACCGCGATCGTCGCGTCCCAGACCGCGGGGCGCTCGCTGAACTCGGTGATCCGGTACGGCGCGGCGATGTTCCATCACGCCCTCTATCTGGACGACTACCACCGCTTCCTCGGCCGGGCCCGCGAACTCACCACCCGCCGGGGCGGCGCGACCCCGCAGGCCCCCGCCGAGATCCGCCTGGCTCAGGCCTCGTTCAGCTATCCGAAGAAGACCGCGCCCGCTCTGCACCCGGTCTCCCTCACGCTGCGCCGGGGCGAGGTCGTGGCGCTGGTCGGCGAGAACGGTGCCGGCAAGTCGACACTCGTACGCCTGCTGACCGGGCTGACACTCCCCACCGGCGGCTCGGTGCACTGGGACGGCACCGACCTGGCCACCGCGGACGCCGAATCGGTCTGGCGGCATGTCGGCCTCGTACCCCAGCAGAACGGCCACTGGCCGCTCGCCGCACGCGAGAACATCACCCTCGGTCAGCCCCGGACGCACGGCGACGATCTCGCGTGGCAGGCCGCCGAGCAGGTCGGCATGGACGAGGCGATCCGGGAGCTGCCCGACGGTTTGGACACCCTGCTCGCCCGCTCCCTGTGGGGCGGACACGAGCTGTCCGGCGGTCAGTGGCAGCGACTGGCGTGCGCGCGTGCGATGTACCGGAGGCCCGGCTTCCTCATCCTCGACGAACCCACGAGCGAGATGGACGCCCGGGGCGAGCACCAGATCTTCTCGGCGCTGCGCGGGATGGCACCGGACCGGATCACCCTGGTCGTCACCCACCGCCTGGACAATGTGAGGATGGCCGACCGGATCGTCGTACTCAACAAGGGCAGGATCCGGGAGGAAGGGACCTTCGAACAGCTGGCGCACGCGGGCGGACTCTTCGCCGAGCTGTACGCCCTGTCGCAGGACCGCTGACGACCGCGGGCGCCGCGTCCGCACCGCCGGCCGCGGCGCCCCACCCGCCCCGTGCCCGTCCCGTACCCGCAGGAAGCAGAGCAGCATGACCACTGATCCCGTGGACCGTCACACCCGCAACACCCGTCCGCCGACGGCGCAGGCGGCGCTCGGCGTGGGTGTCATCGTGCAGGATCAGGAGGGCCGGATTCTGCTGGGCCTGCACCGGAGCGGCACGTGGGAGCTGCCGGGCGGCAAGGTCGACCCCACGAACGAGTCCATCGCCGCCGCGGCCGTACGGGAACTGCGCGAGGAGACCGGACTCGACGTCCCCGAGGACGCGGTCACGGTCTTCGCGATGCTGCACGACGTGGTCGGGGGCATCAACCGCATCTCCATGGGGGCGGTGGTGACCGTGGGCTCCGGCGTCCCCGAGGTGACCGAGCCGCAGCTGATCAGCACATGGCGGTGGACCGGCCTCGACGAGATCCCGGAGCCGCTGTTCCACCCGTCGGCGCAGATCCTGACGGCCTGGCGCCCTGACCTCCGAATCGAACACCCGGCGGCACACCGACTGCCGATCGCTGCGGCGATCAGGATGCGGGACATCTGACCCGGATGTATGAATAGGGGACAAATCATGCGATCGGAGTCTGCCGTGGACGATTACCCGCTCCTGAACGTCTTCCTGACCATGCTGTATCTGTTCCTCTGGGTGATGTGGTTCTTCCTGCTCTTCAAGGTGGTCACGGACATCTTCCGCGACCACTCGCTGAGCGGCTGGGGGAAGGCCGGCTGGCTGGTCTTCGTCATCCTTCTGCCGTACGTCGGCGTGCTCGTCTACCTCATCGCCCGCGGCCGGAGCATGGGCGAGCGGGACGTGAAGCAGGCCAAGGACCAGGAGGCCGCGTTCAAGCAGTACGTGCGGCAGGCCGCCGCGAGCGAGGGAGAAGGCACCCAGAGCCATGTGGCCGACCTGGCGAAGCTCGCCCAGCTGAAGGACAAGGGTGATCTGAGCGAGGCGGAGTACGAGCAGGCGAAGGCGAAGCTGCTCGTCTGACTCCTGCCTGACTTGCCGAGAGGCCGTATCGGATTCCTCCGATACGGCCTCTCGACGTAATCAGGGCAGACCGCTCCTCACTCACCAAGGCACGATTCATGGACGCATACTGGCCTTATGGACTCGTCCGCCCGTAGCGCAGCCCGCTTGCGCGAGCGGCTCGGCAGCGCCGTATTCGCCCGGGTCGCCGGTCCCGCAGGTCCCGAGAACCGCGCTCGTATCCACGAGACCCCCGGCCCCCGTTGGTTCGGTCCCGACCGGCCGATTCGTACCGTCCACGGTGATGCGTCCATGTTCATCGGTGGACTTCGAGCACTGCTCCTCCAGTCCTTGCACCCGCTGGCCATGGCTGCCGTAGACGCCCATTCCGGCTACCGCGGCGACCCCTGGGGGCGGCTGCAGCGCACCAGTACCTTCCTCGCCGTAACCACGTACGGAACAGCGGAGCACGCGCAGCAGGCGGTCGACCGGGTGCGAGCCGTCCACAGCCGCGTGCACGGAACGGCCCCGTCCGGGGAAGCCTACGAAGCCGCCGACCCGCACCTTCTCGGCTGGGTGCATGTGGCCGAGGTCGACAGTTTCCTGCTCGCCCACCAGCGATACGGAGCCGAGCCGCTCGATGCCGCCGGCTACGACGGCTACGTCTGCGACATGGCACGAGTCGCGGAAGCACTCGGCATCGCCGATCCTCCTCGCGACAGGAGAGAGCTCGACGCCCGGCTCTCGGCCTATCGGTGCGAACTGCGCCCGACGAAAGAGGCACGCCAGGCAGCACGCTTCATCCTGCTGCACCCGCCCCTGCCCTGGGTCGCGCGTGCACCTTACGCGGTACTCGCCGCGAATTCCGTCGCCGCACTCCCCCGATGGGCCCGCACGTCGCTGCAACTGCCTCAACTGCCGCGCGCCGCGGAAGCATGCGTGACCCCCACCGGACGCGCGCTGACCACCGCGATCCGCTGGGCGATGGCGCCGCCCCGTCCACGGTCATGAGCGGCGCGGGTCAGCTCGACCGCCTCGTGTCGTACGGCTCCACCCCCTCGTCCCACGACAGGGCCTCGTACAGTTCCCGCGCACCGACCCCGTAGGACAGGCCAGGAGCTTACGGAAGTCATCCGCAAGGAGTGACTGGACTTCCGTTGTAGAGATTGCCGTCGGCGACGCCGGTGACGATGCTGCGGAGGTAGTAGCCGCAGGTGGGGCGGTTCTTGAAGTCGTAGGTCTGGCCGGGGCGCAGGCGCCAGATCTTGTAGTCGTAGTAGGTCAGGTAACGGTCGGGGTCGGCGCGCTCGGGGCGGTGGTCGCCCAGGACGACGAAGGTGTCGGCTCCCGCGACGGTGGCCAGGCCGTTCCGGTCGACGAACAGGGAACCGCCGTCGTCCACGCCAACGCCCCACGCTGCCCCACCGGTGGTGAGGCCGTCCTCGATCGCGCGGGCGACGAAGGCCATGGTCCGGCCCATCCGGTCGCGGGTGACGAAGTGGGAGTCGTTGATGGTGTTGGCGTAGTTGGGCCAGCTGAACATACCGGTGGTGAAGGTCATCGCCGGGTCGTACGGGTCGTACAGCGCTTCGTCCGAGGTGACACTGCCGCCGCAGGCGTCGTAGACGATCGAGCTGTTGATGTGGTGACCGGCGCTTCCGCCACCGGAGCCGCCGCCCTTCGTGACCACGGACTTCACCGAGGCCTGGAGGCTGGTGCCCTTCCAGTCGGCGTAGTCGCACTGGTCGCCACCGGCGAAGTACACGAACTCGGCATTGCGGATGTCCGCGTTGGCCGCGCTGTTGTTGCCGTCGTTGCGGGTCGTGAGCGTCCAGGTGGTGCAGGAGTTCACACCGGCCAGCGTGCTGATCGTGTCGCACTCGGGGGTCGCACTGCCCGAAGTGGGTGCGGAGCCGGCGAGAACCACGACGTCCAGCGTGCCGGATCCGCCGCGGATGGCGTCGATGGCCTTAGTCATCGTCGCGGGGACGACGGCGCCGGAGCCGTTCATGGTGTGGGCGGGACCGGACCACGTACCGCGGCTGACGTCGGAAGAGCTGCCGAGCCGGATGCGCTTGGCGGAGGCGTGGGCGGGTTCCGCCGTGATGAGGGTGGGTGCGAGCAGTGCCAGGGACGCGGCCAGACAGGTCGTCAGCCGGAGGACTCCCCGTCTCGTCGAGGTGGTCCGTCGGGCGGGGGCGGCATGGGTGGTGAAGCTCAGCAGCACGGAGTTCTCCCAGGGATGGAGGGAAGAGGGACCGACGCGACGTCGGTGGTGATGGAACGTACAGATACCGCGTGCGGTGCGCTAGATGTAACGCCCGAAGAGTCGACGCGACGGGTCTCGCAGTGAGCAGCGTGCAGCTCTGTCGCGTTCCTTATGGCCCGCTTCACGCACCTGCCTCCCACATCACGGCGAAGTAACGCTCATTACATCTATGCAGATTGCTCGGCACTGTGTAATTTCTGGGGCGGGCCGAGCGAGGAAGTCATCCTCGGCCGGCAATCCTTCGGGAGGGAACGCACATGAAGTACGCCCATGTCTCCGCTCGCGCTGCGACCGCCGCACTTGCCGCTGCCGCGATGCTGGCTCTCGCGGCTTGCGGCGAGGGTGGCGGGACCGGTGACGGAACCGCGGCCGAGGTGCCCGCGAAGGCGGAAGTCGCCGGGGTGACCGTCGAGAAGGACACGAAGCTGCACGACTCGCTCCCCGACGCCGTGAAGAAGTCCGGCACCGTTCGCGTGGCGACCGACGTCCCGTACGCACCCTTCGAGATGTTCGTGACCGAGGGGAAGAAGGAACTCACCGGCCTGGACTACGACCTGGGGCAGGCCATCGGCGCCCGTCTCGGGGTCCGGTTCGCCTTCACGCCGCAGAAGTTCGACGGGATCGTGCCCGCGATCCAGGCGGGCAAGTTCGACGTGGCGATGTCCGCCATGACCGACAACAAGGAACGGCAGGCCGTCGTCGACTTCGTCGACTACTCCGTGTCCGGCTCCGGAATCATGGTGGCCAAGGGCAACGCCGAGAAGATCACCACGCTCGACGACCTGTGCGGCAAGAAGGTCGCGGTGCAGGCGGCGACCAACCAGCTCGACCTGCTCAAGGATCACCAGAAGGCTTGTGAGAAAGCCGGCCGCGGTGAGATCGGCATCCTGACCTTTCCCAAGGACTCCGACGCCCAGCTCGCCCTGCGCGCGAACAAGGTCGTCGCCCAGGTGCTGACCAAGCCCGCGGCCGGCTGGACCGCCAAGACCGCCGACGGCGGCAATGCCTTCGAGGTCGTGGACGACCCGGCCGCGACAGGCGGCTACAACGCCTCCCCCAACGGCATCGCCGTCAGCAAGAAGCTCCCCGAGCTCACCACCGCGATCCAGAAGGCGCTGCAGTCCCTGATCGACGACGGCACCGCCACCAAGATCTTCGAGAAGTACGGCGTGGCCTCCATCGCGGTCGAGGAAGCCACCCGGAACGCGGCGGTCGACTAGAGATGACCTCCACCGCACTCCCTCAGCACCGCGGACTCCCGCACGATCAGGAGCTTCCGGCCGACGAGGACCTGACCGTCGTACCCGTACGGCACTACGGCCGCTGGGCCGCCGCTCTCGTCTCGATCGTCGCGCTGGGCGGCCTCATCGGCTCGCTCGCCACCAACGCGAACCTGCACTGGGACATCATCGGCGACTACCTCTTCGCCGACCTGATCTTCGACGGCCTCGCCACCACGCTGTGGCTCACCGTCGCGGCGATGGCGCTGGGACTCGTACTCGGCACCGTCATCGCAGTCATGCGCCTGTCGTCCAACCCGGTCCTGTACGGCCTGTCCTCGCTGTTCGTCTGGGCGTTCCGCGGAACTCCGCTCCTCGTCCAGATCATCTTCTGGGGGTACGCGGGGGCCCTCTACAAGAGCGTTCTCATCGGCATCCCCTTCACCGACATCACCTTCGTGCAGGCAGACACGAACACTCTCCTCACACCGACCGTCGCCGCCCTGCTCGCCCTCGGACTCAACGAGGCGGCGTACGCCTCGGAGATCGTGCGCGCCGGGATTCAGTCGGTCGACACGGGGCAGGCCGAGGCCGCGCACTCGCTCGGTATGCGGCCGGCGTTGACCATGCGCAGGATCGTGCTCCCCCAGGCCATGCGGGTGATCATCCCGCCCATGGGCAACGAGACGATCAACATGCTGAAGATGACGGCCCTGGTCTCGGTCATCGCGGCCCATGACCTGATGTCCAACATCCAGGACGTGTACGCGCAGAACTACCAGGTCATCCCGATGCTTGTCGTCGCCTCTCTCTGGTACCTCGCCCTCGTGAGTCTGCTGAGCATCCCGCAGGCGTGGCTGGAGCGGCGCTACGGCAGAGGCGCGGCACACGGGGGCCACAGCTCGCCCCTGCGGCGGATGTTCACCGGATTCGCCCGCGGTTCCGTCACGAAGACCGAGAAGGAGAAGGGCCGTTGAGCGCGTCCATGGTGCACGCTCGCGGCGTGCGCAAGCACTTCGGGAAGGTCGAGGTCCTCAAGGGCATCGATCTCACCGTCGAACGCGGCCAGGTCTGCTGTCTGCTGGGCCCCTCGGGGTCGGGCAAGTCCACGTTCCTGCGCTGCATCAATCATCTGGAGAAGATCGACGGGGGCCGGCTCGCGGTTGAGGGCGAGCTCGTCGGCTACCGGCGGCGGGGCATCCGCCTGCACGAGCTGCGCGAGAGGGAAATCGCCGCGCACCGCCGTGATATCGGCATGGTCTTCCAGCGATTCAATCTCTTCCCTCACCTGACGGCCGAACAGAACATCATGGAGGCTCCTGTCCGCGTCACCGGAGCGAGCACTGCCACGGCACGTGCCGACGCCCGCCGACTCCTCGAACAGGTCGGACTCGCGGACCGGGCGGGCCACTATCCCGCACAGCTCTCGGGCGGCCAGCAGCAGCGTGTCGCCATCGCCCGGGCGCTCGCCATGAAGCCGAAGCTGATGCTTTTCGACGAGCCGACGTCGGCCCTCGACCCCGAACTGGTGGGCGACGTCCTGGACGTCATGCGGCAGTTGGCGGCCGACGGCATGACCATGGTCGTCGTCACGCATGAGATCGGGTTCGCCCGCGAGGTCGGCGACACGGCCGTCTTCATGGACGACGGTGTCGTGGTCGAGTCCGGCGACCCTCGTCAGGTGCTGGTCGACCCGGAGCAGGAACGCACGCGCGCCTTCCTGTCCAAGGTCCTGTGACCGCGCCCTCCCGGCAGCGGCCACGAGCCCTTGAGCTGCTCCCGCATGCCGAGGCGCGCCTCGGCACGTACCTGTCCGATCTGGCCGCACTGGTCGCCATCGACTCCGGTTCGCACAATCCCGCCGGGGTCGACAGAGTCGCCGACTGGACGGCCGGACGGCTCACCTCGCTCGGGTTCGCCGTCGAGCGTGTCACCCCCGACCCGGTGGACGGCGTCCGCACCGGGGACGTGGTCATCGGCCGAAGGCGCGGCCGGCTCGCGGCCATGGACGGCGGGCGCAGGATCTTGCTCGCCGCCCACATGGACACCGTCTTCCCCGACGGGACCGCCGCGAAGCGGCCCTTCCGCGTTCTGGGGCCACTCGCTCACGGGCCCGGCGTCAGTGACGACAAGGGCGGCCTGCTCGCCGGGCTCGCCGCGCTGGAGATCCTCGCCGAGGCAGGCATGGAGGACTACGAGGAAATCGTCTTCCTCGCCACCCCCGACGAGGAGATCGGCTCCCCCGCCAGTCGCCCCGTCACCGAACGGACGGTCCGGGGAGCGCACTTCGGGCTGGCCCTGGAGTGCGCCCGCGAGAACGGCGACCTGGTGATCGCCCGCAAGGGCGTCGCCGACTTCCTCGTTACGGTCACCGGGCGCGCCGCCCACTCCGGCATCGAACCCGAACGCGGCGCGAACGCGGCCCTGTCCGCCGCCCACCTCGTCATCGCTCTCCAGGCGCTCAATGGCCGCTGGGATGACGTGACCGTCAATGTCGGTGTGGTCCGGGCGGGAACCCTGACCAATATCGTCTGCCCGGAAGCGGAGCTGCGCGTCGAGGTCCGCTCGGTCACGACGGACGGGATCGTACGGGCCCGGGCCGCGATCGAGCGGGCCGCCGCACAGCCGGCGGTCGCAGGCACCACCGTCACGGTGGAACAGCTCGACCTCTGCCCGCCGATGGAGGACACATCCGCCAGCCATCGCATGATGGCCCACGCACGCTCCCTGGCAGAGGAGTTGGGCATGTCGCTGGGCGCCGCGACCACGGGTGGGGTCGGTGACGCCAACATCATCGCGGGCGCCGGCGTGCCCGTCCTGGACGGACTCGGCCCGGTCGGCGGCGCCGACCACAGCCCTGGGGAATGGCTCGACACGACAACCGTGCCGAGCCGGGTGGCCCTGCTGGCCGCCCTGGTCGCGAGGCTCGGCGACGCAAGGCCCGGGTGAACAGCCCCTCGTCGTACGCCCGGCAGGGACGCATCCGTCCCGGACACACCACCAGCTGCTCTCCGACGATATCCGGAGGTTTTCCCGTGCCCACACGGTCAAGTACCCGTCGCACCGCCCTCGCCGGCGGGGCCACCGCCCTCCTGCTCACGCTCGCCGTCACACCGTCCGGTGCCGTCGCGGACAGCAACCACGCCTCGCGAAACGGCGGTTCGCTGGTGCTCGTCGGCGGCGGACTCAAGGACGGCAACACGCAGGTCTACGGCGAGATCATCGAACGAGCCGGTGGCAACCGCGCCCGCATAGGCGTCATCACCGCCTCCTCGGTACCCGCGAGCCAGGACCCCGACGCCGACGACCCCGAGCGGTGCAGCAACTCCCAGTGCAACGGGACCTATTACGCGGGCCTCTTCGAACGGCACGGCGCGGCCGAAGCGCAGTGGATACCCATCGACCTCGACCACATCTCCAACGCCGACTCGGACGCCGTCGTGCGCCAGGTCAACTCGATGACCGGCTTCTTCTTCGGCGGCGGCGACCAGTCGCGCTACCTCACCACGCTTCTGCACGGGGCCGCGCACACCGACACCAAGGTCCTGGCGGCCATCAGGACCAAGCTGGCGGAGGGGGCCGTCATTGCCGGTTCGAGTGCCGGAGCGCAGATCGCCGCGGGCCGCGACATGGTCACGGGCGGCGAGTCGTACGAGGGTCTGCGCGACGGAAGCAGCCCGGGATACTTCGAGGACGCCACCCGTCTTGGCTACGAGCCCGAGGGCGGCTTCGGCTTTCTCCGGTCGGGCCTGATCGATACGCACACCGGGGCGTACGGCCGCGAGGGCCGGGCGGTCCGGCTCGCATCCGACACCGGCCACGACCGGGTGTACGCCCTGGAGGAGAACACGGCTCTGGTCGTGGACCACCCTGGGTCCCCGCGCGAGCGGTTGCGGGTGCTCGGGCAGCGCGGCGTCGCTGTCCTGGACCTGCGACACGCCCATGCGACGCACGGCGCGAGCTGGTCCCTGTCCGGCGTGCGCTACTCCTACCTCACCGACGGCGACCGCTACGACCCTCTCCATCGGCGTACGCTGCCCGCCACCGGCAAGCGCCCGCTCGCCGCCTCCGCGGCCACCCCCGTCCCCGCCAACACCGATGTCTTCTACTCGGCGGCCAACCCGGCCGGTGTTCCGTACTCCTTCCTGACAACAGCACGCGCGCTGGCTGCCACCAAAGCCCAGCGCACGGCGGATGCGACCACGTACGAAGACGGCCCGCGCTTCACCATCACCTTCACCAAGCCACCCGCCTTCACGGCCTGGAGCGACGACCGTTCCACACCGCAGACACTGATCGGCATGGACATTCGGGTAGCCGCGGGCTAGTACCTCTCAGGCGGGGACCGGTCGTACCCACGGCCGGGCCCCGCCCGTAGGCTCCCAAAACAGTCCGCACACCCGAAGGGAACGGAAGACAATGGCGTCAGGCGCCCTCGCCGAACACATCCGGCACAAGCTGGGCGAGCTCAGCCCCGCCGAGCGCAAGGTAGCCAGAGTCCTCCTGGCCGGCTACCCGGCCGCCGGATTCGAGACCGTCGCCGTTCTGGCCGAACGGGCCGCTGTCAGCGCTCCCACCGTCATCCGCTTCGCCAACCGCTTGGGCTATCGCGGGTTCCCCGACTTCCAAGCCGCGTTGCGAGCGGAACTCGACGAACGCAACGCCTCCCCGCTGTCGCTCTACTCCTCGACCGACTTCGGTCCTCCACCCGAGGAGTCGGACACCGAATCGGCGCTGCTACGGCACGGCAACCAGGTCTTCACCGCCGCCGTCACCGCCACTCTCGCCGAGCTGCCTCCCCACGACTTCGAACACACGGTGCGACTCCTCGCCGACGCCAAACGCCGCATCACCCTGGTGGGCGGCCGGTTCACCCATCTGCTCGCCCAGTACCTCGGTCTGCACCTCATGCAGTTGCGCGACGACGTCCGGTTCCTCCCTGACCGGGACGTCGAACGGACAGCCGTACTGGCCGCCCTCACCCGCCGAGACGTCATGGTCGTCTTCGACTACCGGCGCTACGAGAGCGACAAGACCACGATGTCCGCGTTGGTTCAGGAACAGGGCGGAAAGATCATCCTCTTCACCGACACCTGGCTCTCCCCCGCAGCCGCGCACGCCGAGGTGGTACTGCCCAGCCAGGTGGCGGCCCCTTCCCCGTACGACAGCCTCGTCCCGACCCTCGCTGTGCTGGAGACGGTCGTGGCGGGCGTCATGGGCGCGTTGGGCGAGGAGGCCCGCTTGCGCATGCAGCACGGAGAGGACATCGCGCGCCGGGCGGGGCTGTACTGACGGAATCAGCGGATGACGTCGGGCTCGCCTCCACAGATCCGGTCGGCCAGTACCTCCCTTGCGGCACGCGTACCCGATGCAAGGGCGCCCTGCACCGATCCGGTCGCGCGGTGGTCCCCGCACACATACCGGTCCGGGGCGTACCGGGTGGTGCGGCTCAGCGGCCAGGGTGGCGGCATCGCGGGCAGGGCGTCATGCACGGTGTACGTGGCGACCGACGTCCAGGTGCTCGTGTCGGCGCCGTACAACTCGCTCAGGCGCCCGCGTACCGCGTCCTCCCGCCCCGGCCGGTCGCCACCCAGTACGGAGGTCGACACCAGGGCGGTGCCCGGCGGGGCGTAGGTGGGCGTGACCTCGCTGAGGACGCAGGTGTTCAGGACGACCGGGCCGGTGTCCACGACCAGCGTCGGTTCGGCCAAGGGTGAGGTGCCGGTCGCGTGGTAGTAGGTCGTCACCGTGCGGCCTTCAGGGGCAGGCAGGCCCGGCAGCAGGCGGGCTGCCGTCGCCCCGTCCGTGGCCACCACGACCAGGGCCGCCGGTCGTTCACCGCCGTCCTGAAGGAGGACACCGGTGTCGGTCACCGCGGAGACCGGGGTTTCCAGGCGGAGTGTGCCGTCCGGAAGACCGGCCGCGAGTTGCTCCGGCACAGCACCGATGCCTTCGGCAGGCAGACAGAGCGTGCCTCGCGCCATGCTGCGCCAGACCATGTGGAAGTAGCGTGCGGAGGTCGCCAGTTCATCCTCCAGGAACACTCCGGCCAGGAAGGGCCGCAGCAGGTCGTCGACCGCACGCGAAGAGAGTCCGGCTCGTGTGAGGGCGGCCGAGGTGGCGCGGTCGGGCAGGCGCTTGAGGGCGTCGGCGGGGAGCAGGACGTCGCGCGCGGTGAGGGTGGCGAGCGCGGTGAGGTCGCGCGCCGAGAGGACGCGACCGGGCAGCAGGCTCGCGGCCTCCCCGGGCCGCCTGGTGGGGTCGGTGATGCGCACCTGTCCCGTGGATGTCTGGGCGAGAACGCCTGGCGTGAACGGCCTCAGGCGCAGGTCCCGCAGGGCGAGGCGCCTCTTCACCTGCGGGTAGGCGGTGTTGAAGACCTGGAAGCCCCGGTCCAGCAGGAAGCCGTCCCTGCGGTCCGTGCGCATCCGGCCGCCCACGCCGTCGGAGGCTTCCAGCACCTCGACACGCAGGCCGGCCCGGACCAGATCCAGGGCGCAGGCGATACCCGCCAGACCGGCACCGACGACAATGGCATCGGGCCGTGGACGCTGCTGATCAGTCATCATCCGCCTCCTTCATCCCTCGTCCTTCGTCGTGAAACCGTCGGCTGTCACCCGGCCACGACCGCTTCGAGAGCCGTGATCGCTTCGGCGAGTCCCGTGGGCCGCAGCAGGCCGGGCACCGTCTTCCCGGCCCAGCCCGGCCCGAGGGTCAGTACGACCGGATGCCTGCGGGCTCCCCGTACACCCCACTCCATGGTGGCCACGTGGTGGGCCAGTGGCCGGCTGGCGGTCGTACGGGACTGGGCCCAGAGTCCGACGGCCGCGGGCCCGGTCCTCCGTACCGCCTCGACGAGCGCCTCCGCAGGAAGGGCGGCGCCGAACATGCGCACCGGCAGGCCGCGCTCCGCGAGCACGGCCGCGAGGACTTCCAGGGGAAGCGTGTGGTTCTCGCCGGGCACGCAGGCGAGCAGCGTCGTGGCACCCGAGCGTTCGGCCGCAGCCGGTGGGGCGCAGCGGCGAAGGGCGCCGGAAACGTGCCAGGACAGGAAGTGTTCCACCTCCACGTACCGTTCGCCCGCGCTCTCCCATTTGCGGCCGACGGCCTGGAGTGTGGGCATGATGACCTCGCTCCAGGCGGTCACCAGCCCGTAGTCGGCGATCACTGCGTCGAGCAGCTCGTCGAGGACGCCGGCGTCCAGCCGGAGGGCGGCACGGGCCAGCCCCCTGCACTCCTGACGTACGTCACCCAATTGCAGACCGGTACGGGCACGGCTGCGCGCCGGCTTTCGTGCCGTCCCGCGTGCCACGCCTGGCGGGGCGGCCTTCCGCGGTGCCGATGCCAGGTCGGTGGGCCGCTCCTCAAGTGCCAGCCTGGCGGCTTCCGCCGGCGGCAGACCCGTGGCGGTGAGGGCGCACATCCGCTCCAGCCGGGCGATGTCCTCGGTTGTCCAGCGGCGGTGCTTACCTCCGGCGTGCGTAGGCGGGCCGAGTCCGTACCGGCGGTCCCACGAGCGAACCGTCGTAGGGGCGACGCCGAGACGCCTGGCCACCTCGCCCGTCGTGAAACCACCGCCTTGCCGTCCGGTCTCGTCAGAGGGAGTCACGCCTTCACAATACGACGCATAAACGAGGCGTGTTGCTTGCGTCGTTTGTGCCTCCAAAACTGGTCGTAAACGTGCAGGCGGCCGACGCCGTCGGCGGATGACTCGGGTGGCCTGCGCAGTCCGCTCCGGCAGGAGAACAAGCAATGCACACCACAAGCCGTCCCGTGGAGCAGCGGCCTCCCGCCGAAGAGACAGCGGGTGACCGGGAAATCACGCGAGGCTTCATGGCCTCGGACGAGGGCGCGTTCGCGGCGGCTTTCAGGCGCTGGGGCCCCCTCGTCCACACCATGGCGTGCCGGTCGCTCGGTGACGCGTACGAAGCCGAGGACGTGACCCAGCAGGTCTTTCTCGCCGCCTGGCGCGGGCGTGCGGGCTTCCACCCGGAGCGTGGACCACTCGGCGCCTGGCTCGTCGGCATCACGCGCCGCAAGATCGTCGACGCGCTCGCCGCCAGAACCCGGCGCCTCAGACTCGTCGACGCCGCCGGCCACAGGCTTGCCCTGTCCGCATCGCACGAGAGCAATACGGCATCGGACGCCGCCGTGGACCGCACGCTTCTCCTGACCGAGCTGATCCGGCTCCCACCGCCACAGCGCGAAGTTCTCCGCATGGCGTTCTACGAGGATCTGACGCACATACAGATCGCTGAGCGAACCGGCATCCCGCTCGGCACCGTCAAGAGTCATGCCCGCCGAGGGCTGAACCGCCTGCGCAACCGGATCGATCAGAACTGGGACCTGCTCTGAACCGCTCGTCGGCGGGCCTGGGACTCATGGGCGGTCTGCTGCGGGTGCCGGCGCCGCCAGTACGGATTGTCGTGCGAGAGCCTGCTCGTCACTCGTCCGTACATTCCGAACGTGAGGATGATCAGCCCCATCACAAAGCTGAACAGCACGTTCGTCATCCCGAAGTCGAGGATGTTCGCAGGCTTGTCGAGCACGAAGATGTGCGCGAAACCGCTCAGCAGGAAGAGTGCGCCGACCGCCATGTTCAGGGAGGAGGCGAAGTTGCCGCCCACAACCGCTCCGGCGATGAGCGCGAGCCCCACGACGGTCGAGATGGCGCTGAGTGCGACGTTGGTCGTCATGCCGGCGATCTTGTCGCCCGAAGTATCGAACGGGGTCAGAGCGTCGGCGAAGCCGAGGCACCCGAAGATGAGCAGGACAGCGCCGCAGAGCGCGGCTCCGTAGCGGTACACGCGGGCGAGGTGGTGATCCACCGGCAGTTCGTCTTGCAGCTTCATGCCTCCGATTCCCTTCAGGAACGTCTCGCGGATGCACCTTTCATGACATATGTACGAAGATGGGCTGTGCCGCAGAAGTGCGCTTCAGGTCGGCGCCCCGTCCCCATCCAGGAGGTCAATGTGACCGGCACAGCTCGTCCTCTGAACGGCCGCGTCGCCGTCGTGACCGGCGCGGCACGGGGCCTCGGCGCGGCGATGGCGCGTGAGCTCGCTCGGCGTGGAGCCACGGTGGCCCTGCTCGGCCGGGAGAAAGCGACACTGACCGAGGTGAGGGACACGCTTCCCGGGCGAGCCCTGTGCTGGGAGGTCGATGTCACCGACGATGCCCGCATGGAACAGGTGGCCGGCGAGGTCCGAAGCCGCCTCGGGCATGCCTCGGTCGTAGTGGCGAACGCGGGAGTTGCCGAAGGTGGCCCATTCGCCGAGTCCGACCCTGCTACCTGGCGGCGCGTCATCGAGGTGAATCTGATCGGCAGCGCGAACAGCGCACGGGCCTTCCTCCCCCACCTGCGAACGACCCGCGGTTACTACCTGCAGATCGCGTCGTTGGCCTCCATCGGAGCAGCGCCCATGATGAGCGCCTACTGCGCTTCCAAAGCCGGCGTGGAGTCCTTCGCTCATTCGCTGCGCGCCGAACTCGCCCATGAAGGTGTCGGGGTGGGCATCGCCTACCTGAACTGGACCGACACCGACATGATCCGCGACGCCGACGAACACCCCGTACTGCGGGAACTGCGCGCGCACATGCCGAGGCCCGCACGGAAGGTCTATCCCGTGGCCACCGTGGCGGAGCGCATGGTGCGTGCCGTCGAGCGGCGCAGCGCGGCCGTGTACGCACCTGCGTGGCTCCGTGCCACACAGGTGGTACGCGGCGCCATGCCGCCGGTGGTCACGCTGCTCTCGAAGCGGGAACTGCCCCGTCTGGAACGCAGAACCTCGTTCGCGGCGACGGGGCTGCTGGGCGCCGGCGGCCGTGCGGACCTGGAGGACCGCTGACCAACGCCTCCCGACTGAGCGCCGGTTCAGGACGTGGGCGTCAGAACGGTGTCGATGAGGTGGACCGTCGCGTTCTTCGTGGTCACGTCACCGCAGACGATCTTCGCGGAGTCGTTCACCGTGAAGGCGTCCCCGGACCCGGACGTCGTCAGCTCGCCGCCCTGGAGGGTCTTGAACGAGCCGTCGGGCAGCTTGTCGACTGTCACCTTCTCACCGACGACGTGGTAGGTGAGGAGGTCGGTCAGCTGTTCCTTGTCGTTGAGGATCTTGTCGAGGTCGGCCTTCGGGATCTTCTCGAAGGCATCGTTCGTGGGTGCGAAGACGGTGATGTTCTCGGCGTTGTTCAGGGTGTCGACCAGACCGGCCTTCTTGACGGCGGTGACCAGCGTCGACAGTTCGGGATTGTTGGACGCCGCGGTGGCGACCGGGTCGTCGGCCATGCCTGAGGCACTGCCCTCGCCGCTGGTCGGCAGGGACGAGCAGGCGGGGCCGAACGGAGCGGCCTGTGATTCCGCGTTCGCCGCGGGGGCCACGGCGACGAGGGCGAGTGGCGCGAGCAGTGCGCCGGCTCCGGCGAGAGCGATACCCCTGAAGCGGTTGGTGGTCATGACCTTCACCTTCTCCTGAGAGGGAGTACGGGCCGTTGGCGCTGCCCGCCACATCAACCACTTCGCACCGAGTACGCCTCTTGGATGACATTTGGCGCATTTTTCTCAATACGACCTGCGCGAAACGACGTGCGCGAAAACGGCTCCCCGCTCAAGCCCGCGTGCGGCGGCAGATATCTCGGCAGTGTGGTCAGCGAGCCTTCGCAGGCTTCGCGCGATGTCCGGGCCGATGCCCCTGTTCGTGCGCTGCCATCGCCTTCTCGGCCGCTTGGGCCATGTTGCGGGCCATCCCGCCGAACACCAGCGCGTGGAAAGGGGAGACACTCCACCAGTACATGTGCCCGAGCAGACCTCTGGGGTGAAACAGGGCACGCTGGCGGTAGCGCGTCCCGCCGGCCCCGTCTTCGTCCTTCTCGACGTACATCTCCAGCCAGGCCAGGCCAGGCAGCCGCATCTCGGCCCGCAGCCGCAGCAGTCGGCCGGGTTCGATCTCCTCCACGCGCCAGAAGTCCAGGGATTCGCCCACCCTCAGACGCTGCGCGTCGCGGCGGCCCCGGCGCAGTCCTACCCCGCCGACGAGCCGGTCGAGCCACCCTCGGACAGCCCAGGCGAGCGGAAACGAATACCAGCCGTTGTCACCGCCGATGCCCTCGATGACCCGCCAGAGGGCCTCCTGCGAAACGTCGACGGACTGCTCGCGGCAGTCCGTGTACAGGCTGCCGCCGGCCCAGTCCGGGTCCGTCGGCAGCGGGTCACTGGGGACGCCGGGTACCGACGCCGAGGACCATCGGGTGGCGACCTTGGCGTCCCTGACCCGCTGGAGGGCCAGCACCAACGCCGTGTGGAAGTCCAGGGGGCGGCCCGGCAGGTCTGGGACGTACTGGACGATGTCCCGCTCGTGGCAGATCACTTCGTGACGCAGGGACTCCGCGAGCGGCCGGGCGATCGACCGCGGTACGGGCGTGACCAGGCCGATCCAGTGACTGGAGAGCCTTGGGGTGAGCACTGGCACGGGCACGATCAGCCGGCGGGGCAGGCCGGCCACCGAGGCGTACTCCCGCATCATTTCCATGTAGGTGATGACGTCGGGGCCGCCGATGTCGAACGTCCGGCTCACTTCCTGGGGCATGTCGGCGCTGCCGACCAGATACCTCAGCACATCGCGGACCCCGATCGGCTGGATCCGGGTGCGGACCCAGCTGGGGGTGACCATCACCGGCAGCCGCTCGGTGAGGTAGCGCAGCATCTCGAAGGACGCGGAGCCGGAACCGATGATGACGGCGGCGCGGAGCACGGTGGTCGGTACGCCCGAGTCCATCAGGATCCGGCCCACCTCGGAGCGCGACCGCAGATGCGGGGACAACTGTTCTTCGGGGACACCGGCCGGGGTGAGGCCGCCGAGGTAGACGATCCGCGCGACGCCCGCGGCGCGGGCCTGTTCGCCGAAGATACGGGCCGCTTCGCGGTCGGTCTTCTCGAAGCCGGCTCCGGAGCCCAGTGCATGCACCAGGTAGTAGGCGACGTCCACGTCGCGCATCGCCGCGCCGACCGAATCGGCGTCGGTGACATCTCCTCGTACCACTTCGGCGCGGTCGGCCCAGGGGTAGTCGCGCAGCCGGTCGGGCGAGCGCGCCAGGCAGCGGACCTCGTGACCCGCGTCCAGCAGCTCGGGAACCAGTCGGCCCCCGATGTAGCCGGTCGCACCGGTCACCAGACATGTCAGGCCCGTCCGCGGTGCCGGGGTGTCATCGTGGGTCGTCATGGGCGTCTCCGTCGTGGCGCGTGCGTGTACCCGTCGTCCCCCGCCACGACTTCTTCTGTCCGGAAGGCGCCGGCGGATGCACTTGTCGGCGCCCGCGCGGTCAACTCCTCGTACTCCTTGGCGAGTACCTCGGCGGTGACCGACACCGAGTAGTCCCTTTCCACCGTGGTACGGCCGCGTTCGGCCATCGCGCGCAGCGCGGAAGCCGGCAGGGCAAGCAGACGGCGCAGCCCGAACGTGACCGAATCGGCCGAGGAGGTGTCCAGCAGCAGGCCGCTGACACCGTCGGACACATAGTGCGGCGCCCCACCGCGCCGGGGCGCGGCGACGGCCATGCCCGCGTCCATGGCCTCCAGGATCGCCAGTCCGAACTCTTCCTTCACGCTGGGGCACACGTAGAGCGCGGTGCGCCCGCTGCTCGACTGATGCTCCACCAGAGCCCGTTGGAGGAGACGTACATCGCGGTTGGACATCGCCGGCAGCACGGCGAGGCGGGCGGCTGCCTCGGGCCTGCGTACGAGCAGACGCCTGATCCGTTCTCTCATCTCCCTCTCGACCAGGGTGGGTTGATGAGCGGTGCCGCCCACCAGCACCAGTGCGGAGTGCTGATGGATGCCGTCGAGCCATGCCTTGACCAGCACGTCCTGCTGCTTGACGGGATGCAGTCTCCCCACGCACAGCAGTACGGGCAGGTCGCGGGAGGCGGCCGACAGCCGGTCGGGGCGGTCACCGTCACGGTAGAGGGTCTCCAGCAGGTCGTGCCGACGCCGGGCGTCGCCGTTCGCGGGACGGTAGGGCGTGATGCCCTCCGGCGGGGCCGGCAGAGGTCGTCCGCGGTGTCCCTGTGCCAACTGCGGGAAGTGGAGGACGAGTTCTTCGACGCTTCCCGCACGGCCCGGAATCGCCACCACTCCGTCGGCGCGGGCGACCATGCGATCGGCGAGGAAGACGCGGTGCAGATCGTGCCGCAGCGCCGCCGATATCCGCGTGCGGCGGCCGGGGTCGGCGACGTGGCGCCGCATGAGGGTGCGGTGGGGGTCGGCGGTCACGGTGAACACCAGCCGTGCGCCGAGCCGGCGGGCCGCCTCGGCCATCGCGAGTGAGCCGTCGTCCGCGTACCGGACGTGGACCACGTCGGGCCGGGCACCGGCCCCCGCCAGCAGCTCCATGGCCCACCAGGCGAGTGCGGCCCGGTGCTCCCCCATCTCCTCCTGGGCCAGGGAAGGGACGGTGTCCACCGGCAGGGCGAACACCCAGTGGTCGTCTCCCTGGCACCGGATCAGCGGTCCACCGCTGGCGAGGTCCTCACGGCCGGCGGTCACCAGCGTGACCACCCGCGCGACCGGCTCGGTGCCCGTCAGCGCGTCGCCGAGCCCACCGAGCAGCACGCTGAGTCCGCCACTGAGCCCGGCGCCGGGTGCGTCGAACCGCCCGAGCAGCATCGACTGGGCCAGCAGGATCCCCTTCCCGGTGGCGGAGGGCAGCGCGCGCACGACCTCGCGCAGCGGCGCGGCGTACCTGTGCGCCCGCCCCATCTGCCGTCCCCAGACGGCGGCGAGCAGCAGCCGCTCGTAGGCGTCGTCGTCCTGCCCGCCCACACCTCGGTTCGTGTACGCACCGCCACCCCCGCCCGGCTTCCAGGCGCCCGGGGCGGGCAGAGCGGTCGCGCCGTCCTCGATGTGCGCGAGGTAGCGCCAGGCCGCGTGGCGGACGCCACGGTCGGCGTCACGGGCCGGTCCGGCCGCTTCCGCCGGTTCCAGCGGACGAAGACCGCACGCCTGGGCCACCTCCAGCAGGTACTGGCCCTCCCGGGGAGAGGATCCGGCGAGCAGTCGGCGACGCAGCGCCTGGGTGGCCCGGCTGCGGCCGTGCCACAGCACGGCCTGTTCCCAGCCCTCCGATGCCGCGGTCCGCAGTGCGGGGCTGCCGTTCGCGAAGCCGGCAAGGTCCTCCGGGTCCAGCGGCAGCCCCATTCGGACGGCCCGGCGGACTCCCGCCAGCAGCAGATCCTCCGGAGCGCATCCGGCCTCGGGCCGAGCGGTACGGGAGTGCGGCGCCCGGTATTCGGCGCGCAGCAGTGCGCCCAGCGCACGGCCCACGCGCGGGTCGCTGCCGGGGTCGCTGCCGAGGTCCGGACCGCCGTTCGGTCCGGCACCGCGGAAATAGGCGGACCTGATCTCTCGGAAGTAGTCCGGCGGCTCGGGGCGTACGGCCACGGCCGGGGTCCGCTGTACGGCGCGGGCACGGCAGGGATCGACCGCCGAGAGCATTTCTTCCACGGTGAGCTCCAGGAAGGGTGGGTTACGCAGCGCACCTACTTCCACGTCGGACCACCCGCCGGATGCACCCGGACGGGCCGTTTCGCGTCACAGCGCGCGAGGCCCTCATCTGGCACGATCGAGGCCCCTGTGGACCGCTCCGGTGCCACGGGCCGCCCGCGGAAAGGGATCGGATGGACCGCGTCGTCGTCGTCAGCCCGCCCTTTTTCTCCCATGCCCGGCCGATGACGGTTCTGGCGTCGGCCCTGCGCACAGCGGGCGCCGAGGTGTGGTTCGCCTGCGCGCCGTCGTTCGCGCGGGCGGCGGAGGAAGCGGGTGTGGGGTTCGCACCGCTGACCGTGACGCGGAACGCCAATACCGGCATCGCGGAGAGCACGGTTCAGGAGGCCACCGAGGCGACTCGGCTACGGGAGTTCCTGGACGCGACGAGGCAGGGCGCCGTCCCGGCCCTGCTCACTCAGGCACGCCACCGCCGCGCCGACATGCTGGCGGAGCCGGAACGGGTACTGGAGGAGTTGTCGGCGCTGAACGAACGGCTGCGCCCTGACTGGTACGTGGTGGATCAGCTCGGTTACGCCGCGACGCTGGCCCTGCACTGCCTCGGGCTGCCGTACGCCACGTACTGCCCCGGCCACCCGAGCTACTTGCCCGCCGGTCCCGGTGCCTACTTCGGAGTCCCCTACGCCTGGCCTGAGGCCGTCCGCCCCGACGAGGGCGAGCTTGCGGCTCTGCGGAAGTCGGCGGAGGCCAACGACGCTGTGTTCAACCGCCTGTTCGCGGACTTCGCCGAAGCCCGCGCACCCCAGCGGCCTCCGCCCGGACGCGCCTTCGCCCTGGCCTCACCGCACGCTGTGGTGCTCAACTACCCTTCATTCGACTGGCTTCCGGCGTCGTCAGCAGACCCGGTGCGACTGTCCATGGGGCACTGTTCCCCCCTTGCCTCCGGACCACCGGAGCCGCTAGCGGAACCCTGGGCCGGTGAACTGGAGCGTCTGGGTGCCGGTGGACGACCCGTGGTGCTGGTCGCACTGGGGACCTTCCTGTCCGCTCGGGACGACATCCTGGCCACCGTCGCGGAAGGCCTGCTCGAGTACACGGTGGCGAGTGTCGTCGTGGCCGCCGGGGACCGCAGCGCGGAGGTGCTGAGGCGGACAGAGCATGTTCCGGGCCGGCGGGAGCGGCTGCTCGTGGTCGACACCGTGCCACAGACCGACCTGCTGCCGAGGGTGGCGGCGATGGTCCACCACGGCGGCAACAACTCCTTCACGGAGTGCCTCCAGGCAGGCGTACCCGCACTGCTTCTGCCCTTCTCCAGCGACCAGTTCGCCGTCGCGCACGATGCCGAGCGAGCTGGAGCGGGCATCTGTCTGAACCCGGCCACCCTCTCGCCCAGGAGCGTCGGCAGGGCCGTCGCCGGCCTTCTCGCCGAGTCCCCTCCGGGCCTGGCCCGGCTCACTGCACAGGTGCGGTCCCGTGGTCCGCACTGGGCGGCGCCGCGCCTGATCGAGGTGATGGCGGACAGGGGTTCACGGAGTTGACCGGCGGTGCGACCGGGCGGCCGGCGCGAGGGGATCAGGGCATCAGGGGCGCGAGTCGCGCATGGCGAGCAGTTCCTCGTTCATTCCGGCCAGGAAGCGTACGACAACAGCGAGTTCGTCCTCCGTGAAGCGGCTGCGGACGCTCTCGGTGGTCTGGGCCAGCGGGCGGAAGTACTCGCGGGCGACGGCCATCCCCGCGGGCGCGTAGTGCAGATGCACGACCCGTCGATCGGCCCCGTCGCGTACCCGTCGGATGTGCCCCGCGCGTTCCAGCCGGTCGAGGCAGGCCGTCACCGCGCCGGATGTGAGGTTCAGGTGCTCCCGCAGCGCCCCCGGGGTCATCGCGCCGCCCGTGCCGTTGTGCGCCGAGTCCAGCACGGCGACGAGCGCCTGGACGTCGGTGGGGTGCAGACCTTGCGCGTGGGCGAATTCATGAGTGATGCGGTTCAGCTCGCCGGTCATTCCGCGCAGCAGCACGGCGAAGGCATGGAGTCCGGTGGGGTCGGCGCTCATCGTACGCATGTCGGGGGTTTCGTCAGCGGTCTCCATGACCATAGGATACTTTCTCTCAATCATTGAGATAGTCAGTCATTGAGTAACCGTCCGACAGTGGGGATGTAATGAAGACCGCACCACGCGTAACCCGATGGCTGGTCCCCATCGCACTTCTGGTTGTCTGGCTCGGGATCGGGGGCGCGCTCGGCCCTTACGCGGGCAAGCTCGGCGAGGTGTCGACGAACGATCAGGCCGCCTTCCTGCCGCAGAGCGCGGAATCCACTCGCGTCGTCGAGGCCCAGCAGGCGTTCAGCCCGTCCGAGACGATCCCGGCGATCGTCGTCTGGACGAACGACGGCACCCCGATCACGGGCGAACAGCGCACAGCGGCCTCTGAGGCCCTCAGCGCCCTCGCCGGGAAGCCCGGGGTGAGCGGCACGCCCAGTCCCGTGCGGCTCTCCGAGGACGGAGAAGCCCTGTCGGGCGTCGTCCAGGTGAGATCCGACCTCGACAAGGAGCTGCCCGCCGTCATCGCGACCATTCGGACAGCAGCCGAGAGCGTCAGCGGCACCACGGCCGAACTGGCCGGCCCCGCGGCCACCCAGGCGGATCTCGCCGACGCGTTCGGGGGTATCGACGGCCTCCTGCTGGGAGTCGCCCTCATCGCCGTACTGCTGATCCTGCTGCTCGTCTACCGCAGCGTCCTGCTTCCCCTGGTGATCATCATCGGTGCTGTGCTGGCCCTGGGGCTGGCCTGCGCGGTGGTGTACGCCCTCGCCGACGCGGACATCGTCAGGGTCGACGGACAGGTCCAGGGAATCCTGTCGATCCTGGTGATCGGCGCCGCCACGGACTACGCGCTGCTCTACACGGCACGCTTCCGTGAGGAGATCGCCCGGCGCGGGGACCGCTTCGCCGCCACGCGCGCCGCGCTGCGCAGGTCCTTCGGTGCGATCACCGCGAGCGCGGCCACCGTGGCGCTGGGTCTGCTGGCCCTGCTCATCAGCGATCTCACCAACAACCGGGCGCTCGGCCCGGTCGGCGCGATCGGCATCGTCTGCGCCGTGCTGAGCACGCTCACCTTCCTGCCGGCCGTCCTGCTGCTGCTCGGCCGCTCGGCCTACTGGCCGGCCAAGCTCAAGACGGCCTCCGAGGCCGACGAGGCGGCGGGCAGCCGCGGGATCTGGCACCGGATCGCGTCCCTGGTCGACCGCAGGCCCCGACGGGTGTGGATCTCCACCGCCCTCGCCCTCACCGCACTGGCGGCGTTCGCCCCGACCCTGAACTCCAAGGGCGTGCCGCTCGACGAGATCTTCGTCAACGAGGCACCGTCCGTGACAGCTCAGACGACCCTCGGCAAGCACTTCCCCGGCGGCTCCGGGAACCCGGCAGTGATCATCGCCGACTCGCGCCGGGTGCAGGAGGTCACCGCTGCCGCGGCGGACACCGAGGGCGTGGCCGACGCCTCGGCCGTCACAGGGCCGAAGGCAGCGGGAGCGCCCACCGGCGGCGCGGTGCTGGTGGTGGACGGACGCGTACGGATCGACGCGACCCTGAAGGATCCGGCGGACAGCGATGCCGCGAAGGAGACCGTTCAGCGGCTGCGGCAGAGCATGAAGGCCGTGCCCGACGCGAACGCTCTGGTCGGCGGCTCCACCGCGCAGCAGTACGACACCCAGACCACCTCGGAACGCGACCGGATGCTCATCGTCCCGGTGGTGCTGGCGATCATCCTGCTGATCCTGATCGTGCTGCTGCGCTCGCTGCTGATCCCGGTGCTGCTGGTCGTCACCGTGGCGCTCAACTTCCTGGCCACCCTCGGCGTCTCCTCGCTCGTCTTCGAGCACCTCTTCGGCTTCAGCGGAACAGACGCCTCCGTGCCGCTGTACGGATTCGTCTTCCTGGTCGCACTCGGGGTGGACTACAACATCTTCCTGATGTCACGGGTCCGCGAGGAGTCCCTGCGACACGGGACCAGGGAGGGTGTGCTGCGCGGACTGACCACGACGGGTGGCGTGATCACTTCGGCCGGAGTGGTGCTGGCCGCCACCTTCGCGGCGCTGCTGGTGATCCCGCTGGCGTTCCTGGCGCAGATCGCCTTCATCGTGGCCTTCGGTGTCCTGCTGGACACCCTGGTCGTGCGCTCGCTGCTGGTACCCGCCCTGATCATCGACACCGGTCCGCGCGGATGGTGGCCGAGCGCGCTCGCCAAAACCGGGTACGGGCGGGCAAATGCGCCCGCGCAGCCTGCGAGCGACAACTCGGCAGGCGCGGCGTTGGCGGACAACAAGTAGCACGAGCCGGCGAAGCGGCCAGGTGATCGTTGCGGTCGGTGGAGCGCCCGGAGCTCCACCGACCGTAGCTGGATCCGTTACTCCGTACCAAGCTCCCGCCTGGCCCTGGGCGCACGAGCGCGGCGCCGGAGCCGATCGCCTCGACGACCGTGGCCATCGTCCCGCCGAGATCGGCTCCCGGAGGCAGGGCAGGTGCACTGCCCACGACGGGGCGTCCGGCGAACCCGGTGTCCAGGTGCGGCAGTCTGGCCTCCAATACAGCGGGCCCACGGCGTCGTTCCTTTCGCATCGCGCCGAGCCAGGCGGCCAGAGCGGCCTTCGCGGCGCTGTAGTCGGCCATGCCGGGCTGGGGCCGCTCGGCGACCACACCCGTGACGGCGACGACCGCACCCGTCTCGGGAAGCAGAGGGAGCGCTGCCCGCATGATTGCGACCGGCGCGAGGGCGTTGACCGTCATCACATACTCGGCCACCGCCTCATCGACCTCCTCGGCCCTACCGAAAGCCACCACACCCAGCGCGACCACCACGGCGTCCAGACCGCTCAGTTCATCGGCAGCCCACTGGGCCAGCCCGGCGCACGCCTCTCCGTCGTAAGCGTCGAAGGTACGCAAAGGGGCACCACCGCAGACTCGGGCAGCCTCAGTAAGGCGCCCGGAGTCGCGGCCCGCCAGAGCGACTGTGGCGCCCCGATCGGTCAGCAGTCCCGCCAAGGTGCCGCCGATGACGCCGGACGCCCCCGCGACGAGGATGCGCGCACCGCTGATGTCCATCAGCGCTCCCGTCCGTGTCGACTACAAGGGGGTTAGATGATCCGCATATCCGGTATTCCGGGGTCCGCTGGTTCACGGATGCAGACGAACAGTGAAATTTCGTGCACTGCCACGGGAAGACGTACAAACTCCCGCGCACATCATGAAGAGGCATCGCCGTACGGCAGGGTTTCGTCCCCCCGGTCGCGCTCCTGTACCAGCAGCTCCTCCAGATCCGGGAGCCGGTCGAGCCCTCGCACCGCCTGAGCCATCCTCGCGTTGCCTTCGAATCGGTCGCGGTGGCGGTGCAGAAGATTCCAGTACCCGGCGGTGAAGGGACAGGCGTCCTCACCCACTCGTACGGAGGGCTTGTAGCGGCAGGGGCCGCACAGGTCACTCATTCGGTTGATGTACGCGCCTCCGGACGTGTAGGGCTTGGTGGTCATACGACCTCCGTCCGCGTACTGCGACATGCCCACCACATTCGGGACCATGACCCAGTCGTAGCCGTCTACGAAGCTGCGGTGGAACCAGTCGGTGACGGCACGGGGCTCCCACCCTCGTTGCAGGGCATAGCTGCCGAGGATCATCAGGCGCGGGATGTGGTGTGTCCAGCCTGTCGTTCTGACCTGCTCCAGGACGTGGGCAAGGCAGTTCGCATCGGTCCCGTCCGGGGACAGCTCCGTGAACCAGTCGGGCAGTCGATCGTGGTGACGCAAGGTGTTGCTCTCGCGGTACCGGGCGCCGAAGTACCAGTAGACGTGCCAGACGAACTCGCGCCATCCCGCGATCTGGCGCACGAAGCCCTCGGCGCTGTTGAGTGGCACGTCGCCCGATCGCCATCGTGTCTCCGCGCGCTCGACGCATTCCGCGGGGTCCAGCAGGCCGAGATTGAGCGATGAGGAGAGCAAGCTGTGGCTCATGGTCGCGTCCCCGGCGAGAACCGCGTCTTCGTGCGCGCCGAATGTGGCGAGCCGGTGCTCGACGAAGCGGTGGAGCGCGGCACGTGCCTCACGGCGGGTGGCGGGGAACCTGCGTGGTGCGTCCTCGCCGACGAATTCGACGTCCTCGTCGCGCGACCAGCGGTCGAGATCGGCTCGCACCTCGGCGTCGATGTGGCTCTCCCGAGGGCGATAGGGCGCCGGAACACCCAGGTCGGTGGCTCCGAGCGGCGGGGGCTGCCGGTTCTCGTGGTCCAGGTTCCATCGGCCTCCGGCGGGGCGGCTCCCCTCCATCAGCAGGTCATGCGTCTGACGGACCCAGCGGTAGAAATCCTCCTGACGCAGGTGCTTCGTGCCGCGGTCGTCGGCCCAGTTCCTGAACTCGTCGTGCGTCACGAGGAAACCACGAGCCGGCAGAACGCGTACGGAGGTCAGCGCGCTGACGAAGGCGAGGGCCGCGTGGGACGTGGGATGGTGCACGGTCACCGGGGCGCTCCCCACTGCCTCGCGCAGGCCCTGGCGATAGGTGTCCGCTTTGACGTACCGCACGCGGTCACCGAGCTCGGCGGCTCGATGTCGCATCGCCGACAGGACCAGGTGCGCCTTGGCGCGGTGGAACCGCCGTCGCCGGAACACGCTCTTGGCCTCGATCATCAGCAGCGGCGCGTCACGATCCGGGCCGCCTCGCGCCGGGTCGATGAAATGCGGGCCGAGCTGATCGCCGAACAGCCAGTGGTGGGTGCCGGGCTCTTTCTCAGTCATGCCGAGCGCTCCGTAGACGATCTGTCTCCTGGTCGGCGAACCGCGCGACGCAGGCTCCGTGCCACAGATCAAATCGCACGACAGGATGGGCCGGGGCCCTCACACGCCGGGCGCTGGGTTCGTCTGGCCGCAATTGATCCGGGGCGGGCAGCGGATGCGCGAGCGCGGAAACAGCGGGAACCTGAGCATATGACTGACCCACTCGTACCTCCCGAGGAGACTCCTCCGGTCGAGGGCTCCACAGCAGAAGCTCACCAGGAACGTCCCGACGGTGGCATGTTTGAGCACCCGGGCCTCTGGGTTTGGCTGATCCTCATCGGGGCCGTGATCGTCGCTGCCTTCTTCATCGCTCGCGTTATCTCTCTGTAGCCTGAGCGCTGACGGGCACGTACGGCACACTCCGCTGTCCGCCTGCGCCAAGAAGGTTGAGCACCACGCCACGGGTCGCCGAGACAGCTCCCCGCAGACTCTCGCCCTGTGGAAACACGGAGGCATGGGAGCCGAGACTCGCAGTTACATGCTGTCGGGCGGGACGGGTGTGGCCTGGTGGTAATACATCTGCCACGTCGTGGCCGCGCCCTGCTTGCGCCAGAGCGAACTCCGCCGTGCCCGGTCTCCATCCAACGTTGTCTCGTAGGTGAGGTGCACCAGTCCGGGCGCCAGCAGGACACCGGTGATCTTTGAGGGCTCGTAGCGCGGACCGCTTACTGTCGCACCGTCCAGCTCGGGCAGCGCGGCCAGCATCTCGTCATACGTCCACCGGCGCCCCGAAGCGCCGACCTCGACGAAGTCCGGGTCCAGTAGCTGTCGGGCGAGCGAGCGTGACATGCGCACGCCGGGATTCATGAGGCGCAGCTCGCCTGCGATCGCTTCGCGTACCTCATCCGTCTCTCGGCTCATGCAGGCATCTTCGCCCAGGTGACCAAGCCCGTCGCAACCGAGTTACCACGCGCAGAGCACGGCGGGACTGCTGGGCTGGCGCCGGCGTCGAGCATGTCCAGCGCGTCTGCCCGGCTTTCCAACTTCGTGGCATGCAGCACCAAGTCAATCCGGCCGGACACGAACGGCGTCCTGACCACGATCTCGGCATGCCCAGGGCGCTGATCCCCAGCTGGTCCCCAAGAACGGCCAAGGGCCGGTTTCGGATTTCTCCGAAACCGGCCCTGAACTGCGACTCTCTCGAGTCGGGACGACAGGATTTGAACCTGCGACCCCTTGACCCCCAGTCAAGTGCGCTACCAAGCTGCGCCACGTCCCGATGCGTTTCCTCCCGGTTGCCCCGGTTGGCCGCGCATGGGAAACATTACCTCACTCCGAGGACCGCAATGACGCCCGTGCCTGCTGGGCGCGGGTCGCGAGACCCTCCGCTCCGCAGGCCGTGGCCATCTTCTGGGCTCTGGCCAGTTCCCGCGGGGAACGGATCGCGATCCCGTAGTCGTAGCGGGCCAGGGCGTGCTCGTACGTGGATGTCGCGGGGGCCGTCTCCAGATGGCGCACCGCCTCGGACAGCAGGTGGGTGGCCTCCTCCGGCGGTGCGAAGAGGGCGACGCAGCGCAGAGCCTCGCCGATCGCCGTGTCCGTTCCGAAGCGCTCGGCGTGGACGCGGGCCCTGGCGGCGAGTTGGGCGCCACGGACCGGGTCCTCGTCGGCCAGGGCGCGGGCCAGGTCGCAGGCCCAGGGTGCCCAGATGCCGTTGAAGCGTTCGCGGGCCTCCATCGCGGCGCCCGCGGCTTCGAGTTCGGCGATGGCATCCTTCGTACGGCCTTCGGCGAGCAGCAGCCGGCCTCGGACGCACGGGCCGTCCGGCAGGACCATGGCGCTGGGGTAGGGCGCACCGAAGTCGTACCGGTCGGCGACCAGCCGGGCCTCCGATATCCGGCCGCGGGCCAGCAACGTGTCGATGAGGAGGCAGGCCGCGTCCCAGTGGACGGGCAGTCCGCTGCCGACCCGGTCGGCGAGGCGCAGTCCCTCGCGCAGGAAGCCCTCCGCTTCGGCGAGGCGTCCGCGACGGCGGTGGACGAGGCCGAGGAGTGTGTGGGCGAAGGCGAGGTGCGCGCCGCTCCAGCCGGAGATCTCGAAGGCCCGCACGGCCTCCCCGAAGAGTTCCTCGGCCCGGTCGAGCTGGTCGGTGAAGGCGTAGGTGATGCCGACCATCGTAGGGAGTTCGAATCCCCACTCCGTGTCCGTCCAGCCGAGACCGCGGGCCGGATGTCCGTCGACGAGGGCGCGTTCGCAGAGGTCGACGACGAGTTGGGCGTTCTCGCCCCGGAGCATGGCGTCGAAGGCGCGCAGGATGAGCAGGGCCCGTTCGGCGTTGTCCCGGCCGGTCAGGTGGTCCGCGTTGCGGGAGAGCCGGCGCGAGCGGGCGGGCCCGTCGTCCTCGACCGCCTGCATGCCCTCCCAGAGGAAGTGCGCGGCCTGCAGTCGCATCAGACCGGGACCCGGGGCGGTGCGGGATGCCTCGGCGGCGAGTGAGACCGCCGCCTCCTTCAGCTGGTTGTTGTGGGCGAGCGCCGCCGCGAGCCGGAAGGTGGCGTCGATCCGCACGTCGTCGTCGAGGCCCGGCATGTCGAGGGCCGCGCGCAGATGCTGGACCGTGGTGGGCGGCGAGCTGAGCAGCGTGGCGCAGCCCAGTTCGTACAGCAGGGCCGCCTTGGCCTGCGGTCGCGGTGGTTCCTCCAGGGCCCGTTCGAGGCAGCGCCTGGCCGCTTCGGGGGCGCCGACCGCGAGGTGCTGGCCTGCGGCCTCTCGGAGTTGTGCGACCACTTCCTGGTCGTCGTCCGGGTGGACTTCGAGCAGGTGGCGGGAGGCCGCGGCGGCGCCGAGACCGGCCCGGGTGATGGCCCAGGCCGCCCTGCCGTGGAAGGCGGTACGCGTGGCCGGCGGGATCGAGCGGTACACGGCGGTGGCGATCAGCGGATGGACGAACTCCAGCGGGTCGAAGCCGCTGACGATACGGGCGTCGCGCAGCCGTGCGGTGCAGTCCGCGGCCTCCGCCGAGCTCATTCCGGCGAGGGTGGCGGCGACCTCCTGCGAGATGTCGGTGCCGAGGACGGCGGCGGCCCAGGCGAACCGGTTGGCGTTGGTGCCCAGGCGTTCGAGCCGGGCGACGAGCCCGCTGCCGCGCGCCGACGCGCCCAGCTCGCGCAGCATCCCGGCGGATTCCTCGACCGGCGGCAGTTCGCGGTCCTGCACCTTGGCGACGAGTTCGACGGCCTCGTACGGATTGCCGCCGGTGACGGCCCACACCTCGCGGCAGAAGGGGTCGTCGGCGTGCTCGCCGAGCCCCGCGCGGACGAGTTCGGCCGTGGCGTCCGGGGTGAGCGCGCGCAGGGCGACACGGACGAGGGCGTTGTGGCCCTCGGGCGCGGCGTGTACCGCGGTCAGCGCCGCGTTGCGTTCGGCGAGTTCCTGCGGGCGGTGGGCCTGGACGACGAGGACCGGCAGTTCACCGAGGCGTGCGGTGAACGAGGCGAGCCAGGCGAGGGATTCGCCGTCCGCCCAGTGGGCGTCGTCCACCATCAGCAGCAGCGGCCGGTGGCTGAGCCGCGAGGCGAGCCGGCCCACGACGTAGTCGAGGCCGTCCCGGACACCCTGCGGGTCGGGCTGCGGCCCTGTCGGTTCCGCGAGACCGAGTGCGGGGGCGGTGATCTCGTACCAGTCGCCGAACAGGGCCCGCGTCTCGTCCGGGGGGAACTGGTCCAGGGCGGGTTGCAGCAACTGGCGTACGACGTGGAACGGTACGGAGGTGACGGTCTCGCCGCCGCGTGCGGACCAGACGGTGCAGCGGCCGGAGGCGATCGAACTGACTTCCGCGAGCAGCGCGGTCTTGCCGATACCCGCCTCGCCGCTGAAGACCAGCAGTCCGCCGGATGCCTGGGCGCCGCACAGGGCGTCCACGGCTTGTGCGGCAGCGGCGAGTTCCGGTTCGCGCTCGTACAACGGCCGGGACGGCTTCATGCCTACCCTTCCCCAAAGTCTGGCAACGACGACTGCCGAGCCTAGTCGCGTGCGGTGCCCCGCGGACAGGGTTCGAAGAGTTCCTCGCAGGTGCGAGGCACAATCGGAGGGTGGACGAGACTCGCAGGGACCGTGATTCCGAAGGCCGGGCGCGCAGTGCACGCCCCCGGGACGGGCTTGGGCGCCCCCTGCCCTACGGGGCTCCGGGGGTGGAGCGGCAGCCCGAGGGAGTGGTGCGCACCCCCGAGGAGACGGTGCGCGAAGCGCAGCGGCTGCTGGACGCGGGCATGCCGTTCCACGCCCACGAGGTGTTCGAGGACGCGTGGAAGTCGGGCCCGGAGCGGGAGCGCGAACTGTGGCGCGGCCTGGCCCAGCTCGCCGTGGGCCTGACCCACTCCGCCCGGGGCAACGCGGCGGGCGGGGCACGGCTGTTGCGGCGCGGAGCGGTCGCGGTCTCCGGTTACCGGGATGCGCCTGTGCACGGCATCGGTATCGGCCCGCTGATCGCCTGGGCCGATGAGCTGGCCGACCGGGTGGAGGCGCAGAGCCCGAATCCGGTGGACGCGGCTGCCGAGGCACCTCGATTGCGGCCGTAGACCGGACGGCCGCAGGGGGCCGTCACCCCGGTGCCCCCTCGCCCGCCCGGCACTGCAAGCGATTACGATCCGGCGTCATGAGCACTTCTCACGGGGACCAGCACGAAGAGCAGGACCGGAGCACAGATACGGATACGGATACGGATACGGACGCGCCGATACCCGAGCCAGTCACTGACGAAGGCAGACTGACTCCTCGTCAGGCCCGCCGTCTGCGGATCGCCCTATCCTCCGTCGGCATGGCGGCCATGGCCTTGGTCCTCGCTCTACGCATCGCGAGCCGGTCCTCCGTCCTGGTCGTCGGCGTGTACGGGCTGGCGCTCATCCTCTGCGGAATTGTGATCGAACTCAGCAGAAACGGCCGCACCCGGCTCGCCAGCTGGCTCCTGGGAACGGGTCTCGCCGCCGCGGTGGGCGCGGACTGGCTGCTGATTCCCTGAGCGCCGCGCTGTCGAAGCGGGTGTCGCGGTTACGGCAGTTCCGCATCCCTCTCGAACGCGGCCTGGAAGTCGGCATCGCCCATGGCCTTCCGTACAGCGGTGGTGATGCGGCTGACGTCGCCGCGTTCGGCGAGGGGCAGGGGTGCTCCCACCGAGGCTCGGGACCGGGCGGCGGTGCCCAGCAGGCCGGCGGCGGCTTCGGGGCGACCCGCGAGCTGCCACACGCCCGCCAGCCCCTCCAGTGCCAGGGCGATCGCCCTGGGGTCGCCCGTGCTCCGGGCCGCGTTCAGGCCCTCCGTGTGCAGGTTCAGGGCCGCTTCGGCGTCACCCTGCTGCTCGGCGATGAAGCCGAGTTCGGCCAGGATCAGGGCGGTGCCGTTCTCCGCGTCGAACTGACGGTTCCACTCCAGCCAGGTACGCAGATACGCCTCGGCCACATCGAACCGGCCTTGCCTCCGCGCCCCGAGCGCGAGCCCTGTCTCGGCGAACTCCTGGGCCCGACGGTCCCCATGCTCGACGGCCACCCGTCGGCCGCGCTCGTGAAGCTCCTCGGCCCGTGCGTGATCACCGGCCAGCAGGGCGGTCCTGCCCAGTTCGGACCAGCGGGTGGACACCTCGGTCCACAAGCCCAGGGCCTCGGCAATGCCCAGAGCCTCGCGGTGCCCGGCCTCGGCGGCCCGGTAGTCGCCCTCGATCTCGGCCAGCCTGCCGAGCACTCCGGTGGCCTGGAGTTGCCCCCATCGGTCGCCGGTCTCACGGAACAGCGAGAGACTCGTCTCACCGTCGGACCGGGACGCCGCCAGATCCCCGCGTACGTAACGTTGCACGCCCCGCACACTCAGCGCCGCCGCGATGCCCCAGCGGTCCCCCGCCGTACGGAACTCGTCCAGCGAACGGCGTACGAGTTCCTCTCCGTCCTCCGCGGCGCCGAACAGCGTCGCGGCGTAGCCGAGGAACCAGCCTGCTCCCGCCCGGTCTCCGGGGTCGCGCATGTCCTCGTAGAGCCGCAGCGGGGAGTGGCCCTCTCCCCGGAGGCTGTTCCGGTCACCGCACAGCAAGGTCATTCCCGCGTGCCAGGCCGCGAGGACCGCGCGGTCCGAGCCTTTCTGTCCGCCCCCTGGATCCGCACCATGCAACTCCTCGGCGGCCAGTGCCTCGGCCATGGAGCGTCTCGCCTCCGTGAACCTGCCGCGCAGAAACCAGTACCAGGCCATGGCACGGACCAGCCGTCCGGCGAGCCGTGCGTCGCCGGCCCCGGCCGCGGTGTCGAGCGCCGCGCGGATGTTCGCCGACTCGGCGTCGAGCCGGCGCAGCCAGCGCTGCTGGTCGCCACCGCGCAGGTGGATGTCCGCCTTCTCGGCCAGTGCGGCGTAATAGGAGGCGTGGGCGCCTCGTAGCCGGTCGTACTCGGACGTGACCGCCCGGTCGTTCGGAGTGGCCCCGGTGGCGTGCGCGGTGCTGCCCGTGGCCGTCCGGAGCCGGTCGAGGCAGTACGCGGCCACCGACTCCAGAAGCCGGTAGCGGGGCCCGTCGGTCTGCTGAACGACGACCACCAGGGACCGGTCCACCAGCCGGGCCAGCAGGTCGACGACCTCGACGGGCTTCACCCCGTCCCCGGGGCAGAGAGCCTCGGCGGCCTCCAGGTCACAGCCGTCGGAGTGGATCGCGAGGCGCCGCAGCACCGCCCGCTCGGCTGCGGTCAGCAGCTCCCAACTCCAGTCGATCACCGCCCGCAGTGTCTGCTGGCGTGCCGGAGCGTCGCGCCTCCCGTCCGTCAGGAGCCCGAACCGGTCGTCGAGGCGCTCGGCGAGCCGGTCGGCGCCGAGGACCCTGACCCGCGTGGACGCCAGCTCCAGGGCGAGCGGTATCCCGTCCATGCGACGGCAGATCGTGGCCACGGCCTCGGCGTTGTCGTCGGACACAGCGAATCCGGGCGACGCGGCGGCGGCTCTTGCCGCGAAGAGCCGGACCGCGCTGGAACACAGCACGTCCGCCGATTCGGCTCCCGGCAGTGGTACGTCGAGGGGCGGCACCGGCCAGAGCAGCTCGCCCGAAACGCCCAGCGGCTCCCGGCTGGTGGCCAGGATGCGCACGCCCGGCGCAGCCCGTAACAGCAGGTGGGTCAGACCGGCCACCGTCTCGACGACGTGCTCGCAGTTGTCGAGCACCAGAAGAAGCCGACGGTCGCGCAGGGCATCGGCCAGCCGCTCCGCCAGGGGCAGCGCACCCGTGGCCGGCCGCGCGCCGGACCACGCGTCGTCCCGGATGCTCAGGGCGGCGGCCACCAACTCGGCAGGCCCTTCCGTCGTCCAGGCCGCACCCGATGACCCGGCCTGTCCCGGTTCGGCCTCCCCCGCCTTGGCGGAACGTGCCAGTCCGGAGAGTTCCACCAGCCACACGCCATCGGCGAAGGGCTCTGCCGACCCGCTCGCGACCTCCAGGGCAAGGCGTGTCTTGCCGACCCCGCCGGGTCCGGTCAGGGTCACGAGCCGCTCCGTCGCCAGCAGGGCCCTCACGTCGGCCACGGCCTGTGACCGCCCGATGAGCGGCGTGACCGGGGCAGGCAGGTTGGTGCGACGGGGGGCCGTGTCGTCACGCGGGCCGAGGCTCGCCGTACGCGTATCGGAGCCTGAGACCGGGGCGGCCCTCAGGGCAGCCGGGTCCTGGCGGAGGATCTCCTGGTGCAGTGCGACCAGTGCGGGACCCGGTTCGAGGCCGAGCTCCTCATCCAGCCGACGGCGCACGTCCTGATAGACGTCGAGGGCCTCGCCCGGCCGTCCGGCGCCGTACAGGGCTCGCATGTGGGCCTGGCGCAGCCGCTCCCGGAAGGGGTGGCGCTCCGACAATTCCTGTAGTTCTGCTGCCAGTTGACCGTGGTCTCCCAGCTCCAGCCGGGTTTCGGCGAACTCCTCCCAGACCAGCAGCCGTTGTTCCTCCAAGCGCGTCGCTGCGGCGCGTGCGAACGGCTCGTCCGCGAATCCCGCGAACGCCGGACCCCGCCACTGGGCGAGGGCCTGGGCGAACCTGGCGGCCCGCTCCCGGGGGTCCGCGGTACGACGGGCCTGGTCGGCCAGCGAGATGAAACGCTCCGCGTCCACCGCGTCGCCGGTCACCTTCAGGAGATAGCCCGGAGGGCGGTGCGCCACAAGTCCGCCTCCACCGGCGGCAGTCAGCGCCTTGCGCAGCCGGGACACGAGGGTCTGCAGCGCGCTCACGGGGCGGGCGGGCAGCCTGTCGCCCCAGAGGTCCTCGACCAGCCGGCCCGAGGACAGCACACGCCCAGGCTCCACCAGCAGGTCGGCCAGCATCAGCCGGACCTTCGCGTCCGGCACGGCCACAAGTTCACCGTTCGCGGTCCACACCGCCAACGGGCCCAGCACTCCGAAGCGCATCTGACCAGCCTATGGCGCACTGGCCTGTAGCGGGGCACCAGCCCCTGCCCCGCCGTACGCGCCTCCTGAAAGCGGCCGACAGCAGAGCGAAAGGGGACCGAATGCGCCATCCCGCAGGGTCTTGCTTGTAACAGCTCAGCAGCACCCATACCACTGCTACATACAGGGAGTCACGATGAGCAGGTTCGCGGGCAAGAAGACTGTTGTCACCGGCGGGACCCACGGCATCGGCCTGGCGATCGTCAAGGCGCTCCTGGCGGAGGGGGCCGAGGTCGTCCTGACGGGCCGCAACGAGAAGACCCTCGAAGAGGCACGGACCGAGCTGAAGGGCGAGAGCGCGCACGTCGTACGTTCCGACGCGGCGAGCATGGCCGACATCGCGGCCCTCGCCGAGTACGTCCGTACGGAACTCGGCGGTGTCGACCACCTCTTCATCAACCACGGCATCGCCGAGTTCGCCGAGTTGCACGAGGTCACCGAAGCGTCCTGGGACCGGCACTTCGATATCAACACCAAGGGCGCCTTCTTCACTGTCCAGGCCCTCGACCCGCTGCTCACCGACGGCGGATCGATGGTGTTCACCACGGTCGGCAACGACGTCGTCTTCCCCGGCCTGAGCGCCTACTCCGCGTCGAAGGAAGCGATGCGCGCGTTCGCCCATGTCCTGGCGGCCGAGCTGCTGCCCCGGAAGATCCGGGTCAACTCCGTCGCCCCGGGATTCATCAAGACGCCGACGATGGGTGTGGCCGGCCTGAGCGAGGAGGAGCGCCGGGAGTTCGAGCGGCAGGGAGACGAGTCGACCCCGCTCAAGCGCAACGGCACGGTCGAGGAGGTGGCCACCGCCGCCCTGTTCCTGGCCGCCGACGCGACCTTCACCACCAACGTGGAGCTCGCTGTCGACGGAGGCTTCGCCCAGGGCCTCGTCAGCACGCACTGAGACGACCAGGAGAGCCAGGAGGACCTTCATGTCCGTTCACGAGACCGGAAACTCGAACAAGCCCCCGGAAGCGGCCGACAGTCCGGATCCCTCGGTCGCGGAGCACGTACGCCGGTATCTCGCGACCGACGGCGCGAGCGGCTACCGGGAAGGAGGGATGACGAACCTCATCCTCACGCGCCGGGGCCGCACGACACGCAAGCTCTATCGGACCGGCCTCTTCTTCGGCGAGGACAACGGCCGCTACGTCCTCGTCGCCTCCGGCTCGGCCGTCACGCACACCCACCCGCAGTGGTATCTCAATCTGACAGCGAACCCGGAGGTGCATCTGCAGATCCGTGCCGAACGGTTCGCCGCACACGCCCGCACTGCCGAGGGCCAGGAACGGGAGCGGCTGTGGGCGCTGATGACCGGTCTCGCTCCTGTGTACCGCGACTACGAGGCACGGAGCCGCCGGACCATTCCGGTAGTGGTCCTCGATCGCGTCGCGCCGGGGCACACGTAGTTTCGCCGGTGAGGGTTGGCGGAGTCAGCCCTCACCGGCTTCGTCGTTCTCGGGATTCCCGTCGGGCGCAAGATCTCGCTGCCAGGTCTGGGCGACGAGGTCGTGTCCGAAGCTGTGATGGGGTTCTTCCGAGACGAGTGCGAAGCCCTGCTTCTGGTAGATCCTCCGCGCGGATCCGAGGACGTCGTTGGTCCACAGGGTGATCACCTGGTACCCGGCCTCCCGCGCGAACCCCACGCACTCCTCGACCAGCCGGGCCCCGAGGCCCAGGCCGCGCGCCGCCGGATCGACGAGCAGCAGCCGCAGCTTCGCGGTCCGGTCGTCCGCGCGTACGCAGAAGACGCAGCCGGCCCGCACACCGTCGACCTCCGCGATCCACGCCGCGTGCCGCCCGGGGCTGCTGTTCTCCTTGGCGTAGTCCGCGACGATCTGAGCCACGAGGGCTTCGAAACTGGTGTCCCAGCCGAACTCGCGGTCGTAGAACTCGCCGTGTGCCTGTACCACCCAGCCCAGGTCGCCGGGCTTCCCCAGCGGCCGAAGAGTCACTTCACGCTCCGCCATGACACTCTCCCTTCCCACCTGCTGAAAATGATCACTTCAGTAGGTTAGCCAGGTGACGTACCTGCATCAGCGGGTCATCCCACCGCCGCGTGCCTGCGCGCCGAGGGTGTCTGACAGCCGACGATGGCCGGAGCCTCGCGGACCAGATTGTCGTCGGTCAGCGCTTCCACCATGAACAGCGCGAAGTCGGTACGGCGTGTGAGGTTGTCGGCGAGGACCGGGTCGCCGACGTGCCGGGTCCAGACCGGCAGTCCTTGGCCCGCGCCCTCTTCGAGGTTGCTGCCGCGTACCACCGTCCAGCGCGTATCGCTCGCGAACACCCGGCGGCATGCCTCCACCTGGTCGTCGATGTCCCCCACCCGGAACAGTCGTGCCAGTGGGCCGAAGATCTTGAGGAACGCGCGGAGCTTCAGCGAGTAGACGTCCTTGCCGTCCCGCGTGATGTGCCACCCGCACGAGAACACCAGCCGCGCCCCCGCCGGTGCGTGGTCCAGCACCGCCTGGGCCGTGCCGGTCGAGTAGCCGTGGACGCCCCACGGGGCCAGGACCGTCAGCACTCCGTCGCACCCGGCGACCGCGCGTGCGATGACCTCCCGGTCGTCCGTCGCTCCCGGGACGACGGTGATGCGGTCCGCGAAGTCCGCCAGTTTGCCGACGCTCTGCTCACGGCACACACCCACGACCTCGTACCCCCGGTCCAGGGCGTGCTGAACCATGTACCGGCCGAGTTTGCCCGAAGCCCCGACGATGCAGATCTTCGAACGCCCCTGGCCGTCGGCCTTCTCCTGTGCCTGTCGCGTGTCCACGCGTGCCCCCTTTCAGCCGGCTGCCGGATGATCCGGCAGGCCGACACCACTGCCCTTCACCCCCTTACACCCGTAAGGGAGTGCTGTGAGCCATTATCCTTACGGTTGTAAGGCCGTCAAGCGCAAGAGGCGGCGAGAACGTCGGAGACTCCGGAGACAACAGGTGACATCGACCCCGAAGCCAGATCAGAGGCCCCGTCGTTCCCTGAGCAAGGAACTCGTCTTCGAGGCCGCCGTGCGCGTGGCCGACGAGCGCGGGGTCGCCTCGGTGAGCATGCGGAAGGTGGCGGAGCAGCTCGGGGTGGAGGCGATGTCGCTGTACCACCACGTGGCCAACAAGGACGAGATCCTGGACGGGATCGTCAACCTGGTCTTCGACGAGATCGAGCTGCCGCACGACGCGCCCGACTGGAAGACCGCCATGCGCAGGCGCGCGGTCTCGGCGCGGACGGTGCTCTCGCGTCACACCTGGGCCCTGGGGCTGCTGGAATCCCGGCGCAACCCCGGGCCGGCGACCCTGCGGCACCACGACTGGGTGATCGGGTGCCTGCGCGGGGCGGGGTTCTCGATCGGGTCGGCCGCCCAGGCGTTCTCAACCCTCGACAGTTACGTCTACGGGTTCGTCCTCCAGGAGTCGAGCCTGCCGTTCGACACGTCCCAGGATCTGGAGGACGTGGCGGACGGCATCATGGAGCAGCTGCCCGCCGAGGAGTATCCCCATCTCACCGAGATGATCACCGATCATGCCCTGCGGCCGGGCTACGCCTACGCGAACGAGTTCGCGCCCGGGCTGGATCTGATCCTCGACGGCCTGGAGCTGCTCCTCGCCGCGCCGAGTACGGGGCGGGACCAGGTCTTTTAGGGCCGGGTCCAAGGCCCGTTCACAGAGCGGTGATCCGTACGGGCGAGCCGTGCGGGGCCACGCGCGCCAGCCACCCGGCGCCCAGATGGATCGGACGGCCCGGCAGCGCGGGCAACAGCAGTCGCTGCCGGTGGAGTTCTCGCCCGTCCTGGCTGACGACGAGGTGCGGGCGGGGCAGCCGCAGCCCCGTGCGCAGGACGAACCGGCCGTCGAGGGGGAGGTCCGCGTCCGGGGTGATCCGGTTCGGTGCGACCCAGAGGAGCGGGGAGTCGACCTCCAGGGGGACCAGGCGGTCGGCGGGCCGGTCGTGGCCCGCCAGGAAGCGCAGGACGGGAACAGCGGCGGCCCGGCCCTCGGCCGCCGCGACGCCCGCGCGCTCCGCGGGGTGCAGGAGGTTGCCGACGGCGAACACTCCGTGCCGCGACGTGCGGTAACCCGTGTCGTACGCGGGTCCTCGGGTACCCGCGTCGAGCAAGAGCCCGCCGCGCCTGGCCAGTTCGTGTTCGGGGACGAAGTCACCGGTGAAGACGACGGTGTCGCAGGGAAGAGACGTGGTGCGGCCGTCGTCGTGGCGCAGCTCCACGCCGGAGATCCGGGCCCGGCCGGTGAGGCCGGTGACGGTCGCGCCGGTGAGCAGCGGGAAACCGGCCATTGCGCGTACGAGGGCGGGCAGCGGGGACGCGGGCTGGTCGGTCACCATGGCGACGACCTCCAGCCCGGCGAGGCGCAGGGTGTCCACGGCGGCGTGGCCGACGGGTTCGTTGCCGATGACGACCGCGCGGGCGCCGATCCGCTGTCCGTGGACGTGGACGGCCCGCTGGAGTTCGCCGGTGGTGTAGACACCGGGTGCCCGGCTGCCGGGGACCAGGCGGGCGCTGCGTGGGCGCTCGCGGGCGCCCGTGGCGAGGACGACGGCGCGTGCGGTGATCCGTTCGAGTCCGGTGGGTCCTGTGGTCTCGACGGTGCGCGGCCCGTCCCAGCCGGTGACGGAGACTCCGGTACGGAGGGTGGCTCCGGCTCCGAGGGCCGCCGCCACACACCCTTGGGCGAATGCGGGGCCGCTCATTGCGCCCCTCAGCTCTGTTCCCGGGGCTCTTCTCGTATCGCGTACGCCGAATCCGCCGTGGAGGCAGTGGCGCGGGGCTCCGCCCGCGTCCTGTTCTCGCTCCAGGACCTCGACGTGACCGGCGCCCGAAGCGGCCAGTTCGGCGGCGGCTCCGAGCCCTGCAGGTCCGCCGCCGACGACGAGTACGTCCACGGACCGTTCGAGCCGGGTCACGGCCGGGCCTCCTCGTACAGTGCGCGGACGGCGGCCCCGCAGGTGAATCCCTGGCAGCGTCCGCCCCCTGCTCGGGTGCGGCGCCGGAGGCCGTCAGGGGAGCCCGGCGGGATCGTGGAGCGCAGGGCGTCGCGGATCTCGCCGAGGGTGACCTGTTCGCAGTGGCAGACGAGTGTGCCGTACGCGGGGTCCTCGGCGATCAGGTCGGCCCGCCGGTAGGGGCGGGGGAAGGCTTCGCCCACGTTCGGCATGGTGACGGGCGGGAGCTCGCGCGGCGCGCCGAGTTCGAGGCCGGTCCCGGCGAGGAGTCCGGTGACGTGTGCGCCGATCGCCATGGACGCGGTGAGTCCGGTGGACCGGATTCCGCCGACGGCGACGTACCGCAGGGCGGGGTGGTCCTGGATGCGGTAGTCCTCGCGTCCGGTGGCGGCACGAAGTCCGGCGTACACGGCGGTGATCTCCTCGTCGAGCAGGGCGGGCAGGATCTGCCGGCCCTTCTTTCGGAGGAAGTCGATGCCGTCCGCTGTGGAATCGGTGGCGCTCTTGTCGTCGGTCTCCTCGGAGGTCGGGCCGAGCAGCACATTGCCGAAGACGGTCGGCGCCACCAGGACCCCCTTCCCGGCGGCGGTGGGGACCGGGAGAAGGATGTGGCGGACCAGTTCGCGGGCGAGTTTGTCGAAGACGATGAGCTGGCCCCGGCGCGGGGTCACGGTGAAGGTGTCGTGGCCGAAGTGCCGGTCGATCTCGTCGGCGTACAGTCCGGCCGCGTTGACCAGGTACCGGGTGCGCAGGGTGCCTCGGGACGTGGTGAGCAGGTGGCTGCCGCGGTCGTCGGCGATGTGCCGCACACGGCAGTTGAGGTGGAGGTGCACGCCTGCCCGGACGGCCTGGGTGGCGTAGGCGAGCGGTGTCGACCAGGGGCAGATGATGCTCTCGTCGGGGATCTCCAGCGCCCCGAGCGCGCCCGGACCGAGGCGCGGTTCGCGTACCGCCAGCTCTCCGGGGCCGAGCATGCGGGCCGCGTGGTAGCCGTTGCGCTCGGCCTTGGCCAACAGCTGCGGCAACACGGCCAGTTGCTCTTCGTCCCAGGCGACGAGGAGGGCGCCGACCCGCTCGACGGGGATGCCGGTCTCCGCCGCGTACGCGGCCAGCATGTGCCGGCCTTCGCGGACCAGGCGGGCTTCCAGCGAGTCCGGGACGGCGTCGAAACCGGTGTGCAGGATGGCGGTGTTGGCCTTCGACGTGCCGTTGCCGATGTCGTGGGATGCCTCGACGAGCGCGGTACGCAGGTGGTAGCGGGCCAGTTCGCGGGCGATGGCCGCGCCGACCACTCCGGCCCCGATGACCGTGACGTCGTACGTGTCGTCGGCCGCGCCCGACCCGGTCAGCTCTCCGGCCCGGGTGATCGTGACCGTCATGTGCGCTCCAGCAGGGTGTCCACCGCCGTGCGGAAGCGGGCGCGGCGTGCCGCCGCCTCGTCCGCCCCGATCCGGGGTTCGTACCGGGCCGAGGGTTCCCATGCGGGCAGGGCATCCCTGACCGCCAGGTGCGGGTCGAGGCCGAGGCGGGCGACGGCGCCGGCCCCGAGCGCCGTGGCGTCCGGCCGGGCGGACACTTCCACGGGGCGTTGCAGCAGGTCTGCCTGGGTCTGCATGAGCAGTGCCGAGCGGGTCAGACCGCCGTCCACGCGCAGCACCGACAGGGGCGAGCCGAGGTCGGTGGCGGCGGCGTCGGCGAGTTCGACGACCTGGGCGGCGATGCCCTCGCACAGGGCGCGCACCAGGTGGCCCGCGGTGGTGTCCAGGCCGAGGCCGGTCACCGAGCCGCGCAGGTCACCGCGCCACCAGGGGGCGGCGAGGCCGGCGAGCGCGGGAACGAAGGTGACACCACCGGCGTCGGGGACGGAAAGGCCGACCGGGTCGAGGTCGGCCGCACCGGTGATCACTCCGAGTTCGGTGAGCCAGCGCGCGGCCGACGCGGCGGTGTAGACCTGCCCGTCGAGGCAGTAGCTCGTGCGTCCGGCGAGCCGCCAGGCGACGCAGCTGACGAGTCCGGACGAGCCGCGGCGCGGCTCGGCACCGGTCTGGGCGAGGAGGAAGGCCCCTGTGCCGTAGGTGCATTTGGCGGTGCCCGGGTCCAGTGCGTGCTGGGCGAGGAGGGCGGCCTGCTGGTCGACGAGAAGGCCGGTGAGCGGGATGTCCGCGCCGAACGCGGTCGTGGTTCCGACCTGCCCGTCGGCGTCGACGACGGCCGGGAGCGATTCCCCGGTCAGGCCGAATATCTCCAGCGCGGCGGGCGACCACTCGACCTGGTCCAGGTCGAGGAGCTGGGTGCGCCCGGCGGTGGACGCGTCCGTGACGAAGGCTCCCGTCAGCTGGTGGACGAGCCAGGAGTCGCTGGTGGTGACGACCCCTTCGCGGGTCAGTTCGCGCCGTATCCAGGCCATCTTGGGAGCGGCGAAGTACGGGTCGAGGGGCAGACCGGTGAGGTGCCGCAACTCGTCTGCCTGCGGGGCGAGTTCGTCGCAGAGTGCCTGCGCACGGCGGTCCTGCCAGACGATCGCGTCGGTGAGCGGGCGGCCGGTGGCGGGGTCCCAGGCGAGGACGGTTTCGCCCTGATTGGCGAGGCCCACCGCGTGGACGGGTTCGGCAGCCTCGTACAGTGCCTGTCGACCGGCGTCGAGGACAGAGCCGAGCAGTTCGGCGGGGTCGGCCTCGACCACTCCCCCGGTTCCGTTGCGCGGCCGGACGGGAGCCGAACCGGAACCGATCACGCCACGCTCCGGGCAGATCACCAGCGCCTTGGTCCCGGAGGTTCCCTGGTCGACGGCGAGCACCGGGCCTGTCATCACCACTCCAGACCACTCCAGTCGTACGGAATCCGCCGCAATCGTGATCACTGGCCGTCCGCACACAGAATTGTGCAGACCACGGCCCACGTCAACCCTTGCCAGGAACACCGGTGATCTCGGACAACTTCCCTGAGCAGTAGGTGACTTGAGCGCCCAACCCCCTAGGATCCGGGAGTCCGCACGGCGCACGCCACGGCAGGTTCCACGCTCCGTGCCGAGCAACAAGCGGACGTCACCGGGCAGTTCGCTGTCCGGTGCCAGGCCGACCCCCCACGCGCTTGAGGATCCATGACGACCAGATCATGCCCCTTACCCCGATGCCCGGCGCATCGCCTCGCCCCGTCAGGTCGTACCGGGGCGGGGCGAGCAGATGCCCCCCAGTGACTTCCGGCCGGTCTATCACCCCGCCGGTCACGACCACGCTCTGCGCGGCGCGTTACAGGAACTGCGGACCGGCCGCTGGCTCTCCATGCGCGATCTGCTGGAGAGCACGCCCGGCTGGGGCCTGTGGACCCAGCGGACGCAGGTACTCGCGACCGTGGCCGCAGGCTCCGATGCCGTCGATGCCTGGCAGGCCGAGGAGCCACGGAGTGTCGCCGCAGCCGTCATGCACGCCCGCGTCGTCGTCGAGCGGGCGGTACGCGCCCACCGCGAAGGCCACTCCCGGGCAGGGGAGTTGTGGCAGGAGGCGTGGGAGGGCTGCCGGTCCGCCGCGCACGCCGCTCCCCCGGACCCGGTGCCGTGGATCTGTCTGCTGGCCCTCTCGCAGCTCGACGAGCGGCAGCGGCTGGAGGAACACCGGCTGCCGCCACCCGGGCCGATGCTCTTTCCCGGCCCCTGGGGCCTGCTCGCGGAGGCGGACAGGCGTGATCCGCACAACCGTGAGGCGTACCACCGGATGCTCCAGTTCGTGTACGCGCGCAGGGCCTGCGGAAGCCTGTCGGAGGCCGTCGACTTCGCGCAGTGGGCCGCCTCGTCGGCTCCCGACGGGTCCGCGCTCCACGTACTTCCGCTGTACGTGAGGGTGGAGCGCTACCGCCGCGAGCGCGGCCACGAGAAGGCGCTGGATCTCCACTGGGTCACCGAGGACGGCGAACGGGACGCCCGGCGGGCGCTGCATCTCTGGTTCCGTCGCACGGATCCGGCCGCCCGGTCGCTCCTGGACCTCAACCACCTGGCCCACGCTCTGTGGGGCTCGCTCCGATTCACCGACGCCGCACCGGTGTTCCATGCCCTCGGCCCGTACTACACCTCGGTTCCCTGGGCCTTCCGCACGCGGGACGCGGCAGGAGCCGAGGAGGTGTTCCTGCGGGCCCGCGGCAGGTGTCTCACCGCCGCGCACGATACCGATCGCGGCGGACACGGCTGATCCCGCAGGCGGTCATCCGCTTTCGTTCCGTCCCAACCCCCCCACACCCGGAGGATCTCTCCATGTCCATACCCGCCCCCACCCGGCCGAGCTCACAGGCGGAACCCCCCAAGGACGAGGAACAGCGGCTGCGCGAGCTGGGCTACCAGCCGGTGCTGGCCCGTCGTATGGGCGGCTTCGGCAACTTCGCGATCAGCTTCTCCGTCATCTCGATCCTGTCAGGCTGCATGACCCTGTACGGCTTCGGCATGTCCGCCGGCGGCCCGTCGGTGATGCTCTGGGGCTGGGCCGGTGTCGGCCTGTTCGTGCTCTGTGTGGGCATGGCCCTGGCCGAGGTCACCAGCGCCTACCCGACGTCGGGGGCGCTGTACTACATGGCCGACCGGCTAGGCGGCCGCAAGTGGGGCTGGTACACCGGCTGGCTGAACCTGCTCGGGCTGCTGGGCGCGATCGCCGGAATCGACTACGGCGCGGCGCTGTTCACGGGAGCGCTGCTCAATCTCCAGTGGGGCTTCGACCCGACACCCGGCTCCACGATGGTCATCTTCCTCTGCATCCTGCTGCTCCACGCCGTGCTGAACCTGTTCGGCGTGCGACTCGTCAGCGTGCTGAACTCGATCAGCGTGTGGTGGCATCTGGGGGGTGTCGCGGTGATCGTGAGCGTGCTGGCGATCGTGCCGTCCGACCACCAGTCGCCCTCGTTCGTCTTCACCGAGTTCGTCAATGGCACCGGCTGGGAGAACCCGCTGTACGTGGCGGCGATCGGCCTGCTGCTTGCCCAGTACACGTTCAGCGGCTACGACGCCTCCGCCCATCTCTCCGAGGAGACGTCCAACGCGTCCGTCTCCGCCGCCAAGGGCATCGTCCGGGCGATCTGGGTGTCCTGGGTGGCCGGCTTCGTCCTGCTCGCCGGCCTGACCTTCGCCATCCAGGACTACGCGGGCGCCCAGAACAGCGCGACGGGGGTGCCGCCCGCGCAGATCCTGATCGACGCGCTGGGCACGGCGGGCGCCACGGCCATGCTGCTCATCGTGATCGCGGCCCAGCTGTTCTGCGGCAACGCCGAGGTCGCCGCCGCCAGCCGGATGGTGTTCGCCTTCAGCCGTGACAACGCGCTGCCCGGCTCGTCCCTGTGGCGCAAGGTCAGCGCGCGCACCCAGACGCCCGTTCCCGCCGTGTGGCTGTCCGTCTGCGTCGCCGCTCTCCTCGCCCTCCCTTCGCTGTACTCCGCGACCGCGTACGGGGCGGTGACGGCGATCAACGTCATCGGCATCACGCCCGCCTATGCCATCCCCATCTATCTGAAGCTGCGGGCCGGGGACCGCTTCGAGCGCGGTCCGTGGCATCTGGGCCGCTGGTCCAAGCCGATCGGCTGGATCGCCGTGGTCTGGGTGGGCATCGTGACCGTGCTGTTCCTGCTGCCGCAGTCTGCGCCGGTGACGTTGGAGTCGATGAACTACGCGTCCATCGCCCTCGTCGCCGTGCTGGTCCTGGCCACCGCGTGGTGGTTCGTCGCCCGTCGTTCGTACGGGACCCCGAAGGCGTACGGAAACGCCCGCGAGCAGGCGGAGATCGCCGAGAGCATCGTCTGATCCACGGACGGGTCATGTCCGGGCGGGCTCCTTCGGCGCAGGTGTATCAGCGCAGCAGCAGTTGGAGCCCGCCCAGCACGGTGGCGCCGAGGACGAGCCGCTCGAAGAGCTTCTGATTGATCCGGTCCACGCACTTGCGGCCGACGTAGGCACCGGGGACGACGAAGAGCACCATGCAGGCGTCCAGCAGCAACGAGGGCCCGTCGATGAGACCGAGGCCCACACTGAACGGCACCTTGGACACGTTGACGATCAGGAAGAACCAGGCGGACGTGCCCAGGAATCCGAGCTTCCGGAATCCGGCGGAGAGCAGGTAGAGGGACATGACCGGGCCGCCGGCGTTGGCGACCATGGTCGTGAATCCGCCGAGCGCACCATAGCTGCGGGCCTTGATCCGCGCGGTGCGCGAAGGGCCCGCGGTTCCCTCGTCCTCCGGCGCGTTCGTGCCGCTGTCGGCGGCGCGCCTGCGCAGGATGGTGACGGCCGACATGAGCAGGAGGATCGCGCCGATCGAGGTGCGTACCGCCTCGTCGTCCGCCCACATCAGGAAGAGGGTGCCCGCCACGACGCCCACGGCGACTGCGGGGAACAGCCGCAGCAGCGTCGGCCAGTGGGCATGGCGGCGGTAGACGTATACGGCGAGGATGTCGCCGGCGATCAGGATCGGGAGCAGCACTCCGGTCGATTCGCGGGCCGGGAGTACGGCCGCGAAGACCGCGAGGCTGATCGTGTTGGCCCCGCTGACGGCCGTCTTGGAGAAGCCGACGAGGGCGGATGCCGCCGCGAGCGCGGCCAGTTGCCAGAGTGTGAGCGTGTCCATGCCGGTTCAGATAGTAGACACCACCCCGCTCGGGGCCACGGGTGCCCTTTGAGCGAATGACCGTTTCGATCTTCATCTGATCGATCTCTTGACCCTCACCGATCAGTCGATCAGGATTCTGGTGTCCCGAGAAAGGCTGCGCCCTCGTATGACCCTTCCTTTGTCCCTTCCGTTCGCGCTCCCCGCCGAAGACCGTGAATCGAGCCCGTACACCGGTTACACCCGGGCGCACTGGGAGGCCGCCGCCGACGGGCTGCTCGACGCGGCCTGGCGATGGGCCACCCCCGGACGCGCCCTGCTCGACCTCCCGGGCCGGCCGTCCGCATCCGGTGTCCGCTCCGACGGTCTTGAGGGGTACGCCCGCACGTTCCTCGCCGCCGCCTTCCGGGTCGCGGGCGCGGAAGGCAAGGATCCCCACGGCTGGCTCGACCGGTACGCGGACGGGCTCGCGGCGGGGACGCGGACGCCGGGCCGCGAGGACACCGAATCCTGGCCGCTGATCCTGGACCACCATGTGCAGGGTCAGCCGATGGTCGAATCGGCGTCCGTCGCGATCGGGCTGCGGCTGACCAGGCCCTGGCTCTGGGACCGGCTGGACGCCGGGGTGCAGGACCGTGCCGAGGAATGGCTGCGCGGGGCGCTGCGCCACCTGCCGTCCCCCAACAACTGGTACCTGTTCCCGTACTCCGTCGCCGGGTTCCTGGAGTCGGTCGGCCGCGGTGACGCGGAGACGGCCCGCGCGCTGGACCGGGCGCACGAACTGATGGAGGGCTGGTACCGCGGCGACGGCTGGTACGCCGACGGCGACGGACGCGCCTTCGACCACTACAACGGCTGGGCCCTGCACCTGTATCCGATGCTGCACGTGCATCTGACGGGCGACGGGGAGCTGTCCGCGCACTACGGCGACCGGCTGCGCGAGCATCTCGACGGCCTGTCGCTCCTGTTCGGCTCGGACGGGGCGCCGATCCACTTCGGCCGCTCTCTCTCGTACCGCTTCGCGGCCGGTTCCGCCGTCGCGCTCGGTGCCCTCACCGGGCACACCCCGCTCTCCCCCGGTGCCTCGCGCCGGCTGATCAGCGGGTCGCTGCGCTACTTCCTGGACCGGGGCGCGGTGGACCGGGACGGACTGCTGACCCTCGGCTGGCACGGGCCGCACGAGGCGACACTGCAGAACTACTCGGGGCCCGCGTCGCCGTACTGGGCGTCCAAGAGCTTCGTTTCGCTGCTCGCCCCGGCTCGTCATCCGCTGTGGACGGCGACCGAGGAACCGGCGCCGAGCGAGGGTCCCGACCGCGTGCTGGCGCTGCCTGCTCCGGGGTTCCTCGTGCAGTCCACCCGGGCCGACGGCATCGTGCGGCTGCACAACCACGGAAGCGACCATGTCAGGCCGCAGGAGGGCGAGTCGGCGGCGGAGGAGGACCCGCTCTACAGCCGCCAGTCGTACTCGACCGTCACCGGCCCCACGGCCGGGGGCAACCAGGCGGACAACCATCTGGCCGTGGTCGTCGCGGGTCTGCGCAGCCATCGGCGCCGCATCCGCCCGCTGGGTGCGGGCGGGGGCGACGGCTGGGGGTGGGCCGCGTCCTGGCACCTGCCCGTGTTCGGCGGCGGTGCACCGATGGTGCCGGGTATGCGGGTCGAGTCCGTCACCGTGGTGCGTGGCCGTTACGAGCTCCGGGCCCACCGCGCCCTCGGTGTCCCGGCCGGATCAAGGGTCGAGCAGACGGGCTGGGCCACCGGCCGCGACGACGCGCTGACGTCCTCGTTGCACGGCCTGCACGGCTGGGAGACGCACGAGGAGGTACGGGCTCCGCAGGGCACGGCGTACACGAACTGGGCGGTGCTGCCACGGCTGGCGGCGGACGCGGAGGGCAGGGTGATCCTGCTGTCGCTCGCCTCGCTCACCGGGCAGAGCGACGCGGCACCGCTGGCGGGGGTGGTGAGCGGGGTGCGCGTCGACGGCGGCCGGATCGAGGTCGACTGGGCGGACGACGGGGCCACGACCCGTATCGACTTCGAACCGCTGACGGTCACGCACGGCTGAGCCGAAGGGCAGACCCTGGCTACACGTCCGTGCGGATCACCACCACCAGCGTGCGAGGGCCGTGCACGCCCTCCACGCGCTCCAGCTCGATGTCCGACGTCGCCGAAGGTCCGCTGATCAGCGTGGTCGGCCGGGTCGGCACCAGCCGGGCCACCGCTTCCGGCACCCCGGCCTCGACCGTCGACAGGTCGACGACGCACACATGCAGATCGGGGACGAGGGAGAGCGCCCGCCGGCCCTGGCCGGGCGAGCCGTCCAGGAAGATCGTGCCGGTCTCGGCGCAGCTGACGGCGGAGGCCGTGACCACGCCGTCCAGCGCGTCGAGGCTCGGCGCGGGAATGTCGGCGGAGTCCCGCTGCACCTCGCCGTCGTAGCCGCTGAGCCACCCCTCGTCGAGCCCGTCCGGCACGCCGATCCGCCGGGCGCCGAGCTCGCGCAGCACATCTGCGAGGACCTCGGCGGTGCGGTCGGCGGTGCAGGTGTGCACCCGTGCCTTGTAGTCGACGAGCCGGTGGGTGAGGAGGGCGAGGCGTTCGCCGTCGGGCAGCGTGCGTCCGGTGCGGTAGGCCCGCGGGATGGTGATCTCGGGTGCGGGGGCCAGGGCCAGTGCGTCACGCACGCGGCCGAGTACGGTCTCCCGCGCTTGTGACTGAGGGGTCGTCACTTCTCGTCCTCCTGGGTGGTGTTCGCGTGCTCGGCGGCGGCGGCCCGCATCGCGGCGGCGCCCTCGTCGGATGCCAGCCAGGAGCGGAAGGTCTGCTTGGGCGGGGCCTGGGTGTCGCGGCTGTCGCTCCAGCCGCTGAACGGAGCCGGCAGACGGGAGATCGTGCCGTCCCGTCCGGCGACGACGCGGCCGAGTGCCGATGCCTTCTGCGCGGCCGTGTACAGCTTCGGCCGCTTCATCACCCCGGCCGCGGCCTTCATCGCGAGCTTCTCGGCCGTCGTCCCCGACTCCTCGGTGTTCTGGTGGCGCAGTTCGACGAGCAGAGAAGGAATGTCGATCTTCACGGGGCAGGCGTCGAAGCAGGCACCGCAGAGGCTGGAGGCGTACGGGAGTGAGCTGTTGGGGTCGTCCTTGGCCGCATGCATCCCGGCGAGCTGCGGCGTGAGGACCGCGCCGATCGGTCCGGGGTAGGTCGAGCCGTACGCGTGCCCGCCCGCCCGCTCGTACACCGGACAGACGTTGAGACAGGCCGAGCAGCGGATGCAGTTGAGTGCCTCCCGGCCGATCCTGTCGGCGAGCGCGGCGGTGCGTCCGTTGTCGAGCAGGATCAGATGGAAGTCCTGCGGGCCGTCGCCGGGTGTCACACCGGTCCACATCGAGGTGTACGGGTTCATGCGCTCACCGGTCGAGGAGCGCGGCAGCAACTGGAGGAAGACTTCGAGGTCCTGGAAGCGCGGCAGTACCTTCTCGATGCCCATGACGGTGATGAGGGTGTCGGGCAGGGTCAGGCACATCCGTCCGTTGCCCTCGGACTCGACCACGGACAGTGTGCCGGTCTCCGCGATGCCGAAGTTGGCGCCGGAGACGGCCACCTTCGTCGTCATGAACTTCTCACGCAGATAGGCGCGGGCGGCTGCGGCGAGGTGGGCCGGCACGTTGTCGAGCGCCGGGTCGACGCCGGGGATCTCGTCGAGGAAGATCTGCCGGATCTCGTCGCGGTTGCGGTGGATCGCGGGCACCAGGATGTGTGAGGGCTTGTCGTGGGCGAGCTGCACGATGAGCTCGGCCAGGTCGGTCTCGTACGGGGTGATGCCGATCGATTCCAGGTGTTCGTTGAGGCCGATCTCCTGGGTGGCCATCGACTTGACCTTGATGACGTCGCTGCTGCCCGTCTCCTTGATCAGCCGGGCGACGATCTCGTTCGCCTCGCCGCCGTCCCTCGCCCAGTGGACGGTGCCGCCGCTCTCGGTGACCTTCCGCTCCAGCTGTTCGAGGAGCTCGGGGAGCCGGTTCATGGTGTCGGTCTTGATGGCGGCGCCCGCGTCGCGCAGCTCCTCCCAGTCGGGGAGTTCACCGGTGACGTCGAGCCGTTTGGCCCGGATGGTGTGGGTGGCTTTGCCGAGGTTGCGGCGCAGCTGCTCGTTGCGCAGCTCGTCGTGGGCGGCCTCGGGGAACGTGCGCTCGCCGCGCAGATTGCCCGTCCCGTACGGGGAACGGGGCGGGGTGGCGGGCATGCCGAGGAACGTACTCATGCGGCGGCCTCCGTCAGGACGTACGGCGAGGTGCGGGTGGAGGCGAGGATCTGCGCGAGGTGCAGGGTCCGTGTGCCCGCCTTGATGCGGGCGAGTCCGCCGCCGATGTGCATCAGGCAGGAGGAGTCGCCCGCGGTGCAGACATCGGCCGCCGTGGTGGCGATGTTGCGCATCTTGTCCTGGAGCATCGCGGTGGAGGTCTCGGCGTTCTTGACGGCGAAGGTGCCGCCGAAGCCGCAGCAGGAGTCCGCCTCGGGGAGCTCGACGAGGTCGATGGCGTCGACTGCGCGCAGCAGCCGCAGCGGCTTGTCGCCGGCCCGGAGCATCCGCAGGGAGTGGCAGGTGGGGTGGTAGGTGACGCGGTGCGGGAAGTAGGCGCCGACACCTGAGACGTCGAGGACGTCGACGAGGAACTCCGAGAGTTCGTACGTCTTGGCCTTGACCGTGGCGACTCCGGCGCGCAGCGAGGCGTCGCCGTACCGCGCGGCGATGATCTCGTGCTGGTGGCGGACCGAGCCGGCGCACGAGCCCGACGGCATGACCACCGCCTCGATCGAGGAGTCGCCGAACTGCTCGGCGAAGTTTCGCACCAGCGGGACGGGCTCGCGCTGGTAGCCGGTGTTGACGTGCATCTGGCCGCAGCAGGTCTGCTCCGGCGGGAACACCACGTCGTGGCCCAGGCGGGCGAGCAGGAGCGCGGTGGATTTCACCGCCTCGGGGAAGAGCGTGTCTCCCAGACAGGTGGCGAAGAGTCCGATGCGCATGGCGCCTCCCCGGTCGTTTGTATGGTCGGACCATACTACCCTCGGGTCGAAGGAGGAAGCATGAAGGGCACGGGGACACGAAAGCGGGGACGGTGCTTCCCGCACCGTCCCCGCTCCATCCCGCTCTCGCCCGCGTTCCTGCGCGTGCCTCAGTCCTGTGAATCCCCGGAGTTCTCGTCGACGAGCGTTCCGTGCAGACCGCGGATGTGCTGCTCGACCAGGTCGGCCGCCTCGCCTCCCCGCCCCTCGCGCACCAGCCGCAGCAGCTTCAGATGGTGGGCGTTGAGCGCCGCCGCCGTGGCGGGCCAGTCCTCGGCCTCTTCCAGCGCGCGCAGGATCAGCGGACGCACCGACTCGCGCACGGCGGATGTGAGCGTCGACGTCAGCTCGTTGCCGGAACTCCGGGCGATCAGGACATGGAAGCGGGTGTCCAGGTCGTTGAACTCGGGCACACCGACGTCCGGTTCCCCCATGCGTACGAGCAGGCGCTCCGCCTCGTCGAGGTCCTCGGCGGAGGCGTGCCGTGCGGCGGCCTCGAAGCTGGACCGCTCCAGTACGACGCGGGCCTCCAGCACGTCGTGCAGGCTGTAGCTGCCGAGCGCGAAGTGCAGCCGCAGCAGCCGGCCGAGGGCGTCGTCCGGATTGCGCACGATCCGGGCCCCGGAATCCGGACCACGGCCGGGCTGCGCCACCAGCACACCGATGGTCTCCAGCACCCGCAGCGCCTCGCGCAGCGCGGACCGGCTGACACCGAGAACGGGCGCCAGTTCGCGTTCGGGCGGCAGCCGGTCACCCGCCTTGAGCTCACCGGCGAAGACCCGCTCCTCGATGCTCTGGAGCACGAGTTCATGGGTGCGGGACTGCCGTACGGGTTGCCACTCGACCGGCATCCATTACTCCCTGTTCCGGTACTCCCTGTTCCGGGCGATACGCCCTGATCCCGACTATGTCACACAGTCCGTGTGGTCGGACCAAAGCGCAATCCGGCCAACTCCCCGGCACCCCTGCCCCGGTTCATGTGATTCTCAGGCTGTCCGTTTAATGTGCACACCGTGACCCAGATGACCCCGCCCGGCTGGCATCCAGATCCCGGGCATTCAGGAATCGGCCCCGCCCAGGAACGCTGGTGGGACGGGAGCCGCTGGACGGACCAGCTCCGCCTGCCGCCCGCGATGGTCAGGCGCCGCAGGACGCGCATCGGCGCCGGCATCGCCGCCGGTGTGGTGCTGCTCGCCGCGGTCGGAGGCGGGGCGTTTCTGCTGGGGCAGGACTCCAGCGGCTCGACGGACAGCGCCGTCGCCGCCACGCCGTCCCCCTCCGGCCCGCCGTCCGGCGCACCCGGCGTGCCCGGTGCGCCCGAGGACGGCGAGGAGAAGGGCGGCGACCAGGCCCCGGACCAGCAGATGCCGCCGGTCGAGGACGGGTACGCGACGGACCTGGCCAGCGGTATCAGCATCCCGGTGCCCGACGGCTGGACCGGCTCGTCGGGCGTCGTCGGCGCCGGGCTGACCACCGGCGAGTACGCCTGCCCCGGTGACGCCGGCGAGAAGTGCGTGCGCGGCGGGGTGTTCTCCGCGCCGGCCGCCGCCCTCGAACTCAAGGCGAAGACGGCGGAGGCCGCGGCGAAGGAGGACATCGCGGCCAACGCGGAGGAGTCGTACGGCGAGAAGATCTACGAGGGCATCACCTCGCACCGGACGCTCAAGTCCGAAGCGGTCACCGTGGCCGGCAAGAAGGGCTACCTGGTGCGCTGGCAGGTGGTGACGAAGAAGGGCGACGACGGGTACGTCGAGTCGCTGGCCTTCCCCTCCCCCACCGCGAAGGACCTCCTGGTCGTCGTCCGCTCGGGCTTCGACATCAACGACAAGGCGCCGAAGCTCTCCGTCCTGGACGAGATCACGAAGGGCATCAAGGCCGCGCCGAACGCCGGCTCGGGCTCCGGCCAGACCGCGTAGCGGCGGCGCGTGGACAGACGTAACACAGAGAGGCCGTACCGGATTGCTCCGGTACGGCCTCCTTGTCTGTGGCTCGTCACGCAACCGAGCCGGGACGACGATCCGCCGGGGTCAGGCCACCGGAACCGGGAAGGTCGGGTACTCGACACCGGAGACGTGCTGGACGACCCGGATGACCTGGCAGGAGTAGCCGAACTCGTTGTCGTACCAGAGGTAGAGGATCGCGTCGTCGCCCTCGACCTTGGTGGCGCCCGCGTCGACGATCGAGGCGTGGCGCGAACCGATGAAGTCGCTCGACACCGCGTCGGGAGCGGTGGTGAAGTCGATCTGGCGCTTGAGCGGCGAGGTCAGCGACACGTTACGGAGGTAGTCGAGGACCTCCTCGCGGGTCGTCTCGCGACCGAGCCGCAGGCTCAGGATCGCGATCGAGACGTCCGGCACCGGGACGCGGATCGAGCTGCCGGTGATCCGTGCGTTGAGGTCGGGCAGCGCCTTCGCGACGGCGGAGGCGGCACCGGTCTCGGTCATGACCATGTTGAGCGGCGCCGAACGGCCACGGCGGTCGGAGCTGTGGTAGTTGTCCAGCAGGTTCTGGTCGTTGGTGAACGAGTGGACGGTCTCCACGTGGCCACGCAGGACGCCGTACTCCTCCGCCATCGCCTTCAGCGGCGGAACGATCGCGTTGGTGGTGCACGAGGCGCAGGACAGGATCTGCTCGTCCGGCTTGATCGTGTCGTGGTTGACACCGTGGACGATGTTGGGGACGTCACCCTTGCCCGGCGCGGTCAGGACGACCTTGTCGATGCCGGGACGCAGGTGCTTCGACAGGCCCTCGCGGTCACGCCACTTGCCGGTGTTGTCGATCAGGATGGCGTCCTTGATGCCGTACGCCGTGTAGTCGACCTCGGAGGGGTCGTTGGCGTAGATCACCTTGATCACGTTGCCGTTGGCGATGATCGTGCTGCTCGCCTCGTCAACGGTGATCGTGCCCTGGAACTGCCCGTGGATCGAGTCGCGGCGCAGCAGCGAGGCGCGCTTGACGAGATCCTCGGCGGCGCGCCCGCCACCCCCGCGGACGACGATGGCACGCAGCCGCAGGCCGTTGCCGGAGCCGGACTTCTCGATGAGCAGCCGGGCGACGAGACGGCCGATGCGGCCGAAACCGTAGAGGACGACGTCGCGTCCCTCGCGGCGCGCGGCCTTGTTGGCACCCGTGGCCCCGGCGACGGCCTCCGCGGTGAACTCCTCGACGGAGAGCCCGCGGTCGTCGGCCTTGTAGGTCACGGCCAGCATGCCGATGTCGATCTGCGAAGGACCGAGATCCAGCGTGGTGAGGGCCTGAAGGAACGGCAGCGTCTCGGTGACCGAGAGTTCCTCACCGTCGATCTGGCGCGCGAACCGGTGAGTCTTGAGGATGCTGACCACCGACTTGTTCACCAGGGAGCGGCTGTGGAGAAGGACCGTGACGTCCTGCTCCCGGTGCAGCTTCCCGATGACGGGGATCATCGACTCCGCGATCTCTTCGCGGTTCTTCCAGTTGGTGAACGAGTCGTCATTGACAGTCACAGGTTTATCTTTCGAGCTAGGCGGCGCTCATATGCTAACCCGTCCCCACTTTGATCATTCAATCGGTGCCACCCGAGTGGCCTGAACTGCACCGTCCCGCCCGTCCAGGGAGCAGTTGTCCAGGAGTGCCGCCGCGTCCGCCTGTGCGGGCAGGCCGATGGTCCGGGAAGCGGGTGGGCGGTGGCCTTCGGCAAGCCAGCGCTCGAGCGCGGTGAACGCCGAGCGGTGGCACGGCGTGAGCGGGCGCAGCCGGTCCGGGAACACGTCGACCAGGGAGTCGGCGTGGGTGCCGCCCTCGATGCGGTAGTAGCGGTGCAGTTGGCCGCGGCCCGCGTCGCGCACCATGCGGGCGTACACATCGGAGTCCCGGCCGATCGGCAGCAGTACGTCAAGGGTGCCGTGCAGGGTGATCAGGGGCTTGCCGATGCGTCCGGTCAGCGCGATCTTCTCCACGGCGCGCCGGACCTCCGGTGGCCGGGCCGCGTAGTCGTAGTCGGCGTCGCAGGCAGGTGTGCCCGTGAGGCAGTACGGGGTGCCGGCCTCGGTCGCCCCGTCGAAGCCGGGGTCGAGTTCCTCGCGATAGATGCGCTGGGTCAGGTCCCAGTAGACCTTGTGGTGGTACGGCCAGAGGAACTCCGATCCGGCCGGGAACCCCGCGTCGTGCAGGGCTCCCCTCGCCCGCTCCGCCCCCTCTCCTCCAGCGGCGTACACGGGATAGTGGCGCAGGGACTCGGGCAGGAAGTCCAGCAGGGTGGGACCGTCGGAGCGCCAGAGAGTGCCTTCCCAGTCGACGCCCCCGTCGTAGAGCTCGGGGTGGTTCTCCAGCTGCCAGCGCACCAGGTATCCGCCGTTGGACATGCCTGTCACCAAGGTCCGGGACGGCGGGCGGTGGTAGCGCTGGGCGACCGTGGCGCGGGCGGCCCGGGTGAGCTGGGTGAGCCGGTCGTTCCACTCGGCGATGGCGTCACCCGGCGCCTTGCCGTCCTGGTGGAAGGCGAGGCCGGTGTTGCCCTTGTCGGTGGCGGCGTAGGCGTAGCCGCGGGCGAGCACCCAGTCGGCGATGGCCCGGTCGTTGGCGTACTGCTCACGGTTGCCGGGGGTGCCCGCGACCACCAGCCCGCCGTTCCACCGGTCGGGCAGGCGGATCACGAACTGGGCGTCGTGCCGCCAGCCGTGGTTGGTGTTGGTGGTGGAGGTGTCGGGGAAGTAGCCGTCTATCTGGCCGCCGGGAACCCCGCTGGGGACGGCCAGATCCTTCGGGGTCAGCCCGGCCCAGTCGGCCGGGTCGGTGTGTCCGGAGGCGACCGTGCCCGCCGTGGTCAGCTCGTCCAGGCAGGCTGCCTGCTGGTGTTCGGCGCCCGGAACGCGCACATGTGCCAGGTGCGCGCAGTGACCGCCGGGGTTCCCGGGGGCGGCCGTGGCCGCCGCTGGGGTGATCGCGAGAGCGGCCAGAGCGAGGACTGCCGAAACACCCCGCCGACGGAATCGTGGTGCGGAACTGAGGGAGAGACGCATCGGCCTGCCTCCGAGGTCGTGTGCAAGGACGCCTCGGGACGCTATGGCACCGATTCCCCCGGATACATGGGTCCGTCAACCACCGTCCGTCGCCCGGGGATGGCCGGTGACGCCACCCCGGGCCCGCGGGCGCCCGAACCAGCTGGTCGCGAAGGCCGTCATGGATAGCTGTCTGTCACCCGCACCACCGGGCGCACCGAGTACGCGAACCGACGGTCGGCGGAACGGCGCCCACGGCGGTGGCATGCGGTCAGGCAGGGGTGCTCCTGCTGAACCAGCCGCTGAAGCTCTGCGTCCCGGCCTCGGATTCGGTCACGGGTCGCGCGCCAGTGACCTTCCCGGGGTCGCGCCGCACCGCCCTGGCCAGGACCCGCTCCGCCTCGGCCCGCCAACTCGCCGGGTCCGCGCGGGGCGGCGGCAGGAACAGGCCCCGCTCCGGTGCGTCGGACGCCGCTCCGAAGAAGTCGCCGCCCTTGCGTTTCACGTCGTCCGTTCCCCAGGTGCGGCCGGAGCCGCGCGCGGGGACCCTCTGCAGGTGCGGGATGTGTTTGGCGCAGTGGATGTACGCCTCCTCGACGGTGATCACCACCCATACCTGGGCCCGCCGGCCGGGCACCGGGTCGACCGCGAGCGTGGCGTCGGCACGGCGCATGTCCTCGTCGGCCACGATCCTGGCCCGGCCGTTGACGTGCAGTCCGATGCGGTCACGGAGGAAGTCCAGCATGAGGACGCCGACGTGCGGGTTCTCCTCGATGTTGCCCAGGCTGGCGTGGACGCCGTTGCCCCGGTACTCGGGGTAGGCGAGCGTCGTGTCGTCCAGGACGTGGAGAAAGCCGGGCGGGCCGGCACGGAAGGTGTTGTCACACTCGCCGTGCCGGTCGGCGGTGGCGAGGAAGAACATCTCCTGCTGAGCCACGAACTCCCGCATACGCGGGTTGAGTCGCTCAAGAACCTGCTCGGCGTAGAAGCGGTCGGCGCGCTCCGTGGTGCCCATGCGCCGCTGAACGCCGTGTTCGCCGTCACTGCCCGGGCGGGTGGTACGCAGGGGCGTCGTGTGTGTCTGCCGCTGCCCCGCCTGCTCGAAAGTGCTCACTTCGCTGCCCCGACCAGTCCCTCGATGGAGTCGTGCCGTATGCGACGGGAGGGGACACCCATGTCCAACAGGGTGTCGACGCCGCGTCGGATCATGCCGGGCGGACCGGACAGGTACACGTCGTGGGTGTGCCACGAGCCGTACTCGCGTACCGCCTCGGGGAGTCCGCCGGACAGACCGACGGGATCGTCGTCGACCACCGGCCGGACCGAGAGCCACGAGTGCGACTGCTGCAGCCTCAGCATGGCGTCGAAGTCGTACAGGTCGTCATTGCGGCGTGCGCCGTAGAGCACGTCGACGGAGCGGTACCGGCCGTGCTGCACCACGTCCTCCACCAGGGCCTTGATGGGCGCGATACCGGTGCCGCCACCGAGGCAGAGCAGCCCGCTGTCGGTGGTGTGGTCGACCGTCATGGAGCCGGTGGGGGGACCCAGTCGGAGAACATCCCCAGGACGGGCGCGGTGGACGAGGGCGTTGGAGACCCAGCCCGCCGGCACGGCCTTGACGTGGAAGGAGAGCAGGCCGTCGGAGCGCGGGGCCGAGGCGAAGGAGTAGTGCCGCCACTCCCGCGGCCACCAGGGCGTCTCCAGGGCGGTGTACTGCCCGGCGAGGAAGGGGTACGGCTGGTCGGGCCGGACCGTGACGATCGCGATGTCCTTCGTACGCATGTCATGGGCGACCACCTCCGCCTGCCACCAGGCGGGCGCGCGCATCTCGTCCGCGCTCGCCGCGTCGATCATGATCTGGGAGATGGTCGTGTAGGCACTGACCCACGCGGCTTCGGTCCTGGGCCCCCAGTTCGACGGCGCGTAACGGGCGAGGGCGCCGATCAGGGCCTCGCCGACGGCCGGATAGTGCTCGGGTCGGGTGCCGTACTTGCGGTGGCCTCGGCCGAGGTGGGTCAGGTAGGTGGTCAGGGTGCCGGGGTCGTCCGCGTGGGTGGCGGCGGTGAGCAGCGCTGTGAAAAGCCGGTCCCGCTGGGTGTCCATCGCCACGGGGAAGAGCGCCCGCAGGGCGGGGTGGCGCACGAAGAGCAGAGCGTAGAAGTACGAGGTGACCGTGTCGGCGATGGGCTCGATCTCGGCCATCGTCCGGCGCAGCAGCTCTGTGTCGGAAGTGTCCGCACCTTCGGCGGGCGGCCGCGGGTGGTCCTGCGGCGGCGGTACGGAGCGGGACGTGAGGTCGTGGCCGTTCAGGGGTGCGGGTGCCGGCGTCACCTTGCCCGGGCTTCGCGCGAACCAGCCTCCGCTGCCCGCACCCCCATCGGCTCGGTCGCCGTCGGCCGAAGCGGTGGCCGGAACTTCCATCGGTCTGCCTCGCCTCGAACATCTGCGGTCGGTCTCGTCCTGGGCCTGGTCGCCGCGCGGGGCCCGAAAGAGCTTGCGTCGCCCCCTCCACATTCACCCGGTCAGGCGAACGCGGCCGACCATACCCCGGCCGAGCGAACACGGAACGGGCGCTGCGCCACGTCCGACACATCCGCGTTTTCGCTGGTCAGTCGTTGGTTACTGGCGAGTCGGAGGGATGCGGCAGGCCCTTCGACCCGAGTCCGCGCGCAATTCACCGACGGAAGAGTCACGGAGTCCCCAGACCTCCTCCACATTTACGGGGAGGGTCTTCACGAGCACTCCGGCTTGCGTGCGGCCGGCTGCGGCGGCGCGGCACCACACAGCCGCCTTGGCCCCCAACTGGTCCCCGAAAACGACCGAAAGGCCGCATCGGATTCACTCCGATACGGCCTCTGATCTGCGACTCTGTCGAGTCGGGACGACAGGATTTGAACCTGCGACCCCTTGACCCCCAGTCAAGTGCGCTACCAAGCTGCGCCACGTCCCGATGCCCGCCTGACCTGGGGTTTCCCCTGGGCCGAACGCGCATGAGAACAATACCGCACTTGAACCAGTGGTCACGAACGTCTTTCGGGTCTTGACCTCAACCGAACTTGACGTTGGACGCTGATCCGCATGACGAACACAACCGCCGCGCCGGCGCCGGACTACCGCGACCTGAACCGGCTGATGAGCCTGATGACGGGTGACGAGAAGCACGGGCCCGCCGCGACCTCCACACTGGACGCCCTCTGGGTGCTCTACGACCGGGTACTGCGCGTCACACCCGGCACCGCCGACGACCACTGCCGGGACAGGTTCCTGCTCTCGAAGGGGCACGGACCCATGGCGTACTACGCCGTTCTGGCCGCGCACGGGTTCTTCGACGACGCGCTGCTGCCGGGCTTCGGCTCGTACGACTCACCCCTCGGACACCATCCGGACCGGCTGCTGGTGCCCGGTGCCGAGATCGGCAGCGGGTCCCTGGGGCACGGGCTGCCGCTGGCCGTGGGGAGCGTGCTGGGGCTGCGGGCTCAGGGGCTGACGGATCCGCGCGTGTGGGTGCTGATCGGGGACGCCGAGCTGGACGAGGGCAGCAACCACGAAGCGATCGCCTACGCCGGTCCGGCGGGGCTTGAGCAGCTGCACACCCTCGTGATCGACAACGCATCGGCCACCCACGGCTGGCCCGGCGGCATCGCCTCCAGGTTCGAGAGCGCCGGGTGGTCCGCCGCGACCGTGGACGGGCGGGACCACGAGGCGCTGTACGCCGCCTTCACCGCGCCGCACCCCGGACGGCCCCGGGCCGTGGTCGCCACAGTCGCCCCCAAGTAGCGCGCAGCACAGACACCGCACGACGGAGAAGACGACGGAGAAAGAGTTCTCATGGACACCATGCGTGACCGTTTCATCGCCACCACGTCCCGGCTCCTCGACGAGGGCCCCCGGCTGGCGCTGGTGCTGGCCGAGATCAGCCGGGACGGCTTCGACCGGGCGGAGCGTGCCCACCCGGACCGGGTGATCAACGTGGGCATCCGGGAGCAGCTGCTGATCGGGGCGGGCGCCGGGATGGCGCTGACCGGGATGCGGCCGATCATGCACACCTTCGCGAGCTTTCTGGTGGAGCGGCCGTTCGAGCAGGTGAAACTGGACCTCGGGCACCAGGGGGTGGGAGGGGTCCTGGTGAGCGCCGGGGCTTCGTACGACTGGCCGGCCGGGGGCTTCACCCATATGTCGCCGGGTGATGTCGCGCTCCTCGACACGCTCGACGGCTGGACGGTGCACGTGCCGGGCCACCCGGACGAGGCCGAGGCGCTGCTGCGGCTCGCGGCCGGCGGGGACGACCGGGTGTACGTGCGGCTCTCCCTCCAGTCGAACCGGGCCGGCCGGCCGGTGGACGGGGGCGGCTTCGCGACGGTGCGCGAGGGGCGCGGCGGAGTCGTGATCGCGGTCGGTCCCATGCTCGACAACGTCCTCGCGGCCACCGAGGGCCTGGACGTGACGGTGCTGTACGCGACCACCGTGCGCCCTTTCGACTCGGCCGGGCTGCGCGGGGCCGTGGGGGCCACGGAGGGCGCGGACGTGGTGATCGTCGAGCCCTACCTGGCGGGCACATCCACGGCGGCGGCCAATGACGCACTGTCCGCGCTCCCCCACCGCGTGCTCGGCCTCGGTGTGGGCCGGGCCGAGCTCCGCCGGTACGGACAGATGGACGAGCACCTCGCGGCGCACGGGCTGGACGCGCGGGGGCTGCGGGAGCGGATCAGCGGTTTCGTACGGCGGTGAACCCACCCCGGCCCAAGCGCCCTTCTAGGGTCTCAACTCCGGGTGCGCGTCCAGCAGTTTGCGTGGGGCCGCCTGGCGCCAGGAGTCGGTGAGGATCGCCGTCAGCTCCTCGGCGTCCTCAAGGGCGGACAGGCGCACCCGCAGCCAGGCGTAATTGTCGTCGTGGCCCGCGCGGGTGAAGAACTTCTCCGGCTCGGAGGCGATCAGCTCCGCACGGTCCTCGACGGGGCACTTCACCCCCATCGTGGTGTCGTCGTCCCCGAGCCCGGCGAAGATCTTCCCGGCCACCCGGAACGTGGGCTGACCCCACGCCAGCTTCTCGGCGGTGTCGGGCAGGGACAGGGCGATGGTGCGGACGTCATCGGCGGTGGTCGTCATCCACGGTCTCCGATCCGGTGGCCCCGGCGGACGCGAGGCGGGTCGGGTCCGACCGTAACGTCCGGCACTGACAATCGGCGGGACCACCGGGCGCCCACGACGACCGACCCGGGGCGTGCCTCTGGGCCGTCCTGCCGGCATGCCTCGGTCACAGAGGTCGCTGCCGACCCATTGACCCCGCCGAAGGCTGGAACCTACCCTGAACGGCGTACTTCAGAAAGCGCTTTCTTAATCCCGCAGCCGGCATCTACCGCACTGGGAGCGCCCATGAATAGTCGTCAATCCCGTACCGGTCAGGCGCGAAGATTCCCCTCCCCCGCCTTCGCCCTCACCGCCTTACTGGCGCTGATCCTCGGCCTTCTGGTGGTCTCCCCGCCGACGGCCCAGGCAGCGCCTTTTCGCGTCCTCGTCTATTCCGAGGTCACCAACTTCACCCACGACTCGATTCCCGCCGGGATCGAAGCGATCAAGAAACTCGGTGCCGAGAACGGCTTCGAGGTGGAAGCGACCGCTGATTCGGCCGTGTTCAACGACGCGGACCTCTCGCGCTTCCAGGCCATCGTCTTCAACAACACCAACTCCACGCCCGAAAAGGGCGACTTGCTGACCGCCGATGAGCGCGCCGCCCTGCAGCGGTTCATCCGCGCGGGTGGCGGCTGGGTCGGTCTGCACGCCGCGTCCGCGAGTGAGCGCGACTGGGGCTGGTACGAGGGTCTGGTCGGCGCGATCTTCGACCAGCACCCGGCGATCCAGACCGGCCGGGTCAAGGTCCTCGACCAGGCCCACCCCTCCACCAAGGGCCTTCCGGAGCTCTGGGAGCGCACGGAGGAGTGGTACAACTGGCGCACCAACCCCACCTCCAAGGTGCATACGCTCGCGCAGATCAAGGTGCGCGACGGTGTCACCGGTCTCGACGAGGGTGTCGACCATCCGTGGTCCTGGTGCCAGAACTACGACGGCGGCCGGTCCTGGTTCACCGCGGGCGGGCACGCGTCCTCGGCCTTCCAGGAGGAGGGCTTCGTCAAGCATCTGCTGGGCGGCATCGAGTGGGCCGCGGGCGCGAAGCCGGGCGACTGCACCGCGACGCGCACCGGATCCTTCCAGCGGACCCCGCTGGTCACCAGCGATCTCGCCGACCCGTTCGAGCTGGCCGTCGCCCCCGACCGCCGCGTGTTCTTCGCCCAGCGCACCGGGAAACTGAAGGTCATCGACCAGCAGACGATGAAGGTGACCACGGCGCTGGACCTCGCGTACACGCCGGAGATGACCAGCCAGTCCGACGGGCTGCTCGGTCTCACCCTGGACCCGGGATTCGCGGAGAATCACTGGCTCTATCTGCTGCATTCGGACAAGACGGAGAAGCGGCTGAATCTGTCGCGCTTCACCGTCACCGGAAATACGGTCGATCCCGCATCCGAGAAGCGGCTGCTGACGGTTCCGACCTTCCGGGGCGAGGGCCGGGCCAACTCCCATATGGCCGGATCGCTGGCCTTCGACAAGGACGGGAATCTGTACGCGGCGACGGGGGACAACACCGACCCGTTCGCCTCGGACGGCTTCTCGCCGATCGACGAGGGCGAAGGGCGCCGCGCCTGGGACGCCCAGGGCACCTCCGGCAATACGAACGATCTGCGGGGCAAGGTCCTGCGGATCACCCCGCAGGACGACGGCACGTACACGGTGCCGGAGGGCAATCTCTTCGCGCCGGGCACGGACAGGACCAAGCCCGAGATCTACGCCATGGGGATGCGCAATCCGTTCCGGATCACCACGGACCCGGCCAGTGGCGCGCTCATGGTCGCGGACTACGGCCCGGACGCACGCTCGGCGGTCGCGAACCGGGGTCCAGAGGGCACGGTCGAGTACACCCGTATCACCAAGGCGGGGAACTTCGGCTGGCCGTACTGCATCGGCAACAACACCCCGTTCAACGACTACGACTTCGGCACGAAGACGTCGGGTCCGAAGTTCGACTGCGGGGCGCTCGTCAACGAGTCCCCGAACAACACCGGGCTGCGGGAACTGCCGCCCGCCCAGCCGGCCACGGTCTGGTACGCCTACTCCGCGTCCGCCCAGTTCCCGGAGCTGGGCACCGGGGGCGGCGGTCCGATGAGCGGTCCCGTCTACGACTACGACCCGGCGAACACGTATCGCACCAAGTTCCCGGAGTACTTCGAGGGGAAGTGGCTGAACTACGAGCTGACCCGGCGCTGGTTCAAGACGTTCTCGATCCAGCAGAAGGACCAGACGTTCACCGATCCCCGGTTCGCGCCGGCCGCCGCGGGAGACGTGCAGTCGATCAACGGCATCTTCGAGGACATGAAGTGGAACCAGCCGTTCGATGCCGACTTCGGCCCCGACGGCGCCCTCTACGTCATCGACTTCGGTCTCGGCAGCGGTACCGGACGTGGTGGCAGCAACGAGGGATCGGGTATCTACCGCATCGACTACGTCGGTGACGGCCGGCTGCCCGACGCGAAGATCACGGTGGACCGTGACAACGGTCCCGCGCCCCTCACCGTCGCCTTCTCCAGCGCGGGTTCGGGGCTCCCTGGCGGTCAGCAGGTCACCTACGCCTGGGACTTCGACGGCAACGGAACCACGGACTCGACCGAGGCGAACCCCTCCCACACGTACGCCACCAAGGGGGTGTTCACGGCGCGCCTGACGGTCACCGGGCCCGGCGACCTGACGGGACTGGCCGTGCAGGACATCACCGTCGGCAACACCCGTCCCGTCGTGACGATCAAACAGCCCCCGAACGGCGGGATGTTCAGCTTCGGCGACACGATTCCCTTCACCGTAAAGGTTCAGGACAAGGAGGACGGGAAGAGCGGCCCGATCGACTGCTCGCGCGTCGTCGTGCAGTCGCAGCTCGGCCATGACACCCATCTGCATCCGCTGGACAACTACAGCGGCTGCACGGGCGAGATCGCCACGGACGCCGGGGACAGCCACGGGCCCGGACAGAATCTCTACTACGGGATCACGGCGCAGTACACGGACAAGGGCGCTCCGGGCGCCCCCGCCCTCACCGGCTCCACCTCGCTGACGCTGCGCACCTCGTTCCGGGAGGCGGAGCACTTCACGAAGACCGGCGGTACGCACGACGGTGCCGTGATCGGTTCGAGGGCCGACGCCTCGGGCGGCAAACGGCTGACGGAGATAGAGGACGGTGACTGGATCAGCTTCGATCCGGTGCATCTGAAGGGCGTCGACTCCGTGACGGTCGGCGCGGCATCGGGCGGGATCGGCGGGAGCGTCGAATTCCGGTCCGGATCGCCGACGGGCCCGCTCCTCGGGCAGGTGACCGTTCCGAACACGGGTGACTGGGGCAAGGTCGTCTCCCCGACGACGGACCTGGTGGACCCCGGGAGCAGCGTGAAGCTGTACGCGGTGTTCACCAACCCGGAGTGGAGCAGTGAGAAGGCCGACCTGTTCGCCGTCGACTGGCTGCACTTCAACGGCCCGGGAGTCCAGAAGATGCCGGGCACCCAGGTAGAGGTCACCGCTGCCCCGGCGGCCGGGACGTCACCCCTGACGGTCGCGCTGAGCAGTTCGGTCGAGCCCGTGGCGGGTCGCACGATCGCCTCGTACCACTGGGACTTCGGGGACAACGTCAAGCCGACCGCGCCCGAGGGAGCGACGGCCACGCATGTCTACGGCCGTCCGGGGGCGTACACCGCGCATCTGACGGTGACCGACGACAAGGGCGACACGAGCACCGGATCCGTTCGCATCGACGTGAGTTGAGAGGGGACAGACATGAGGACAGACATCAACGGCACGCGCAGAGCGTTCCTCGGAGGGGTCCTGGGGGCCGCAGCGGCCGTCGGGCTCGGTACGGGAGTGGCCTCCGCCTCGGAGGCCGGACCGTACCGGCCGGTCCCGCCGTCCGGCATCGGGATGCACCTGTACACGATGCGTACGAAGCTCGCCGCGGACTTCAAGGGCACGCTGGCGCGCCTCGCCGAGATCGGTTACGCGACGGTCGGGGTGAGCGGTCGGCACGGTCACAGCGCGGCGGACATCCGGCGGATGCTCGATGAGACCCGGCTGAAGGCGGTGCTCGAACACGTCGGGTACGGCACCGTGACGGGGGCCGGGCTGCCCCAGGCCATGGAGGACGTCCACACCCTCGGCGGGAAGTGGATCGTCGTACCCAGCCTGCCGGGGTCGCTGCACTCACCGGCCGGATACCGGCAAGTGGCACGGGAGTTCAACCGGGTGGGGCTCATCGCACGCGAATCCGGGCTCAAGCTGCTCTACCACAACCACGGCGGCGACCATCAGGTCGTGGACGGTGTGAACCTGTACGACATCCTGCTCAACGAGACCGATCCCGAACTGGTCGGCTTCGAACTGGACTTGTACTGGGCGGCCAACGGCGGGGCCTCGGCGCCGGGTGAGCTCTTCGTACGCCATCCGGGCAGGTTCCCGGCCCTGCATGTGAAGGACATGGCACCCGACGGCAGTTTCGCCGATGTCGGGTCCGGGGTGCTGGACTTCCCGGCCATGTTCGACACGGCGCGGCAGGGCGGGGTGAAGCAGTGGCTGGTGGAGCACGACGCGCCGGCTGATCCGTTCGCCTCGGCGCTCGCCAGCTATACGTATCTGTCGCGCCTGCGGTACTGAGCGGCGCCGCGCGCATCGGTCCGGCCCCGGGCGGGGTGGTCGACCCGCCCGGGGCCGGGCTGTGCCGGCCGGGAACAGCAGGGCGGACACACGAAAGCGGGGATGCGCGGCGACCGGCCGCACATCCCCGCATTCCCGCATTCTCGTCAGTCGTGCGCCGAAACCGCTCCCAGCAGGCCCCGGATGTGGGCCGCCGCGTCGCGGAACTCCGGCCTGCCGAGTGTCTCGGCGTACTCCCGCTCAGGCGGCAGGCCGACCTCGATGAGCTCGGTGATCGTGCCCGGACGCGGGCTCATCACCACCACCCGGTCGGCCAGATAGACCGCCTCCGAGATCGAGTGGGTGACGAGGAGCACCGTGGTGCCCGTCTCCCGCCAGATCCGGTTGAGCTCCATGTTCATCTGTTCGCGGGTGAGGGCGTCGAGCGCGCCGAACGGCTCGTCCATCAGCAGGACCGGCGGCTCGTGCAGCAACGCCCGGCACAGGGCCACTCGTTGCTGCATGCCGCCGGACAGCTCGTGCGGATACGCGTCCTCGAAACCGCTGAGGCCGGTCATCCGGATCAGTTCGTCGGCACGCCCGCGCGCCTGCGCCGTGGGCATCTTCCGGATCTCGGCCTGGAGCAGGATGTTGCGCCGCGCGGAACGCCACTCCAGGAGTGCGGCGCGCTGGAACACGTAACCGATGTCGTGCCGCGGCCCGTCGACCCGTTCGGCGCCGAGGCGGACCTCGCCCGATGACGGCTTCAGGAGGCCCGCGACGAGCTTGAGGAGCGTCGACTTGCCGCAGCCCGAGGGACCGACGATGGCGATGAACTCGCCCGGCCGCACATCGAGCGAGACGTCCCGCAGGGCGGTGACGTCACGCTTCTTGCTGCGGAAGCGGACCGCGACGTCGGACAGGGACACGGCAGCCGCGGCCGGTGGAGGTTTCTGCGCCTTCGCCGTGGTGAGTGTCGCGTCTTCCTTGGGCATCGTCATCCCTTCAGCGCCGTCTTCTCGTCCCAGTAGTCCGCCACGGCCTTGGGCGTGCGGACCAGGCCGGCCTCGGCGAAGACGTCGATGGTCTGCTGCCAGTCCGCCTCGTTGTTCACGCCGGGTGCCTTGCCCTGCGTCGAGGGGGTGTGCAGGAGGGTGAGCGTCGTCTTGAACTGTTCGGCCAGGACCGTCTCCGGGGGCAGTTGCTCCGAGGCCCCGTCCATCGCGGCGACCGCCGGATCGGGGGCCTTCTCGGCCGCGGCCCACGACTCGCTCACGGCCTTCACCATGCGGCCTGCCAGGTCGGACTTGGAGGTGAGGAGCCGCTGTCCGGCCAGCAGACCGTTGGAGTAGAAGTTCAGTCCGTGCTCGGAGAAGCGCAGATAGGAGACCGGCTTCTTCGCCTTGTCCTGCATCGTGGGCCCCTGGTCGCTGGCATAGCCGAGCAGACCGTCGGTCTTCCCCGAGATGACCGCGGCGATCTTGCCCGCCGGGTCGGTGTTCTGGACCTTGACGTCCGATTCGCTGATGTCGTTCTTCTTCAGGAAGATCGGGAACGTCTTGGAGAGCGCGTCCCCGGCCGTCCCCGCGATCGTCTTGCCCTTCAGGTCGGCGGGCGACGCGATGCCCTGGGCCTCGAAGGACTGGACCGAGGCCGGGGTGGTCTGGAGGAAGACGCCGAGGCTCTTGACCTTGACGCCCTGGTCGACCCCGGCGAGCAGCGCGGGGGTGTCGGCCCAGCCGAAGTCGGTCTGCCCGGCGGCGGTCGCCTGCACGGTCTTCTGCGAGCCCTGGCCCGCCTGGATCGTCAGGTCGATGCCGTGCTTCTCGAAGATCTTCTGCTGCTTGCCGTAGTAGAACGGCGCGTGTTCGCCGTACGGATACCAGTTGAGGGTCAGTGTGACCTTGTCCAGCTTCTTGCCCGAATCACTGGTGGTGGTCGACGCCTCGTTGCCGCCGCAGGCGGTGGCCATGAGGACGAGGGGTACGGCACCGATGAGGAGTCTGCGCGCATGCATGGGCTGGCCCTTCTCGCGATGAGGTCAGAACGTGGTCGTGGCAGACGCGTCCCTGCGGCTGGCGTGCCACGGGAGCAGGAGCTTCTCGGCGATCTCGACGAGGACGAAGAGGACGACGCCGATCAGTGACATCACGAGCAGCCCCGCGAAGAGCATCGGGGTGTCGAGGTTTCCGTTGGCCTGGAGGATCACATAGCCGAGGCCCTCGTTCGCGCCGACGAACTCTCCGACGACGGCCCCGGTCACCGCAAGCGTGACGGCAACCTTGAGCCCGGAGAAGAGATGCGGCAGCGAGGCCGGGAAGCGGATCTTGAGGAAGGTCTGCCAGGGCTTGGCGCCCATCGTGGCCGACAGCTGGAGCATCTCGGGGTCGACCGCCTTGAGGCCGGTGACCATCGAGATCACGACCGGGAAGAAGGCGATGAGGACGGCGATCAGGATCTTCGGCGCGATCCCGAAGCCGAGCCAGACGACGAACAGCGGGGCGATCGCGATCTTCGGGACGACCTGGGCGAAGAGCAGGATCGGGTAGAGCGTGCGCTCGACCGTGGACGAGTACACCATGACGACCGCCGCCAGGACGCCGACGGCGACGGCGATGACGAAGCCGAGCAGTGTCTCGTACGTGGTCACCCAGCTGTGCTGCCACAGATAGGCGGACTTGCCGGTGAGCACGTCGAAGGTCGCGCCGGGAGAGGGTACGAGATAGGGCTCGACCAGCTCCGCCGCCGCGATCGCCCACCAGATGACGAAGCAGGCGATCAGCAGCGCGACGGGGCGCCAGCTCTGTTCGGCCGCGCGGGCGAGCCGTTCACCGGCCGATGGCCCGTCCCTTCGGGCAACTCCCGCCACTTCTGCGGGATTTTTGGCCAACGCGCTCTGGCTCACTGTGAACTCCCTGGACATCGGTGGCTGTTGTCGAGAGCTGTGCGATGCTGCGGTGCCGTGATGCTGTCGTGCGGAGAAGGCGCTTTCAGAAAGCGCTTTCTGATAAGGTGTCGCCACGCTAATGACTGTCTGCACGCACGGTCAATAGGTCGTCCCGAAGTTTCGGGGCCCTGCCACCACCGCACCCCTGGGGGTCGAGTTGAGTGAACGGGAAACACCGGTCCACCCGGCACATGTGACGCTCGACGCCGTGGCCCGTGAGGCCGACGTCTCCCCCGCCACCGCCTCACGCGCCCTGAACGGCACCGCACGGGTGCGCGAGGACCTCCGCGAGCGGGTACGGGCGGCGGCCGACCGGCTCGGGTACATCCCCAACGCGCACGCCCAGATACTGGCCAGCGCCTCCAGCAACCGTACGGTGGGCGTCATCTGTCACGACGTCAGTGACCCCTACTTCGCCGCCATCGCGAGCGGCGTCATGCGGGCGGCGGCCGAACAGGATCTGCTGGTGATGCTGGCCTCCACCTTCCGCGAGCCGGCCCGGGAGATCGCGTACGTCTCCATGCTGCGGGCGCAGCGCGCCAGGGCCATCCTGCTGATCGGTTCCGGATTCCAGGACCGGGCGTGGGAGCGGGCCATGAACAGCGAACTGGAGCCGTACGTACGCCTCGGCGGGCGTGTCGCGGTCGTCAGCCGGCACCGCAGTCTGCGGGTGGACACCGTGCAGCCGGAGAACCGGGCGGGGGCCGCTGCCCTCGCCCGGTCGCTCGCCGCGCTCGGCCACCGGAGGTTCGCCGTGCTCACCGGGCCGCCGTCGCTGACCACGGTCTCCGACCGGCTGGCCGGGTTCCGGGAAGGGCTCGCCGGAACGGGCGCGGTCATCGACCGGGTCATGGAGGGCGCGTTCACCAGGGAGGGCGGCCACCTCGCCGCGCGTCGGCTGCTTGCGGCCGGGCCGCCCCGGGCGACGTGCGTCTTCGCCGTGACGGATGTGATGGCGGTCGGCGCGCTGGCCGCGCTGCGCGAGGAGGGCCTGCGGGTGCCGGAGGACGTGTCGCTTGCGGGGTTCGACGACATCCCGCTGGTACGGGAGTTGTCGCCGCCGCTCACCACGGTGCGGTTGCCGTTGACGGCGATGGGCGAGGGCGCGATCGCGCTGGCGCTGCGGGAACCGGCGGGTGGCGGGCGGTCGCGGGTGCTGCGGATCGAAGGCGAGGTGGTGCTGCGCGGCAGTACGGGGGTTCCGGGGGTGGAGTGAGGGGGTGGC
>NZ_JBSHFH010000040.1:0-74841 GCF_053617235.1 Streptomyces sp. NPDC055749 | reverse complement strand
TGACCGCGGCCTCACGGGTGTCGCCGATCCGCTCGAACACCGGCAGAGCGACCTCCCGCCGGATCCGCAGCGCCTCGCCCGTCTCCCCCCGCTGCTCAAGGATGTCGGCGATCTTCCCCCAAGTGACCGCGGCCTCACGGGTGTCGCCGATCCGCTCGAACACCGGCAGAGCGACCTCCCGCCGGATCCGCAGCGCCTCGCCCGTCTCCCCCCGCTGCCTGAGGATGTCGGCGATCTTCCCCCAGGTGACCGCGGCCTCACGGGTGTCACCGGCATCGGTGTAGAGCTGGCGTGCCTGATTGAGCAGGTTTTCGGCCTGGTCGGTTTCGCCGCGGGTGATGAGACGGTTGGCGTGGTCGTATAGGAGTGCGGCGCGGTCGGTCGGGTCGGTCTGTTCGTTGTCTGTGTGCTGGATGGCGCGGTCAAGGAGGGTGTCAGCGCGGTCGCCGTCGCCACTGGTCACGGCCGCGCTGGAGACGGCCCGCAGCAGGGAGAGGGGAACCTCGTGGTGGTGGCGGTCGAGGAGGGTGATCGCTCGGCCCCCCAGTTCGGCAGCGGTGGCGGCCAGACCCTGACGCAGGGCATTCACGGCTCCGGTGGCGCAGTGGGCGGTGATGGCCGGGTTGTCGGCGGCCAGGGCGAGTCGGGTCAGTTGCAGGTCCAGGTCACCGTCGCGGGCGGGCCGGGGTGTGGTGCCGCCCCACTGGGTGTAGAGCGGTTCGGCGGTCAGGGCGGCCAGGGCAGTCCACTCATCGTAGTTGAGGGGGAGGAGGCGGCCGGCGGAGAGGGCGTTGACGGCCAGCGCGGGGCGGTCGGGACGGCGTTGGTCGGGGAAGGTGTCCAGGAGTCCGAGGCCGCACAGGCGGGAGGCCGTGCCGCCGACGGCGGCGGCGAGGGTGTCGATGACCGAGTGCGGGACCGGGATGGTGAACAGGGTGCAGGCCCGCAGCAGGTCGCGGTGGGCGGGCCCGGCCTGCTCCAGGAGGGTGTCGAGGGCCAGGTTCTCCAGAAAGCTACTGACGTCGGCATTGTCGGCGGGGAGGTTGCCCTGGCGCAGGTATGCCTCCATATCGGTCACGGCTGCTTCGGCGCGGGCCTGGTCGACCTTGTCGCTGTAGACCAGGCGCAGCCCGATCAGGTCCTGCAGTCCGGGGTTGCCGCGGCTGACCTCCACCGCCCGCCGGGCCAGATCGGCCCGCTCGGCAACGTAGCCGGCCGGGGTGAGGTCCGCCTGACGGCGCTGCAGCTTGAGTCGGGCTGCCTCCGAAAGCGGCTGCAACTGGACCGGCTCCAGGGTGTTTTCCAGACCGTTGAGGGTGAAGGTGAAACGACTGGTGACGAGCAGACGGCTGTCAGTCCGGGCCGGATCGCACGCCGCCAGCACATCGGCGACCACCCCCGCATGCCTCGGGTCGATCCGGTGCGGACCGTCCTGGTCGGCGATCAGGATCTGCTCCAGGTCGTCGATGATCAGCAGGAGCGGCTTGCGCAAGCTGTCGAGTTCCTGAGCGCAGGGTCCGGCCAGCAGATCCGTGAGGAGGGATCCGATACGGTCAGGCTGTTCACGGACCTCGGCACGCCTGCTGTCAATGAGGGCGCGGGCCTCCGGGTTGGCGGTGACAGCGTCGGCGACGGCGTCAAGGATCGCCCCCGCGGAGTAGTCGCCGAACACAACCGCGACGTCCCGGTGGGGGTGGCGGTCGGCGATCCGGGCGGCCAGGCTCGACTTGCCCAGCCTGCCCTGCCCATGGAACAGCACCCCGCCTCGCTGCCCGCCCCGCAGTGCCCGCAGTGCCCGCTGCATCTCCGGACGGCGACCAACGAACATCTCTGCTGCCGCTACGGGCAGTTGGTGCTTGCGGTCTAGGAACGTGCGGGTCGCGTGGTGCGCGGGCACCATCTGGCGTTTGCGGGTTCCGGCGACCAGCGGTCCTCCGCCGGCCGGTCCCAGCCATAGCCGCGCCAGGTGCCAGTCCGCGCGCAACCTCTCCTCGGAGCAGGCCAGGAGCTGGTGGCGGGCGTCGGCGACGGCCTCGGCCAGGCCGACGCGGCGGCTGAGCTGGCGGTAGAGGTGTTCGGCGAACAGGGTGGCGGCCCGGTCGCTGACCGAGCCGTCCCAGCCGATCACCGCCGGAATCCCGGCCGTCACCAGTCCCGTGGCCAGCGAGTGTGCCACCGGCACCCTGGCCGAGGCCTCCGCACCGCCGCGGCCGCCGGCCCCGGCGGGCAGATGCCCGGCCACGTCCGAACCGGTGGCGGTCAGGCAGGCGGATACGAACGCAAGCTTCGGGCGTGGAGTCAACAACCGAAGCAGCTCGCCCGCGCTCGTCGGACGCCCTTCGCCGAGATCGTCTTCCATGAGCAGGACAGGGGTGGGAGTCCCGTCGGGCCTTTCACGCCAGTTGTGCAGTCCGTGGCAGGACAGGTGAACCACGGGCATCCCGCCCAGCTCGGACAGTCGCTGGCCGAGGTGTTCGGGGTTGCCGGAGTCCTCGACCACCAGGTCGAGGCTCGTCGCCCCGGCGGCCTTCAGGACGGCCATCTCCTCGGCCTCGAAGTCCAGCTCGTGCTGCCCCCGCGGCGCCGACGCCATGAACGCCACCCCGAGCCGGAACGCGTCCAGAACCGGCGCCGGGCCGGGACGCCCCAACCGGCGCGCCACCGCGAACGACGACAACTCCTGGGCCAGGAACCCTCCCCCCGGAGCAGCTAGCAACTCATAGGGGGCGCGCAGCAGCGCCCATTCCGTCGCGGACGGCCGCGCGGGCCCCCGGACCTCGAAGACCAGCGGCCCCTGCGCCTCGTCGCACAGCCGTGTCAGCTCCCCCAGCTCGCCGTCCAGCCACCGATACAGCTCACGCCCCACCGCGAGAAGCGCCTGTTCCCTGGAACCGTGGCGCACGGCATCCGCATACCGGGCAGCCACGGCACTGAGCAGATCCACATCAGCGCTCTGCAACATCCGGCGGGATCCGACGCGCCGGTCGTCGGCAACAAGCTCGAACCCGTCTGCATCCGCGAGCAATCCGGTGACCATACGTCATATTAGCGTCGCTGCGAGCCATGCGGATGAGCTCCTCCAGCATAGTGGCGGCCGGACAGTAGGCGATGTAGTAACTGATCGTTTCAGAATGAAGTCTTTTGTGGGGCTTGGCAGTTGGGTGATGTGTCGGCAGGATCTGTTGGGTGTCTGCTGATCTCGTGTCTGATGACCTGTGGGAACGTGTAGCTCCGCTGCTGCCGGTTCGTGCGCCGCGTCGGCACCGATACCCGGGAAGGTTGCCAGCTGATGACCGTGCTGCTCTACGGGGCATCGTTTACGTGCTGCGCAAGAGTGTGAGCTGGCGAGACGTACCCGCAGAGCTGGTCGGGTGCAGTGGGGTGACGGCCTGGCGTCGTCTGCGGGACTGGACCGAGGCTGGAGTCTGGCCCCGCCTGCACGAAGTCCTGCTGGCAGAACTTCGCAAAGACGGACTACTGGACATGGACGACGCTGCGATCGATGCCTCGCACGTCAGGGCCCTCAAAGGGGGGCTCACACCGGACCTGCGCCGGTCGACCGGGCCCGACCAGGCAGCAAGCACCACCTCATCGTCGACCGGAACGGAACCCCGCTCGCTGTCTCTCTGACCAGCGGAAACCGCCACGACGTCACCCAGCTCAAGCCCCTGCTGGACGCGATGCCCCGCATTCGCGGCCTGCGAGGCCGGCCGCGGCACCGGCCCCGGCGGCTGTTCGCCGACCGCGGCTACGACTTCGACAAGTACCGCCGCCTCATCCGAGCTCGCGGCATCACACCCAAGATTGCCCGCCGTGGTGCCCCGCATGGTTCCGGCCTGGGCAAGACGCGATGGGTTGTCGAGCGTACCTTCGCCTGGCTCCACCAGTTCAAACGACTCCGCATCCGCTACGAGATACGCGCCGACCTTCACCCGGGACTCCTCCAACTCGTCTGCAGTATAATCTGCTTGAGGCGACTCAGAACCTCTTTCTGAAACCATCAGTAAGTGATCTGCTCGGGTTCGCTGGCCCTGCAGCGGGCGACAACCCGGTGCCGCTGGTGCTCGCGGCTTGGGCCCTGCCGTCGTTTAGATCGACATTTTCGCCGCGGGGGATGCTTTCACAAGGAGGCGATTGAGTGCTGCGCGGGCTTCTACCGTCTCCGGGGCGTTGGAGCCTCTGCTGGCACCGAGGCGTTTGTAGATGTCCGACAGGGTCTCGACGGCGGCTTGCAGCTGATCGGTTTGTTCCTGGAGAAGGCCCAGGTTTAGGCGCACCTCGAGGAGCAGGCCGTCGGCGGGCGCTTCGCGCTGTTGGAGGTCTGTGGCCAGGGCCTCGTACTCGGTGAGGGCTTGCGTAATGTTTCCCAGGCGCATGGCGCAGTAGGCGGCCTTGGCGCGGCAGTCAGCCGCCTCACCAGGCTGTTGCGCGTCCGGCTGATCCAGTTCGGCACCGAGCTGCAGGTAGAGGGGGCGCGCTCGGCCATAGTCGCCGTCGTCGAAGAGCACGAGTGCGTGTATGAGGCGTATGTTCAGCGGCTGGGATGGAGCGGCAACGCCTGCTGTGGGTGTGCCTGGTGCGGTGGTCTCGATGGGTTGAGCGGGTGCGGCACGGTAAGCGAAGAGTTCGTCAGCGATAGAGCGGGCTGACTCGGGGCGGTCGGCGATTTTCTTCGCCAGCATGCGCATGATGAGGTTGGCGACCTGTGACGGCAGGTCGGGGCAGAGATCGTGGATCGCGGCGGGCTCGGCGTTGCGGTGGCCGTACATCATGGCGGCGGGGTCTCCCGTGAAGGGGAGCTGCCCGGTGAGCATCTCGTAGGTCATGCAGCCCAGCGAGTACAGGTCGCCTTGCGGGGCGGCCTTCACGTGCTCCTGGAACAGTTCCGGCGCCATGTAGGCGACGGTGCCCATGAGTTCACCCGCGCGGGTCAGGCGGGGGTGGTCGGCACCGAAGCGGGCTGCTACTCCAAAGTCGAGGAGCCTGACCTGCCAGTCCTCTGTGATGAGGATGTTGGAAGGTTTGAGGTCACGATGGACGATCGGGATTTCGTGTACGCAGGCGAGGATGTCGGCGAGCTGAGCAGTCACATTCAGTGCTTCGGCCAGCGGCAGCCGTCCGGAGTGCCGGTCAAGTTTGCGGTGGAGGGTGTCCCCCAGCACCAGTTCCCACACCATGTACAGGTCTTTGGGACTGCCGCTCAAGAGTGCGTCGTACAGCGTGGGGATGCCGGCGTGATGCAGGCGTGCGCCGACTTCGGCTTCGCGGACAAAGCGGGCCTGGATGTCCTGGGGCTTCATGTCGTCGACTCCGCCAGCGAGCCGTTCCGGGTTGATGATTTTGATGGCGACGGCGCGCTTGAGCTGGAGGTCCCATGCCTGCCAGACAAGCCCCATGCTGCCTCGGCCAAGCAGAGTGCGCAGTTCGAAGCGGTCCTGGAGGATGGTCTGCATCACAGGCCGCCGTCATCGTTCGGCCAGACGGGGGCGAGTTCGGCCGCGAGTTCGACGAGGCTGCCCTCTCCTGGGACCACCCAGCGGGCCACGCCTTGTACAACCCCAGGCGCTTTGTCCCAGTTGGCGGCTTGCCAGATACGCTGGACCAGGCCGGTGGGTGAGTAGGCCTGCCCGTCGACGGCCCAGATCAGCGGATGGCGAAGGTCGTTAGTCCAGGTGGCGAGGTAGCGGCTGGGGTCTTCCCTGAGCCACTCCCCAATTGCTCGTTCTTCGACAGCTGACGGCTGGAACATCAGTCGGGTGCCGTCGGCCAGGCGCGCGTGGCCGACCAAGGCGGAGATCGCGTTAGGGCGGCGGCGGGATCGCGAGCGGGTTTCGTTTGAGGGAAACGGCTGGTCGGCTAGCGACCGCTTGACGTCGGCCGCAAGCTCCTTGCACCGTGTCGGGTCGGTAAAGACAGCGGCCAGGAATACGTGCGCCCCGTACAGACGCTCAAGGGTTTCGGTCAGCGCCTTGACGATCTGGCGGGTGCGTGGGGAGAGCCAGGAATGGAACGACGACGGGGTCTCGCGCATCTCAGCGACAAGGGCGTTCGCGTCTTGGAAGAGCAGGTGCGCGATGAATAGTTCACCGTGCTCAATGACCTGCTGCACTGCGGTGGACGCCCCCACGGCCGCTCCTGCTACGGCTGTTCTCGTCTCGCGCAGCAGCAGCACACTCTCCCAGATCTGCGATGCGTCAAGTTTTTGCCCAAACAGGCGGTCGTAGATGCCAGCGAGGGGGTCGTTCTTGCCGGTGGCGGGGACTGCTGCGTCGGCGATGACGGTGGCGTCCGGGTGGGCGCAGGCCAGTGCGAGGGCTGCTTCTTGGACAGTGCAGCCTGTAGCGGGGGCAGGCACGAGTTCGCCGTGCTGGTAGGCGTACCGCTTGTTGAGGAAGTGCATCATTTCGTTGCGGATGACCCTTTGGTGGGGGTCAGCGGCTGCGATGTCTCCCAGAGTGGTGACGCGGATATCGGAGCCCGCTGCCCGGCTGATCTTCGCTGCGTCCTCGGGGGATGCATCGTCCAGACAGATGATCCGCAGGTTCACCCTGGCGAGGTCACCGGCTTCGGGTTGTCTACGTACCGCCCTGGTGACAGCCGCAGTCGTCTGCGCGCCGTTGATGATGCGGGCGTTGTCCAGATCCAACCGCACGGGATGGCCGGAGACTTTGCGGGAGAAGTAGTGCGTTGTGACTTGGTCGCACAGCAGAGTGATGCCGTTGTTCAAATACCAGAATTCTTCGGGTCGGGTAACCAGTTGCTCCACGAGCTCCGGACGGGGCTGGGTGGGTTGGTCGCGGCGCAGGTGGGGATCGAACAACTGGGGGCCGTGGCTTTCGTACCAGGAGGCGAGTTCGCTTGCCGAGATGCTGCCGACCCAGGAGCGGTAGGGGGTGTCGATGCCGTACCAGCCGTGGGTCAGGTGCGCGATCAGCCGGACCGGGGCGGGCACAGCATCGGCTCGTGCGGCAGAGTAAAAGTCGGCCAGCCCCAAGGCGCGCACGTTCAGCGACGTGCGGTCCTTGAAGCCGAACTCCCCCTTAGCTTGGACGAGTCGCTCTTCCGCCTGCTGTGTCAGCCTCCCGTCACCTGTCGCCAGCGCCAGTACCAGGTTCACCTGGCACTGCGGCGAACTGAGAGCACTGTCGATGCGTGTGCTCAAAGCTCGGATGCGGGAGTTGAAGCCGTCGTATTGGCGGTTGGCAAGCCGACTCAGGCCGTACAGCATCTTGAGTGCATCACCATGGTCGATCCGAGCCTGAGCCCTGTCGCTCCATTTCGCTTGAACGAACCAGATGTCGCTACCGCTCGGCGAGATGATCACTGCGTCAATGCCGTGGTCGCCGGGACCGTCCACCACGGCTGCGGCCGCCTCCCCGGCGTCACAGCCGGAAAGGATGCGGGCCGCTTCAGCCGCCAAGGCACGGTGACAGAAGACCAGGTCCTGCTCCTGCGCAGACCGATGCGCAAAGTCGCCCATATCGAGCAAAGAGCGATAACCGCTCCGCAGATACTCTCGAACCTGCCTTAGTTGGATCGGTGATGCGGTGTCAGCCATGGCGGGTTGTCCTTTCGTCCGTCCCTCATGCCTGCGGCAGGCTCATCCCTGACGGTGCGCGTACTCCACGGTCAGCGGGCTCGCCACAACACAGCGGGCAGTGGTGTCAGAGGCGGGGAGCACGACGGTGACCCGGGCGAATCCGCCCATCCAAGCAGCCGCGCCCACGGGACCGTAGGCGTGATCGACGATCTCCATCAGGTCGTGCACGGCGGATCCGGTCAGCTGGACGGGGGGCGCGGGGACCCCTTCGGCCATCGGGTCATGCTGGGTCGACAGCGCCGACACTGCCTGACCGGCACTCGTCAGAAACTTCATGCCGAAACTGGCTCCACCGCCGTGGATCCCCTCCAGAGCTGTCCCGTCGGCCGTTGCCGGGGTATATCCGATGAGATGTCGCGTCGAGCCGTGCATAAGCAGCCGACAGTTGGTCTCCTGCTCGTACGCCGCGTGCTGGCCCGGTGCGGGGTCGGCGAACAGCACCATATGCTCGAAGGCTCCAGGAAGGGTGACGTGTTGCAACGGCACCTCGAACCAAACCCAGTCCCCTGGCTGCACCGCGGGGTCGGCGAACCACTCCGCCCTAGCCTCCAAGTGCTTGAGGACCTTCTTCAGCCGCAGGTCACGGTCTCGTTCGGCGTCATTCGCAGGAGGCTCCAAGTCGATGCTGCCTACCGGTGAGGTGAACCGCACGGTGCCCTTGCGCGTGAACCGGCTCGGCTCGGGGCGGAACTGACTCAGTTTTGCGTCTGATACATACACGAACTCGTACACTGCATGCCCCCGGTCATCAGCTGAAGTCCTATCCTGCCATCGCCTGCCGCCTGACCAGGGCGCCATGGGCAACACAGGTCGGCCCCGAGGGTGCCGAGCAGCGATGGCCGACGACAGCGACCACACTGTCGCCACGTCGGACTGATCCTCGGTGGCCCACGTCGGCCGATGCTTCCGAACACCGTGGTGCGGGCTGCCTTGTCAAGGCGGCCCACACCACGGCGGATGGCGCACAAGGGCGCCGATCTGTGAGCCAGATGCCGCGGTCGACTCGGCCGTGGGACCGCGCCACAACGCTCTCCCAGGAAACTGCCGCAAAAGGCCAGGTCAAACGCGTCCAAGGTGCGCTGGCACGCTGCGACAGCGGGTCAGTACCGCACCGCGTGCGGCTAGTACCGCACGAAAACCGCCGCGAAATCCACGTTTCCCCAGGTCAGAACGTTTCTGCCTGGGGATCTTGGTAGAGCGGGTGGGACCCGAACCCCTTCAAGTGACGCCTCTCACCTGCAACGATGCCAAAACAACGGACATAGTCACCTGTTTCCACCCTGCTGAATCCCGCTCGATCCGACTCGAACGGGAACCGTGCGGCGTTCGCCGCACCACCGCATTACGGGAGTACCCCTCCAGAGAGCGCCGGAAAATGCCCGCCGCTCACCATCACCGGCCCCCTCGATCTTAGTGATCGGCTCCGGAAGCCTTCGGGGATTGGCTCCGGAGCCGATCCGTGCGCGGTGTCCTGTCAGGTGCCGGGCGGCGAGGAAGCTCACGCAGCCTGAACCACCTCAACCGAACCACAGGTATTGACAATTACTCCGTTGCCACCAAGTACGGCACTGAGTGATGCATACGGGAAATCCCTGAGGAACCGTAGGAGTTGCGTGGGGGGCTGCTGGGGGCCATCCCCGATGTCGGCGCGAGCGCCCCGCCGGGACGCTGGAGTCATGTCTCGCCTCAAGCGCGTCCTCATCACTCTCACGACGATTGCAGTCGTCATCGGCCTCGCGCTCGGCGGCGGTGCCCTGTGGCTGTACTCCGACGCCAAGGTGTCCACCGTCGGTTCAACCGACTTCAGCAACGAGCTGGCGGTGCCGCCGCTGGCGAAATCGACGGTGAAGAGTGACGGGACCCGGGTCTTCGATCTGACGATGCGGGCCGGGGAGAAGGAGTTCAGGACCGGGCAGAAGACGCCGACCTGGGGCTTCAACGGGGATTACCTGGGGCCGACGCTGCGTGCCGAGCGCGGCGAGAAGGTCCAGGTGAAGATCAAGAACGCGCTCGGGGAGGAGTCCACCGTGCACTGGCACGGGATGCACCTGCCCGCGAAGATGGACGGTGGTCCGCACCAGATGGTCGCCCCCGGCGCGACCTGGACCCCGCGCTGGACCGTGAATCAGCCGGCTGCGACCCTCTGGTATCACCCGCATCCGCACGGCAAGACGGAGAAGCATGTGCAGCGGGGGCTGGCCGGGATGTTCCTCCTTCACGACGAGACGTCCGACCGTCTCGCACTGCCCAAGAAGTACGGAGTCGACGATCTGCCGGTCATCGTCCAGGACTTAAAGTTCGACGGGTCGAAGTTTGACCACGGGCACAAAATGCTGTCGGACACCGGGTTCCTCGGGAACCGAACGATGGTCAACGGCACCCTCGATCCGTACAAGGAGGTCGGTGACGAGCTCGTACGGCTGCGCCTGCTCAATGCCTCGACCGCGCGCATATACGACTTCGGATTCTCCGACGACCGGGAGTTCGCGCTCATCGGGACGGACGGCGGGCTGCTGGAGAAGACGGCACGGATGGACCGGATCCGGATGTCGCCGGGTGAGCGGGCCGAGATCGTGGTGCGGATGAAGCCGGGCGAGAAGACCACTCTGCGTAGCTTCCCGCACGACTCCTACGGGGACTTCTGGTCGAAGCGTTTCGCCGGCGGCGACGACTCCTTCGACGTACTGGAGCTGCGGGCAAAGAAGACCCTGCGGACCTCTCCCGAACTGCCCGCCAAACTGGGCGAGCTGGAGGTTCCGGACGGGTCGGACTCGGTACGCGGACGGTTCTTCGGGCTGCGCACCTCCGGCATCAACGGCAAGAAGATGCAGATGGGCCGGATCGACGAGACGATCACCCGCGGCACCGCGGAGACCTGGACGCTGCGCAACGAGCACAGCACGCCGCACAACTTCCACATCCACGATGTGCAGTTCCGGGTGCTGGAGGTGGACGGCAAAGAGCCGCCGGCCGAGCTGCGCGGCGCGAAGGACACGGTCTTCGTCCCGGGGAACACGACGGTGAAGCTGGCGATGCGCTTCGACGGGCCGGCGGACCCGGACACTCCGTACATGTACCACTGCCATCTGCTGTACCACGAGGATCTGGGGATGATGGGGCAGTTCGTGGTCGTCGAGAAGGGTGAGCGGGCGGGCAAGGTGCGTACACCGCACGCGCACACGGGGCACCAGGCCGTGTATCGAAAGTAGATCTTGAGCATGAATGATCACCGTTCATGGGTCGGGGAGATCTCACGGACCACCAGTGGGCGATGCTGGAGCCGTTGTTGCCGAAGGGAGCGAAGGCGGGGCGGTCGCCTGTCTGGTCTCGGCGGAAGTTGATCGACGGCATACGGTTCCGGGTTCGGACCGGTGTTCCGTGGCGGGACGTGCGTGTCGAGTACGGGCCGTGGGGCCGGGTGTACGACCTGTTCCGTCGATGGCAGCGGGACGGCACCTGGCACCGGGTCCTCACGCGGCTCCAGTCCCTGGCCGATGCGAAGGGTGGGATCACGTGGGACCTGAGCGTCGACTCCACGGTGTGCCGTGCTCATCAGCATGCGGCCGGGGCCCGGAAGCGGGGTGACCTGCAGAAGGAACCGCCGGGTGGCGTGTCCACCGAGGCTCTTGATCACGGGCTGGGCCGTTCGCGCGGCGGGTTCACCACCAAGCTGCACCTGGCGGTAGAACAGGGCCAAAAGCCCATGTCGATCGTGGTGACGGCAGGGCAGCGTGGCGGCTCGCCGCAGTTCGAAACGGTGCTGGGGGCCGCGTGCCCCGCATAGGGCCGGGCCGGCCGCGCATCCGTCCGGATCGTGTGCGCGCTGACAAGGCGTACGCCTCCCGCAAGAACCGCGCGCCGTCGCGGTATCCGCTGCACCATCCCGGACAAGGCCGACCAGGCGCGCAACCGTCAGAAGCGAGGCTTCCGCGGTGGCCGGCCACCGCATTTCGACCCAGTCGACTACCGCGAGCGTCACGCGGTCGAGTGCGGGATCAACCGCCTCAAGCGCCACCGGGCCGTGGCCACTCGCTACGACAAGCTCGCGGTCCGCTTTGAAGCCACTGTCCTCGTCGCAGCCATCAACGAGTGGTTGTGATCAGTACACGTCGCTACAACTCGTAGTCCTGGGCCAGCTCCTCCCAGCGAATGCTGCGAAGCGCAAGATCAGCGTCCTCACGTGCCGGCATCTCCGGTACTGGCTGAAACCAGGCGACGATGAGGGTGGAACCGTCCATTGCCGGGTCGAGCGCCGTGGAGTCGAAGACGCCGAGGCAAGCCACAGAAGGCAGCACCTCAACGGGACCGAATGCGCCGGCGGTCTCGTCCGGGTACTCGCGGGAGGGCGGAACGAGATGGACCGGCGTGGAGGGAAACGCGCGCTCGGCCTGCTGCTGGAGCCAACTGACCTTCCGATCGTTGATGCGCTTGCACGGGTAGCCCTCCAGCATCCCCCCATAGGTCGAAGACATCCGTAGCTCGGTGAGCCGGATCGAACGACCGGACAAGAGAACTATGTGACCCAGTGACATGCCGACACCCTATTCACACGATTCACTTCCGCTACACGGCCTAGGGCCTGTCCTGGCGATCTTCGGCGTCAGTACGCTCTCCGGAAGACCAGGGTCTGGCACTACAGGTCACAGAACAGCGGGGAAGGTCAGCGATGCGGGTCGAGTACGACGCAATAGCGAACATGGCGTACATCTACCTTGTCGACAGCATCGCCCCAGGAGAGGCCGTCCGGCAGGTGCCTGCCGAGGACGACACGGTGATACTCGACTACGACTCACACGGACGACTTCTGGGCATCGAGCTGTTCAGTGCCAGACGCCGGTTGCACCCGGAGCTGCTGGCCGGCGCAGAGAGGATCGACCGTCAGCCGCGTCCGCCGAGCACGTGATTCGTTGAGCGAGACGCAGACGCGGTCTCCAACACGTCATCCCGGAGAAAGCCGACCAGGTCCACGCCGGCTGCAGACCTGAACAGCACCCGCAGCGACCCGCGAAATGCGGGGCTAGGAGGCCGGGCCGCGCCGGCCGGCTGGTCCGGCCTCACTTCCGCCAGAACAGGTGGTGCGTCACGCCGCTCGGGCTGGGCACGACGTCCTGGTGGAACCGGTCGAGCAGCTCATCGGGGGACTCCCACAGCCGGGCCCCGGAGCCGAGCTTCGTCGGCGCGACCGCCACATGCAAGGTGTCGAGGAGGTCGGCCTCGAGGAACTGCCGGATGATCGTGGCCCCACCGCCAAGCCGGACGTCCTGGCCCTGCGCTGCCTCCTTCGCCTGGGCGAGCACCGCGGCCGGGTCGCCGTCGACGAAGTGGAACGTGGTGTCGGAGAGCGTGAACGACGGGCGCTTGTGGTGCGTCATGACGAACACCGGCGTGTGGAACGGGGGCTCGTCACCCCACCATCCCTGCCACTCGTGGTCCTGCCAGGGCCCGCGCTGGGGACCGAACTTGTTGCGGCCCATGATCTCGGCGCCGATGTTGCGGGCGTGGTCCCGCGTGAAGTAGTCGTCCAGACCTCGGCCACCGGGTTCGGAGCGGTTGATGGGTGGGTGGTCGGTGGCGAAGGCCCAGGCGAGCAGGTTCCCCGGATCGGCATGGCCGAACGGCTTCTCGAGGCTCTGGCCCTCGCCGGCGCCGAACCCGTCGCTCGAGACGGTGAAGTTCTGGACCCGCAGCAACTGGCTCATGTCGCTCCTCCTGCTTCGCACTTTCTGATCACCTGACGAACCGTAGACCGGCCGGGCCGGGAAAACTCATCGCCGCATCGTGCAGTTCTCATCGAGCTCCCGCAAGCCGCGCGCAGGGCGACGACTCCCCGTGGTCATCCCCCGGCGCGGCCGCGTACCCCTCACCGGGCGAGCGTCTAGCGGAAGCGGCGTGCTCCCGGCCCTTGACATCCAGCCGGCGCAGAACTCGGCAGCGACGGGCAGAGCGCCCAACCGCTTGGTCACCACGGACCCGATCACGCACTCCATACGGGGGCGTTCCGTCCGTGGCCGCGGAGACCGGGAAGTCATCGACACACCCGATCGAACGTTGACAAGCCCGTGCCGGACACTGCCCACCAATTGGTCGCGGACGCTGAGATTGGCGATAGCGCGGGTGACGTGGGTCTTGGCTGTGAGCGGGCTGATGAAGAGCTGTTCAGCGATCTGGTCGTTGGAGCCAGAACAGCGGGGTCAGACCGCGCCGATCGGCGGGGGGTGAGGAGGTCCGCCCACTGCTGTTCGTCGAGGACGTCCCGGTGACGCAGGTGCTGCCCGCCGTCGTAAGCGTGCAGCCGGAACGTCTCCGCCCCGGCCGGCCGGCGGCGTCGTAGGCGCTCAGGACCGTCTGGATGGGGTCCCACAGCTTGAGCCGGCCGCCTTGGCGCACCTCCCATCCGCCGCGGTGCGGGGTGAGGGTGGCGGCGAAGTCGACCAGGTGCACCACCTCCCCGACTTCTGTCATATGCGTCCGGCTCCGCGGACTGGGCGAGGAACCGCAGGTGGAATGCCTCCTCGGTCGCGGCGCTGATCCGCTCCGGGCTGTGCCGGGCCGCCCGTCCCTACTCCGGGAGGCCGGCGGCCCAGTGGGTGGGGTTGCCGAGGACGGGGGCGGTGTGGGGCCACACGGACATGAAGGAGACCGTGCCGCCCAGCAGCTGACCCTCGGCGGTGCCGTCGCCCGCGACGGTCAGCAGCACACGGGCGTATCCGTAGAGCCGGCCAGCCGACGGCTGACCGCCGTCGGCTGCCTTGGGCCTGATCCAGAGGCTGGTGCTGACGGGTGATCTACTCGGTGTGCAGCACCGTGGCGATGGTCATCCGGGCCGCCGACCGGGCCGGGACCAGGGCGCCGAGGACGGCGATCGCCACACCCGCCAGGAGCATCGCGGCCAGCTGCGGCGCGTCCCACACGTCCTTCATATGCGCGGGGAAGTCGACCACCCCGACGTTGTCCACGACGAGGCGGTGCGCCACGATCCCGAGCGGGATGCCGATCAGCCCGCCGACCGCGCCCAGCCCGGCGACGGAGGTCACCGTCATCACCACCACCTGCCGGGGTGTCATCCCGATCGACTTGAGCATGCCCAGGTCCCGGCGCCGCTCACGGGTGTTCAGCAGGACGGTGTTGAAGACACCGAGCGACGCGACGAGGGTCAGCAGCACCGTGAACACCGTCGAGAAGGTGATGACTGTGGTGGTGCCGGCGTTACCCTGGTCCGCCACCGACGCGCGCAGGCCCGGGTCGAGTGCTTCGACCTCCTCGGCGTAGGCGCGCGCGTCAGCGCCGGGGGCGAGCCGTACCGTGTACTCGGTGGCGTGGGCGTCCGGTGCGAGTTGGGCGAGGGTCTCCCCAGTGGCCTCCAAGGCCCGGGCGTCGCCCTCGATGAGCCGACCCACCACGGTCACGGAGACCTGCCTGCCGTTCAGCTCCAGAGTGACCCGGTCACCGACCTTCAGCCCGCGCTGGGTCAGGAAGGACGGCCCGGCCACGATCTCGCCCGCTGCGGCCGGCGCACGGCCCTTGACGATGGTGTGCTCGTACAAGGAATCGTCGCCACGGTAGAAGTCGGCGAAGACCGGCTGGGTCTGCCCGGTCATGTTCACCTGGGACAGCGCGCGGGCCCGTACCCCCTCCGCACCCGGCAGGGACCGCAACCGTTCCTCGATCTGCGGGTCACTGAGCCGGGGCGGGGGCTGGTCGTTGCCCGTCCCCCCGGTCGTCACGTGGATCCTGGCACCTCCGTCCTCCCGCCCGACATTGCCGTACGCCACCATGGTGCTGGTCAGTCCGGTCGACAGGGTCACCGTGGTGACCCCGAGGACGATGGCCGCCATGGTCAGCAGGGTGCGGCTGGGGCGGGCGAACGGCTGGCCGAGGCCCAGACTGACCGGACGCGGCAGCCGGGTGGCGCCGAGCAGCCGCTGGACGCGCAGCCCGCGCCCGGTCCGCGGCGCGCCGCCCGCGCTGATCGCCTCCGCGGCGGGCAGCCGGTGGGCGCGCAGGGCGGGGATCAGCGCGGCCAGCAGGACGAGGGCGGGCATGCCCACGAGGCAGGCCACGGACACCCACGGGCTGATGTCGCCGACCGAGGCACGGCCCACGTCGATGCCGGTGAACGCGACCTTAAGGATCGGCCCGGCCAGCGCGTTGCCGGCCAGCGTGCCCAGCACGCAGCCCACCACCGCCGGTACGGAGAGCATCGTCAGGTAGACGGCGACGACCTGGTTGGGGGTGAAGCCCAGGGCCTTGAGCACCCCGATGTGCCGGTACCCGGAGACGACCGCCCCGCTGACCACATTGCCGACGATCAGGATGGAGACGAGCAGGCCGAGGATGCCGAAGAATGTGATGAACGGGAGGTAGGAGTCGGCCAGCGCGGAGAATGCCTGCTTGAGGGTGAGCCAGGTCTGAGCGCCGGTCAGCGATTCCTTGGGCAGTCCCGTGGTGGCCCGTGCCAGCGAGGCGCTCAGCTCGGCCTCCGTCGAGGAGTCCGTGAAGCGGTAGAGCATCTGGGCGGAGGTCGGGTGCAGTGCGGCCATCTGCTCGGGCGAGACCCAGGCGCTCGCCGACTTGCTCATGCTGGCGGCGAATCCGACGACGGTCAGCGTCGCTCCGCCGGGGGTCTCCAGCTTGGTGCCGAGCAGCTCGGGGCCGGGGGAGCCCTGGACGGACCAGTTGACGACGATCTCGCCGGGTGCGGTGGCCCATTGCCCCTCAAGGAGTTCGATCCGGTCCACGGGGCCCGCCGGATCGGCCCGGCCCACCACCGTGAGGGTGCCGCCCGCCGTCCAGAGCCAGTCCTTGGGGATGTCGACGACAGCCTGTCCGAACGGCCCGGCCGCGGCCTCCACCCCAGGCTGCCGGGCGGTCCGCGCCAACTGCGCCTGCGAGACCTTCGTGGTGTCGAAGGCCGCCACCGTATGAGCACCCCGCTGTGCGGCGTAGGCCTTGTCGAAGGGGCCCGAGGCGGCGGCCAGCAGCCCAAGCGCGAGCAGAACGGTCGTGGTCGAGCAGAGCACGACGAGCCCGATGACGAAGGTCTGGAGCCGGCGGCGCTTCACGGCCGCGCGGGAGGCTCTCCATACGGCGCTCATACGGTCGCCTCCAGCGCGCTTTCGCGGTCGACCCGGCCGTCGACGACCTCGATCAGCCGGCTGGCGCAGCGGGTGGCCAGCTGCGGGTCATGGGTGACGATCAACAGGGTCTGACCTATCTGGTTGAGGTCGATCAGCAGATCCATCACCTGCTCGCCCGACCGGCTGTCGAGGGCGCCGGTCGGCTCGTCGGCAAGCAGCAGGGCCGGGCGGTTCATCAACGCCCTTGCTACGGCGACCCGTTGCCGCTCACCGCCGCTGAGCGTCGCCGGATAGTTGTTCCGGCGTTCGGCGACACCGAGTTCGTCCAGGAGCTCCAGGGCACGGCGGCGGGCCTGCCGGGCCGGGGTGCCGGTCAGCTGCGCGGCCAGCGCCACATTGTCCAGGGCCGGCAGATCATCGATGAGGTTGAAGAACTGGAAGATCATGCCGACGTTCCGCCGCCGGAACAGCGCCAAGCCGGTCTCGTTCAGTTTCCCGAGGTCATGACCCTGCACCTCGACCGTGCCCGAGGTCGGCCGGTCCAGGCCGGCCACCATGTTGAGCAAGGTGGACTTGCCACAGCCGGAAGGGCCCATCACGGCGACCGCGTCCCCCGCCCTGATCTCCAGCGACAGGCCGTCCAATGCCTTCGTGTCGCCGTACTCCTTGTGCACGCCGTCCAGCCGCACCACCACTTGCCGGGCACTGCCGTGATCAGTTGTCATGGCTCGAACTTAGGACGGAGGCCGCGGACGGGGCGTCACCCCCCGGATGTATCCGTCCGGGCAGGTCATCCCGGGGATGTACGAAGCTGCATCCGGGGGTTGATGCGGGGCGCGTCGTGCAGCTGCGAAGATGACCCGGTGTGGGAATCCTGGACGATCTGGCTGGTCATCGCCCTGGCGGCGGCAGTTGGCGCCGCCGGCTGGCTGTGCGTGGCAGCGGTCCGGGCGCGGCGGCTGCACCAGGCGGCCATCGAGGAGCGCGGCTGGCTGCTGGAGCGGGAGCGCGAGAGCGCGACACGGACCGCGGTCGACGCCGAGCGGGCCAGGATCGCCGCCGAGCTCCACGACATCGTCAGCCACAACGTGAGCCTCATGGTGGTCCAGGCCGGGGCCGCCCGCGAGGTGCTGGCCACGATGCCCGACGAGGCCGCGGCGGCGATGAGCGCCGTCGAGACTGCCGGGCGGAACACGATGACCGAGCTGCGGCACCTGCTCGGCCTGCTCGCACCCGCGCAGAACGGCGACGACGAGCCCTACGACATCGACCTGTCACCACAGCCGAGCCTGAGCCGCCTCAGCCCTCTGATCGACCGGATCGCCTTTGCCGGCCTGCCCGTGGAGATGCGCATCTCGGGCGAGCCGCGCCCGCTGCCGACCGGGATCGACGTCACCGCCTATCGGATCATTCAGGAGGCCCTGACCAATGCCCTCAAGCACGGGGACGGAGCGAAAGCCGAGGTGACGGTGCGATACGCGGACCACTACCTGCGAGTCGAGGTACTGAACAGCGGGCCGAGCGTCCTGTCGGGCAGCCGGCCGGCGCGGAGAGAGCCGGTCCCGGGCCAGGCGGACGGAACGGGCCGCGGGCTGCTCGGCCTGCGGGAGCGGGTCGCCGTCTACGGCGGCGACCTGGATGCCCGCCGCCGCCTCGGCGGCGGCTACCGCGTCCGCGCCCGGATCCCGCTGGACCGGCCATGACGACGCGCACCGAGCCCGCCCCTCGCGTCGTGATCGCCGACGACCAGGAACTGGTCCGCACCGGCTTCCGCCTGATCCTGACCGCCCGCGGCATCGACGTGGTGGGCGAGGCCGGCGACGGAGCCGAGGCCGTGGCCGCCGTTCGGAGGCTGCGGCCCGACGTCGTACTGATGGACATCCGGATGCCCATCATGGACGGCCTGGAAGCCGCCCGCCGCATACTCGCGCAGGCCCCGGACTGCCGGGTGATCATGCTGACCACGTTCGACCTCGACCACTACGTCTACGCCGCCCTCGCCGCCGGAGCCAGCGGATTCCTGCTCAAGGACGTCACCCCCGCGCATCTGGCCGCCGCCGTACGCCTGGTCAACACCGGTGACGCCCTGCTCGCACCCTCGATCACCCGCCGCCTGGTGGAACGCTTCGCCCCCAGCGCCCCCAGAACCGGTTCGGACCTCGCAACCCCAGCCGTCCACCGAGACCTGGCCGCGCTGACGCCGCGCGAGCGCGAGGTACTGACGCTCATGGGCCGAGGTCTTTCCAATTCCGAACTGGCACGCGAACTGACGCTCAGTGAGGCGACAGTGAAGACCCACGTGGCCCGGATCTTCGCCAAACTGACCCTGCGCGACCGGGCCCAGGCCGTCGTCCTCGCCTACGAGACAGGACTCGTCTCACCGGGCGAGTCCGCTGACACCGCCAACCCCTGCCGATAGCCGGCAATCTGGAGATCAAGCGTGAATCAGCCAGAGTGTGCAGTTTGGTGTCACACGAGGTGACACCTCGGCTCAGCGCTCCGTTCGGAAACGATGGCGAGCTCAAGCGGTCAGTGCATCAACGCTGTTCAGGAGTCAGCGTAGACCTCTGCCGGAGTGCGGTAGCCGTGGGTCCTGCGCGGACGATGGTTGAGCTCATGGGCGATGGCGTCCAGGTCGGCCTGGCTGATTGTACGGAGGTCCGCGCCCTTGGGGAGGTACTGCCGAAGCAGCCGGCCGAGGGTGAGGAACTCGACACCCTCCAGCCCGGCCGTCCAAGCACCGCGAGCCCCGCCAGGCCCGTCCCGGCGGGGCTCGCGTGGTCGGCTACGGTCGCGCATCAGCGGCGGCTTTGTTCGCGAACAGGTGCATCGAGGAACTCGCCTGGCGAAGGTACGAGGCGATTGCGCCCGTGGACGACCGGGTCGAGAAGGGCCGCTGCGCGCAGGGCGTGTTGACCTCGCAGCAGCGGTAGGCCCGCCGGCGGATCTGTATCTCGGTGGCAACCATCGGCGGGGCCAAGGAACCGGCAAGGGTGTCTCGACTTGAGAGAACTGCCGCCAGCGGGTGGTTCAGGTGACGGTGTGTACTGGACCATGACATCCACACAGGGGGCGTCGGCGAAACACCGCCCTTTGGATGGCCGGAAGTCAGGCGCGCACGTCCCTTTGCTGCACTTCCTTGAGGACCGCCGCCACAGCGGCGAAGTCGTTGTCCACGTGGAGCACCGTGTGACCGTGATGGACCGCTGTCGCACACACCAGGAGATCAACGGCTCCGGCGGCGCGGTGCTGCGCCCGCTGGGTGAGCTTGTACTGCGCGGTGTCGACCCAGCGCCACGCGTTCTTGGGAACCGGCGAGAAACGGCAGAGAGCATCCAGCTCTTCTGCCAACTCGTCCCGATGGGCCGGGCTCATGGCCGAGTAGAGGAACTCCGCCCTCGTGGGCTCGCAGATGTGGAACACACCGGCCGCGATATGCCCTTCCCAGGACCGCAACGCCCCCGACGTACGGAAGAGATGCCACAAGGCGGACGTGTCGAGGAGGTACGTGATCACTCGAAGGCTGCCCGCCGAGCGCGCTTGGCCGCCACTCGCGCCGCAGCCGCAGCCTCGAACTCGCCCCGCTCACCCCGAGCGGCCAGCTTCTCCGCGGCCTCCAGCCGCTTGACGCGCGCCACGTAATCCCGCAGAGCCCCGTTGACCGTCTCCTTCTTCGTCGAGGTGCCCATGAGCCGCATCGCCTCGGCCAGCGCCTCGTCATCAAGATCGACCTGGGTCACAGACATACCAGCCACTCCTCACCGCTAGTCCATGATGTACATAACCATGATACGTCACCAACATTCACGGCGGGCGCTCATCGCGTACGAGGTGGTCGACGTACGGAGAGGGCAATGTCGCGCCGATGCGGTGAGGTTGGGCGGAGTGCGACGCCTCCGTCAACGGCCGTGGGATCGTTCATCGACGCCGCACGGCGACGTCGATAAAAGACCCAGGTCAAAGCCATGCAGGCTCGTCTTCGATATGCGAAGGCCCGCGTTCGCCACACCCCCGCGAGGCGAACGCCGCACGCGAAACGCCCCGCACAACACGTTTCCCCAGGTCAGAACGTTTCTGCCTGGGGATCTTGGTGGGGCGGGTGGGACTCGAACCCACGGCCGACGGATTATGAGTCCGCTGCTCTAACCGGCTGAGCTACCGCCCCGTTTCGGCGTGGCGCGTACAACTGTGCGCCCGTCTGCCGCAGCATAGCCGGTCATACGATCTCTCGCTTCGGATGCCCCGCTTCGCATGACCATGAGGACTGTGCTGGTGGCTGCCCGGTTCCGGCCGTCGCGAAGTCCCCACGAAAGTGTCACGGCCGGGGTCCGTCCAAGAGGTGTGGGCGGGTGCGGTGGGCACGCGAAAAAGGACCCCGAGGGGTCCTTTTCCTGTTTGCTCCTCCGACTGGACTCGAACCAGTAACCTGCCGGTTAACAGCCGGCTGCTCTGCCAATTGAGCTACAGAGGATCGCGCTCCCCCGACTGGACTCGAACCAGTAACCTGCCGGTTAACAGCCGGCTGCTCTGCCAATTGAGCTACAGGGGATTGTGGCGTTGCCTCGAATCGTACCTACCTGGCGGCTGCCGGGCGGCGCGCGTTCGCTGCGACACATACATTAGCGCAAGCAGGGGGGTGCTCCGCCAATCGGTTCCGCCCGGGGTGATCTCGGGTGCCCACGGGTAGGCGGGCAAGCACACGTCGCACGGAGCGAAGGAAGGGTGGCAGCCATGCGGTACCGGCTCACGTTCATCGCCGGAATGGCCCTCGGTTACGTGCTCGGCACGCGAGCCGGGCGCGAGCGTTACGAGCAACTGAAGAAGTCCGCCCAGCAGCTGGCCCAGAACCCCGCTGTCCGGAATGCCGCGGAGTCGGCGGCCCAGGGCGGCCGGGAGTTCGCCGGCAAGGCCTACCACTCGGTGAGCGAGAAGGTCGGCGACAAGGTCGGGGACCGGGTGCCCGCGTCCGTCGCCGACCGGGTGCGCTCGCTGCGCGAACGCAGCGCGCACAACGGTGGCGACGACTGGGGCACCACCAATACCTAGGGCGGCCTGACGGGCCCGCGCCGGACGTCCGACGGCCGTCCGGTGCGGGAAAGCCCGCCGGTGCGGCAGAATCCTGGGTATGGGCATAGTCGCCGGCTTGGACAGTTCTTCCGCCTTCACTCACATCGTCGTCTGTGACACGGACACGGGCGCCGTGCTGCGGCAGGGGTATGCCGCACACCCTGTCGAGGCGAAGGCCTCCGAGGTCGATCCGCAGGTCTGGCTGCTCTCGCTCGGCGAGGCGGCCTCCGGCGGGCTGCTCGAAGGCGTGGAGGCCATCGGCGTCTCCGCCCAGCAGCACGGCCTCGTCCCCCTGGACCACCAGGGCAATCTCGTACGTCCCGCGCTGCTCGGCAACGACCGGCGGGCGCAGGTCGCCGCCGCCGATCTGATCGACGGGCTCGGTGGCCGCCAGGCCTGGGCCGAGGCGGTCGGTGCCGTGCCGCAGGCCGCTCAGCCGGTGGCGAAGCTGCGCTGGCTGGCGCGGACCGAGCCGGAGAACGCCCAGCGCGTCGCCGCCGTCATGCAGCCGCACGACTGGCTGGTGTGGCAGCTGCTCGGCCGCCCGTCCCGGCGGACCACCGACCGCGGCGCCGCCTCCGGGACGGGGTACTGGTCGGCGGGTTCCGCCTCCTACCGTCCCGATCTCGTCGAGCTCGCGCTCGGCCACCAGGCGACCCTCCCCGAGGTGCTCGGCCCGTCGGAATCCGCCGGGACCACGCCGGAGGGGCTGCTGATCTCCGCGGGTACGGGCGAGACGATGGCCGCGGCCTTCGGGCTCGGGGTGGCGGTCGGTGACGCCGTGGTGTCGCTGGGGGCCTCCGGTTCCGTGATGGCCGTGCACCACGAGGCGCTGGCCGATCCGACCGGGATGATCACCTCGTTCGCCGACGCCACCGGGATGCATCTGCCGGTCGTGCACACGTCCAACGCGGTACGGGCCCTGCGCGGTACCGCCGAGATGCTGGGGGTCGAAGGGCTCGACGAGCTGTCCGCTCTGGCGCTGAAGTCGACGCCGGGCGCCTCCGGGCTCGTACTCCTGCCGTATCTGGAAGGTGAGCGCACCCCGCAACTGCCGCACACCGCGGGAACGCTGAGCGGGCTGCGGCGCGAGTCGATGAAGCCGGAGCATCTGGCGCGGGCCGCGTTCGAGGGGATGCTGTGCTCGCTGGCCGACGCGCTGGACGTGCTGCGCGGCCGTGGGGTCGAGGTGCGCCGGGTGTTCCTGCTGGGCGCCGCGGCCGAACTGCCCGCCGTGCAGGCGCTGGCGCCCGCGGTGTTCGGTACGCAGGTCGTCGTGCCGCAGCCCGCCGAGTACGCGGCGCTGGGTGCGGCCCGGCAGGCGGCATGGTCGCTCGGGGTCTCGAAGGGGACGCTCGACCCTCGTACTCCCCCGGCCTGGCAGGGCGCCTCGGCGCAGGTGCTGGAGCCCGGCGACGAGCTGCCGGTCGGGCGGGCCGTGCGCCAGCAGTACGGGGCCACCCGGGATCAGATCCACCCCGGGGCGTTCGGCGGTTCCGTCTGAGGCTGCGCCGGCGGGGGCGCCTCGCAGGTTTGACCTGGGCTTGAGGAAAAGCGTTCGCGGTCGTGGTGCGGAGTGCCGGAAAATGGTTCGGCCTCTGCCCAACGCCGACTCCGAGAGACACGCGTGCTCATAAAAATTCTGCGGACCTATCTCGGCCCGTACCGAAAACCCATCGCACTGCTGGTCTTTCTCCAGCTGCTGCAGACCTGCGCCAGCCTCTACCTGCCCAGCCTCAACGCGGACATCATTGACAACGGTGTCGTGAAGGGGGACACGGGCTACATCCTGGAGTTCGGCGGCGTCATGATCGCCGTGAGCGTCGTCCAGGTCCTGTGCAACGTCGGGGCGGTCTACTACGGTGCGCGGACCGCGTCCGCGCTCGGACGGGATCTCCGGGCCTCGGTCTTCGACCGGGTGCAGTCCTTCTCCGCGCGTGAGCTCGGCCGCTTCGGTGCGCCGTCACTGATCACCCGTACGACCAATGACGTGCAGCAGGTCCAGATGCTGGTCCTGATGGCGTTCACCCTGATGGTCTCGGCGCCGATCATGTGTGTCGGCGGCATCATCATGGCGCTCGGGCAGGACGTGCCGCTCTCCGCCGTGCTGCTGGCCGTGGTGCCGGTCCTCGGCATCTCGGTGAGCCTCATCGTGAAGAAGATGCGCCCGCTGTTCCGCACGATGCAGGAGCGGCTCGACACGGTGAACCGGGTGCTGCGCGAGCAGATCACCGGCAACCGCGTCATCCGCGCCTTCGTCCGGGACGCGTACGAGGAGGAGCGGTTCCGGGGTGCGAACACCGGTCTGACGGACGTGTCGGTGGCGACCGGCCGGCTGATGTCGTTCATGTTCCCGATCGTCATGACGGTGGTGAACCTGTCGTCCATCGCCGTGGTCTGGTTCGGTGCGCACCGAATCGACAGCGGCGGGATGCAGATCGGCGCGCTGACCGCGTTCCTCGCGTATCTGATGCAGATCGTGATGGCGGTGATGATGGCCACCTTCATGTTCATGATGGTGCCGCGCGCCGAGGTCTGCGCCGAGCGCATCCAGGAGGTCCTGGAGACCGATTCGAGCGTGGTGCCGCCCGTGGCCCCCGTCACGGAGCTGCGCCGTCACGGCCATCTGGAGGTGCGGGGAGCGGAGTTCCGCTACCCGGGCGCCGAGGAGCCCGTGCTGCGTGCGGTGGACCTGGTGGCGCGGCCCGGTGAGACGACCGCGATCATCGGGTCGACGGGCAGCGGGAAGTCGACGCTGCTCGGACTCGTACCGCGGCTGTTCGACGCGACGGGCGGCGAGGTGCTGGTCGACGGTGTGGACGTGCGCACGCTCGAACCGGTGCTGCTGGCGAAGACCGTGAGCCTGGTGCCGCAGAAGCCGTATCTGTTCTCCGGGACGGTCGCGACGAATCTGCGGTACGGGAATCCGGACGCGACCGACGAGGAGCTCTGGCACGCCCTGGAGGTCGCACAGGCCAAGGAGTTCGTGGCAGAGCTGGAGCAGGGGCTGAACGCGCCGATCGCGCAGGGTGGGACGAATGTCTCCGGTGGGCAGCGGCAGCGTCTGGCGATCGCCAGGACGCTGGTGCAGCGCCCGGAGATCTACCTCTTCGACGACTCGTTCTCGGCGCTGGACTACGCGACGGACGCCGCGCTGCGCGGGGCGCTCGCGCGGGAGACGGCGGGGGCGACGGTACTGATCGTGGCGCAGCGGGTGTCGACCATCCGTGACGCCGACCGGATTCTGGTGCTGGACGAGGGCCGGGTCGTCGGGACCGGCACCCATCACGAGCTGATGGACGGCAATGAAACGTACCGGGAGATCGTGCTCTCCCAGCTGACGGAAGCGGAGGCCGCGTAATGGCCGGGCCTGGCGGACGCATGATGGCGGGCGGCGCTCCGACCGAGCGGTCCATGGACTTCAAGGGGTCCGGGAAGCGGCTGCTGAAGAGGTTCAGCCAGGAGAAGTCCTCGCTGTACGCGATGCTCGTCGCCGTCGCGCTGAGCGTGGGGCTCTCGGTGGTCGGTCCGAAGATCCTCGGGAAGGCGACCGACCTGATCTTCGCGGGGGTCGTCGGCCGCGGGATGCGGGAGGGGACCACGAAGGCCGAGGCCATCGAGGGGCTGCGGGAGGAGGGCAGCGGCGGTCTCGCCGACATGCTGTCCAAGGTGGACTTCACCCCTGGCGACGGCATCGACTTCGGTGCGGTGGGGAACGTCCTGCTGGTGGCGCTGGCGGTCTATGTGGGCGCGGGGCTGCTGATGCTGGTGTCGACGCGGCTGTCGATCCGGGTGATCAACCGGATCGTGTTCCAGCTGCGCGAGGACCTCCAGACGAAGCTGGCGCGGCTGCCGCTCTCGTACTTCGACCGGCAGAAGCGCGGCGAGGTGCTGAGCCGTGCGACGAACGACATCGACAACATCTCGCAGACGATGCAGCAGACGATGGGTCAGCTCATCAACTCCCTGCTGACCATCATCGGCGTCCTGATCATGATGTTCTGGATCTCGCCGCTGCTGGCGCTGGTCGCCCTGGTGACGATCCCGGTGTCGGTGTTCGTCGCGGCCCGGGTCGGGAAGCGCTCGCAGCCGCAGTTCGTGCAGCAGTGGAAGGTGACGGGCAGGCTCAACGCCCATATCGAGGAGATGTACACCGGTCACACCCTGGTGAAGGTCTTCGGGCGGCAGGAGGAGTCCGCGCGGGACTTCGCCGAGCAGAACGACGGGCTGTACGAGGCGGGCTTCAAGGCCCAGTTCAACAGCGGGATCATGCAGCCGCTGATGATGTTCGTGTCGAACCTGAACTACGTGCTGGTCGCGGTCGTCGGCGGGCTGCGGGTCGCTTCCGGCGCCCTGTCCATCGGCGATGTGCAGGCGTTCATCCAGTACTCGCGGCAGTTCTCGATGCCGCTGACGCAGGTCGCTTCGATGGCGAACCTGGTGCAGTCGGGCGTCGCGTCGGCCGAGCGGGTCTTCGAGCTGCTGGACGCCGAGGAGCAGGAGCCGGACCCGGACCCCGAGCCGCGTGAGCGTCCCGGCAAGCCGCTGGGCGGCGCCTCGCCGGCGAAGGTGGGCAGCGTCTCGCTGGAGAAGGTGTCCTTCCGCTACGAACCGGACAAGCCGCTCATCGAGAACCTGTCGCTGAGCGTGGAGCCGGGTCACACCGTCGCGATCGTCGGCCCGACCGGGGCCGGCAAGACGACGCTCGTCAATCTGCTGATGCGGTTCTACGAGGTGACGGGCGGCCGGATCGTCCTCGACGGCACCGACGTGTCGACGATGTCGCGCGACGAGCTGCGGTCGGGGATAGGCATGGTCCTCCAGGACACCTGGCTGTTCGGCGGAACGATCGCGGACAACATCGCGTACGGCGCTTCGCGCGAGGTCGGCCGGGAAGAGATCGAGGAGGCGGCCAGGGCGGCCCACGCCGACCGCTTCATCCGCACCCTGCCGGACGGTTACGACACGGTGATCGACGACGAGGGTTCCGGGGTCAGCGCGGGCGAGAAGCAACTGATCACCATCGCGCGGGCGTTCCTGTCCGACCCGGTGATCCTGGTGCTCGACGAGGCGACGAGCTCGGTGGACACCCGTACCGAGGTGCTGATCCAGAAGGCGATGGCACGCCTCGCGCACGGCCGGACCAGCTTCGTGATCGCGCACCGGCTCTCCACGATCCGGGACGCGGACGTGATCCTGGTGATGGAGAACGGGTCGATCGTCGAGCAGGGCACGCACGACGGTCTGCTGGCGGCCAAGGGTGCGTATGCCCGGCTGTACGCGGCGCAGTTCGCCGAGGCGCTGGCCGAGGTGGACTAGGGCACGGCCTGGGGCAGGTCCGGTCAGTCGAGGTAGCCGCGGAGCTGGTCGGCGAAGGCGTGGTCCCGCAGTTTGTTGAGGGTCTTGGATTCGATCTGGCGGATGCGTTCGCGCGTCACGCCGAAGATCCGGCCGATCTCTTCGAGCGTGCGGGGCCGCCCGTCGGCCAGCCCGTAGCGCAGCTGGACGACCTTGCGCTCGCGCTCCCCGAGCGTGGAGAGCACGGCCTCCAGGTGTTCGCGCAGCAGCAGGAACGCGGCGGACTCGACGGGGGACGTCGCGTCGCCGTCCTCGATGAGGTCACCGAAGGCGACGTCGTCCTCCTCGCCGACCGGGGCGTGCAGCGAGACGGGTTCCTGGGCGAGGCGCAGCACCTCGCCGACCCGTTCGGGCGTCAGGTCGAGCTGGGCGGCGACCTCTTCGGCCGTCGGTTCGTAGCCCCGCTCCTGGAGCATGCGGCGCTGGACCCGTACGACGCGGTTGATCAGTTCGACGACGTGGACGGGGACCCGGATGGTCCGTGCCTGGTCGGCGAGTGCGCGGGACATGGCCTGGCGTATCCACCAGGTCGCGTACGTGGAGAATTTGTAGCCCCGGGCGTAGTCGAACTTCTCGACGGCCCTGATCAGTCCGAGGTTTCCCTCCTGGACGAGATCGAGCATCGTGAGCCCGCGGCCCACATAGCGTTTGGCGACGGAGACGACGAGGCGGAGATTGGCCTCGATGAGCCGGCGCTTCGCCATCCGTCCCATGACCACGAGACGGTCCAGGTCGACGGCGAGGCGGGAGTCGGGGTCCGGGGTGCGGGCCAGCCGTTCCTCGGCGAAGAGCCCCGCTTCGACGCGGCGGGCGAGCTCCACCTCCTCCGCGGCGGTGAGCAGCGGAATCCTGCCGATCTCGCGCAGATACTGGCGGAACAGGTCGGACGAGGTGCCTCCGGTGTCCGGGCGGCTCGGCCGCTCCGGGCGTTCGGGCACCTCCGGGAGCTCCTCCATCACTGTGTCGCCCACCTCCCCGGGTGGAGCCGCTGCGGCCTCCGGATGGCGCACGGCCCGGTTCTGCGAGGGGATCGCCGGGACATGCTCGGTCGGGCTCGTCACGGTCCGGGTCTGCACGGGGGCGACCTCCAGGTGATCGCGCTGCCGGAGCGCGGCGGGTGTGGGGTCCGCCTCCGGTGGACCGACCGCGCTCCGATGACTCAGGCACCGCCACCCAGTGTGGGGTACGACACATCGCTGCCACGAGGGGCGTGCGGTGACTTTCTGAGTCCTGTGCGTGACCGGCCGGTTACCGGGCGGGTCCGCTCGGGGCGGTGCGGGCGCGTCAGAGCGCGTCTGCGCCGTTGCCGCGGAGGGACTGGGCGTACTGCTGGAGGACCCAGACCTCGTTCTGCGCAGCGGCCAGATGCTCGGGGGCCACGTTGCTGCCGAGGCGGGCGAGGCTGCCCTGCACGTCGTCGATGCGGCGGTCGACGGCGCGCAGCCGGACCTGGACGAGCTGCATGCCCGCGTACGTCTCGTCGATGGACTTGCCGTGGAAGACCTCGACGGCCAGCTCGGTGACGAGGTTGCGCACGGTGTCGTCGGGGGCGGCGTCCAGGACGTTGACCAGGTACTCGCGGGTCTCGGCCAGGCCCTGTTCGGCGCCGCCCGCCTCCGCGATGCACTGCCGGACCGCCGCGTAGGGCGGGGCGGTGAACTCGTCGATCCCGTAGGCGTCGAAGGCCGGTGACACCAGGGCGGGCTTCTGGAGGGCCAGCTTGAGCAGCTCGCGCTCGGTGCGGTGGGCGGGGCTGCGGAGGTTGAGCGCGGGGCCGGAGGGGCCCGAAGGGGCGGCGGAGGAGGGGCCGGGCTGCTGGTGGTGGGAGCCGCCACGGGACGGGCCCTGTGCGGGGCCGCGGTCGCCCCGGTCGCGGGCCCAGCGGGCGATCTGTGCCACGCGGCGTACGACGAACTCCTGGTCGAGGATGCCGACGAAGCCGGCGAGCTGGACGGCCACCTCGCGCTGCACACTGCTCGTCTTGATCTTCGCGACGACGGGTGCGGCCTCGTCGAGCGCGGCGGCGCGGCCGGCCGGGGTCTCCAGGTCGTACCGGCCGACGATCTGGCGCAGTGCGAACTCGAAGAGCGGGGTACGGGGTTCGACGAGGTCGCGGACGGCCTCGTCGCCCTTGGCCAGCCGCAGATCGCACGGGTCCATGTTGTCCGGGGCGATCGCGATGTAGGTCTCGGCGGCGAACTTCTGGTCGTCCTCGAAGGCGCGCAGGGCGGCCTTCTGGCCCGCGGAGTCACCGTCGAAGGTGAAGATCACCCGGGCGCTGCCGTTGTCCATCAGGAGGCGGCGCAGGAGCTTGATGTGGTCGTTGCCGAAGGCCGTGCCGCAGGTGGCGATGGCGGTGGTGACCCCGGCGAGGTGGCAGGCCATGACGTCGGTGTAGCCCTCGACGACGACGGCCCGGCTGGCCTTGGCGATGTCCTTCTTGGCCAGGTCGATCCCGTACAGCACCTGGGACTTCTTGTAGATCGACGTTTCCGGGGTGTTGAGGTACTTCGGTCCGTTGTCGTCGTCGCGCAGCTTGCGCGCGCCGAAGCCGACGATCTCTCCGGAGGTGTCGCTGATCGGCCACATCAGCCGGCCGCGGAAGCGGTCGATGGGGCCGCGGCGGCCGTCCTGGGAGAGGCCGGAGGTGATGAGCTCCTTGTCGCTGAAGCCCTGGCCGCGCAGATAGCGGGTGAGGTGGTCCCAGCCGGCGGGGCTGTAGCCGACGCCGAAGTGGGCGGCGGCAGCCTGGTCGAAGCCGCGTCCCGCGAGGAACTTCCGGCCGATCTCGGCCTCGGCACTGTCCAGCTGCTCGATGTAGAACTGGGCGGCGGCCTTGTGCGCCTCGACCAGCCTGATGCGTTCGCCGCGCTGGTGGGAGGGGTTGTAGCCGCCCTCCTCGTACCGCAGGGTGATGCCCGCCTTGGCGGCGAGGCGCTCGACCGTCTCGGAGAAGGTGAGGTGGTCGATCTTCATCACGAAGGCGATCGTGTCGCCGCCCTCCTGGCAGCCGAAGCAGTGGAACAGCCCCTTGCTGGGGCTGACCTGGAAGGAGGGAGACTTCTCGTCGTGGAAGGGGCAGAGTCCCTTGAGATTTCCGCCGCCCGCGTTGCGCAGCTGGAGGTACTCGGAAACGACGGCGTCGATCGGGACCGCGTCCCGGACCGCCTTCACGTCGTCGTCATTGATCCTGCCTGCCACCCGTGAAGTCTACGGGTGGGCTACGACACCCGGACCGCACGACGGTGTGATCCGTGGAACGGGCGGGGCGGCCGGGAGCATCCTTGCAGGGCTCCCGGCCGCTCCTGCACGGTCAGAGCAGGGATTCCAGCGGTACCGACGGATCGGCGAGCGCGTCGGGATCGATCTGCCCGCCGGCCCGGATCAGCTGCTGGATGCTCTCGGTGACGTCCCAGACGTTGACGTTCATCCCGGCCAGGACCTTGCGGTCCTTCAGCCAGAAGGCGATGAACTCGCGCTTGCCCGCGTCGCCGCGGATGACGACCTGGTCGTAGCTGCCGGGCGGTGCCCAGCCCGAGTATTCGAGGCCGAGGTCGTACTGGTCGGAGAAGAAGTAGGGCACCCGGTCGTAGCTGACCTCCTGGCCGAGCATGGCGCGGGCGGCGGCCGGGCCGCCGTTCAGCGCGTTCGCCCAGTGCTCCACCCGCAGCCGGGTGCCGAGCAGCGGGTGCTGCACGGCGGCCACGTCGCCCGCGGCGAAGATGTGCGGGTCGGAGGTGCGCAGCGAGGCGTCGACGGCGATGCCGCCGCCGTGCGCCCGGTCCGCCAGTTCGAGTCCTGCCGCCTCGGCGAGGGCCGAACGTGGGGCGGCGCCGATCGCGGCGAGCACGTCGTGGGCGGGGTGCTCCTCGCCGTCGTCGGTGCGGACGGCGAGGACCATGCCGTCCTGGCCGGTGATCTCGGTGAGGCGGGCACCGAAGCGGAAGCGGACGCCGTGCTCGCTGTGCAGATCGGTGAAGATCTGACCGAGCTCGGGGCCGATGACCTGTTGCAGCGGGGTCTGCTCGGGTTCGACGACGGTCACCTCCGCGCCGTAGCCACGGGCCGCCGACGCCACCTCCAGGCCGATCCAGCCCGCTCCGGCGATGATCAGGTGGCCGTTGTCCCGGCCGAGGGCGGCCAGGACGTTGCGCAGCCGGTCGGCGTGGGCGAGGCGGCGCAGATGGTGGACGCCGACCAGATCCGTACCCGGGATGTCGAGCCGGCGGGGTTCGGCGCCGGTGACGAGGAGCAGCTTGTCGTAGTGGATGACGGTGTTGTCACCGAGCTGCACGGAGCGGGCGGCACGGTCGATGGCCGTGACCGGCTGGCCGAGGTGGAGCTCGATGTCGGCCCCGGCGTACCAGGCCGTCTCGTGGACGAAGACGCTGTCCCGTTCCTCCTTGCCGCCCAGATATCCCTTGGAGAGCGGAGGCCGTTCGTACGGATGGTCACGCTCATCGCCGATCAGGATCACCCGGCCGCTGAAGCCCTCGGCACGGAGTGTTTCCGCTGCCTTCGCTCCTGCCAGTCCTCCGCCGACGATGACGAACGTGCGATGTGCGTCGACCACTTGTGCCTCCTCGGTGCTGGTGCTGTGCTCCGCCGCCACCTGCGAGCGTCCCGCACACAGCGTGATGGCGAAAGGGGGTGTGCCCCGATCAGGTCACACCCAGTGGTCAGCACACCACTTGTGGCACGGTCGGCCGCATCGCCGCGCCCGGCGCCCGGTGCCTGCCGGTGGCGGGTCAGGAGCTGCGCATGGTGAGGGCCGTGTGCAGGGAGAGCGCGGAGGCGTCGGTGAGGGCGGCGATCTGGTCGACCAGGACGCGCTTGCGGGCCCGGTCGTCCGCCGCGCTCTCGTACTGCGCGCGGAACTGCGGTTCCAGTCCTTCCGGTGCGCGGGCGGTGAGTGCGGCGGCCAGCTCGGCGATGACGACGCGCTGGTCGGCGCGGATGACCTCCTGCTCGGCGCGCTGCATGACGTAACGGTCGGCGACGGCCTTCAGGACGGCGCATTCGTTGCGCGCCTCGCGGGGGACGACGAGCTCCGCGCCGTAACGGCTGAGGCGTCCGGGGCCGTGCTGCTCGTACGTGGCGGCCTCGGCGGCCTGGCAGAACCGGCCGATGAGCTGGCTCGTCGCGTCCTTCAGCCGGGCCTGGGCGACAGCCGATCCGTCGTAGTTGTGCGGCCACCAGTCCTGGTCGATGAGCCGGTCCAGGGCGTCCGCGAGCTCCTGCGGGTCGGTGTCCGCCGGTACGTACCGGCCGATGGCGACGGCCCAGATGTCGCGCCGCTCCGGTTCGGCGAAGAGGCAGTTGGGGTCGATGTGCCCGGCGTGCAGTCCGTCCTCGAAGTCGTGCACCGAGTACGCGACGTCGTCGGACCAGTCCATGACCTGGGCCTCGAAGCAGATGCGGTCCCCAGGGGCGCCTTCGCGGACCCAGTCGAAGACCGGCAGGTCGTCCTCGTACACCCCGAATTTCGGCGAGGCGGGGTCGGTGGGGTGGCCGCCGCGCGGCCAGGGGTACTTCGTGGCGGCGTCCAGGGCGGCACGGGTCAGATTGAGCCCGACGCTGACGAGCTCGCCGCTGTGGGTGTCGCGCACGAACCGCTTGGGTTCGAGGCGGGTGAGCAGACGCAGCGACTGGGCATTGCCCTCGAAACCGCCGCAGTCCGATGCGAAGTCGTTGAGCGCCTGCTCCCCGTTGTGCCCGAACGGCGGGTGGCCCATGTCGTGGGAGAGGCACGCCGTCTCGACCAGATCGGGGTCGCAGCCGAGCGCGGCCCCCAGCTCGCGGCCGACCTGGGCGCACTCCAGGGAGTGCGTGAGCCGGGTCCTGGGGCTGGCGTCCCAGGCGGGGCTGCGGGTGCCGGGGGTGACCACCTGGGTCTTCCCGGCGAGTCGGCGCAGGGCGGCCGAGTGCAGCACGCGGGCGCGGTCGCGCTGGAACGCGGTGCGGCCCGGCCGTTTGTCGGGCTCGGTGTCCCAGCGCTCGGTGTCCCTGGCCCCGTATGCGGCCGTGTGTGTGTCGTGGCTGCCGTGCGTACCGTCCATGGTTCCGACAGTAATCGGCGGGGCTGACAAACCGGGGTCAGGCGGACGTCAGGAGCCGCTCGTTCACCGGGGATTCGTGTCCGAGTGCCGCGTCGTACCGGTGCAGGAGCAGCCGGGCCATCGCCGGGTGCGCGCCGAGCGGGGCCGCGGCGGCCCCCGGTGCGGCGGCTGCCGCGGCGGTGGCGAAGCGGCCGGGTGCGGTGAAGTACGAGGCGATGGCGATCCGGTGGCGGCCCCGGGCGGCGAGGGCGCGTACGGCGGCCGGGACGGTGGGTGCGGCGGCGGACGCGTAGGCGGGTACGACGGGTATGCCGCCGAGCCGGTCGCTGAGCATCCGGGCCGTGCGGCGGGTGTCGGCCGCGGAGTCGGGGTCGCGCGAACCGGCGGCTGCGAGCACGACGGCGGCGCTGCGGCTCGTGCCGTCCGCGGGGTCCCAGCCGGCCTCGGCGAGCCGCCCGCACAGTGCTTCGACGAGCAGCGGGTGCGGGCCGAGCGGTGCGGCGATCCGGCTCCGCAGGGCGGGCGCGCCGGCCGCGGCTGCGGGCAGGTCGTGCTTGACGTGGTGGCCGCGGGAGAGGAGCAGCGGTACGAGTACGGCTTCTCCGGCGCCCACGGCGGCCAGCGTCCGGGGCAGGAGGGGTTCGTTCAGCTCGATGTGGCCCAGGCGGACGTCGAGGCCGGGGCGGAGTTCCCTGACCCGGTCGAGGAGTTCCAGGACGGTGCGCAGGGCCCGGGGGTCCCGGCTGCCGTGCGCGACGGCGACCAGCGTGGGGGCGGGGGTGAGGTGCATGGGCCTGCGGGTTCCGTTCAGGGAGACGAGGCTGAGCTGGGTGCCGAGTTGATCGGTGATGCGGGTCAGGAGTTGCGCGGTGCTGTCGAGGGGCAGGGACTCACGGGGGTGTTCCGATGCCGGCGCCGTCATGAACCGATGGTGCCCGGTGGAGGTTGCCGTGCCGTTGCGCGAGGGTGACGGGTGTTTGCCATGGGCTCACCGCGGATGTCGTGGACGAGTGAACTCTTTCGGCCTTTCGTTCGTCCGGTCATAGGGGACAGCAGAACGTGAAGACGGCGGACCGACAGGGGGCTTGCATGCCGCGGGGACGAGTGAGACTGCCGGGAATGCCCGGATGGGTGGGGCGGCTGAGGTGGCCGATTCGGCGGGGGCCGTCACTGCTGCGGCTGCCGCGTATGGCGCGGCTGCCGCGGACCCGCCGTGGGCAGCGGCTGGTCGTGCAGGGGCTCATGGTGGCCTGCGTGGTGGGTCTCGCGCCCTCCACCTGGATGCACGCCACGGCCGACGCGCGGGTACGGACGACGGCCGACGCGCCCGCGCAGAAGGTCGCGCTCGTGTTCGGGGCCGGGCTGTGGCGGGGCAGGCCGTCGCCGTATCTCGCGCACCGGCTCGACGCGGCCGCCGAGCTGTACCGGACGGGCAAGGTGAAGGTCGTGCTGGTCACCGGGGACAACAGCCGGGTGGAGTACGACGAGCCGGACGCGATGCGGACGTATCTCACCGAGCGCGGGGTGCCGGACGGGCGGATCGTCAGCGACTACGCCGGGTTCGACACCTGGGACTCCTGTGTGCGGGCCAAGAAGATCTTCGGGGTCGACCGGGCGGTCCTGGTGAGCCAGGGATTCCACATCCGGCGGGCGATCGCGCTGTGCCGTACGGCCGGGATCGACGCGTACGGGGTCGGGGTCGACGCCGTACACGACGCGACCTGGTACTACGGCGGCGCGCGGGAGCTGTTCGCCTCGGCGAAGGCGGGGCTGGACGTCGTGTTCCGGCCGGATCCGCAGTTCCTGGGGCCGCGGGAGCAGGGCGTCACGGAGGCGCTGGCGGCCGGCGGGCGGTAGAAGTCCCGAACCTCACCGCCGGGTCCGGGCCGGGCTGAGGCGGGTGTACCCGGTGCGTAACCGGAAGCAGTGGCCCTCGTAATACCCGGCTCGCACGCTGGGCATATGGCCAGCACCGAGACGTCCACCCACTGCCCGTACTGCGCCCTGCAGTGCGGGATGAATCTGCGACCCGTCACCGATGGCACGGTGGTCGAGGTCGTGGAGCGTACCGACTTCCCCGTCAACCGCGGAGCCCTGTGCGGCAAGGGCAGGACCGCGCCCGCCGTGCTCTCGTCGGCGGTACGGCTGACCGGACCGCTCGTACGCAGCGCCGTGAGCGGTGAGCTGGAACCGGCCGGCTGGGACGAGGCCCTGGAGCGGATCGCGGACGGGCTGCGCGGGACCCGGGCGGCGCACGGGGCGGACGCCGTGGGCGTGTTCGGCGGTGGCGGGCTGACCAACGAGAAGGCGTACACGCTCGGGAAGTTCGCCCGGGTGGTGCTCGGCACCTCGCAGATCGACTACAACGGCCGTTTCTGCATGTCGTCGGCGGCTGCCGCGCACCAGCGGGCCTTCGGCCTCGACCGCGGGCTGCCGTTCCCCCTGGAGGACATCCCCCGCACCGGGTGCGTGATCCTCGTGGGGTCGAACATCGCCGAGACGATGCCGCCCGCGCTGCGCTATCTGACGGAGCTGCGCGAGAACGGCGGCAAGCTGATCGTCATCGATCCGCGCCGCACCAGGACCGCCGAGCAGGCGGATCTCCATCTGGCGCCCAGGCCGGGCACCGATCTGGCGCTGGCGCTCGGCATGCTGCATCTGGTGGTGGCGGACGGCCGGGTCGACGAGGAGTTCATCGGCTCCCGTACGAGCGGCTGGGACGAGGCCAGGGCCGGGGTGATGGCGCACTGGCCGGAGCTGGTGGAGCGCATCACCGGCGTCGCGGTGCCGCAGCTGCGCGCGGCCGTGGAGATGTTCTGCGATGCGGAGACCGGCATGGTGCTGACCGCCCGGGGCCCCGAGCAGCAGGCGAAGGGCACGGACACGGTCGGTGCCTGGATCAACCTCTGTCTGGCCACCGGCCGGGCCGGGCGCCCGCTGTCCGGCTACGGCTGTCTGACCGGTCAGGGCAACGGGCAGGGTGGCCGCGAGCACGGCCAGAAGGCCGACCAGCTGCCCGGCTACCGCAAGCTCACCGATCCGGCGGCACGCCGCCATGTGGCCGGGGTGTGGGGCGTGGACCCCGACTCGCTGCCGGGGCCCGGCCGCAGTGCGTACGAGCTGCTGGACGCGCTGGGGTCGGATGTAAAGACGCTGCTGGTGATGGGCTCCAACCCGGTCGTCTCCGCCCCGCGCGCCGGGCACATCGAGGAGCGGCTGCGGTCGCTGGACTTCCTGGCGGTCGCGGACGTGGTGCTGTCGGAGACGGCGGCGCTGGCCGATGTGGTGCTGCCGGTCACGCAGTGGGCGGAGGAGAGCGGGACCACGACCAATCTGGAGGGCCGGGTGCTGCTGCGGCAGAAGGCGGTGACCGCTCCGGAAGGGGTACGCAGTGACCTGGAGGTGCTGAACGGTCTGGCCGCGCTCCTGGGGCACGGCAAGGGCTTCCCGACCGATCCGCGGGAGGTCTTCGACGAGCTGCGGCGGGCCTCGGCGGGCGGCCCCGCCGACTACGCGGGCATCACCTACGAGCGGATCGTGGCGGAGGACGGGGTGTTCTGGCCCTGCCCGGACGAGGAGCACTCCGGTACGCCGCGGCTCTTCCTGGACCGGTTCGCCACGGACGACGGGCGGGCCAGGTTCGTCCCGGTGACGCACCGTCCGGCGGCGGAGGAGACGGACGAGGAGTACCCGGTGGTGCTGACGACCGGGCGGGTCGTCTCCCAGTACCAGTCGGGGGCGCAGACCCGGCGGGTGGCGGAGCTGAACGCGGCGGCGCCAGGACCGTTCGTGGAGCTGCATCCCCGGCTCGCGGAGCGGATCGGGGTGGCCGAGGGCGACCGGGTCGCGGTCACCTCGCGCCGGGGGCGGGCGGTCGCGCCCGCGCGGATCACCGGGGCGATCCGGCAGGACACGGTGTTCATGCCGTTCCACTGGGCGGGCGAGGGCCGGGCCAACACACTGACGAACCCGGCCCTGGACCCGGTGTCGCGGATGCCCGAGTTCAAGGTGTGCGCGGTGCGGGTGGAGCCTGCCGGGTGAGACCGACCGGCAAATAGGGCGACGCCGCCCCCTATTTGCCGGTCGGTCTGCGCCAGTTCCCGCCGGGTATCGGGGTGCCGCCCGTTCTCAGGGAGCGGGTGACGGCGGCTCCGGCGAGGTAGACCCAGGCGGCGGTCGTGGTGCCTTCCACCCGGACGTCCCTGGCCACCCGCTCGTACAGATTGCGCGGGTGGCCGGGGCCCAGGTAGCCCTCCAGCTCGTCGAGCAGTCCGAGCAGTTCCCCGTACGCACCGGGCGCCGCCGTGACGAGGGCGCCGTGGACCGTGCCGTGGCCCTCGATGGCGTACGGGTAGCCGGGACCCTCGTAGAGGAGCGCGCCCGGCAGCAGGGCCGGCCGCTCCCCCGCCGTACGGCCGTCGAGGAACCGGTCGTGATTGCGCTGACCCGGCAGCAACGTGCCGTAGACGAAGAACGGCAGTTCGCCGACGGTCACAGCGCCACGACGGGTGCGGTCTGGGCCGTCACCCAGGCGAGATAGCGGGCGCTGCCCCGCACCACGGGTGTCGCGATGATCTCCGGGGTGTCGTAGTCGTGCACCGCCTCGATGTGCTCCTCCAGCTCGTCGTAACGCTCGGCCGTCGTCTTGAACAGCACCTGCCACTCCTCGGTGGCCTCGATGGCGTTCTCCCACCGGTAGACGGAGGTGACGGGCGCGGAGACCTGCGCGCAGGCCGCCACCCGGGCCTCCACGGCGCTCCGGGCCAGGGACTGGGCCTTCTCCTCGCTGTCCGTCGTGGTCAGTACGGTCAGCCATGCCGGCTCGGTCATCGTCGGGCTCCTCGGGAGTGCGTGGACAAGGCTCTCTCCCTGGATTGTCGGCCGGGACCGGGTCAGGCGCCGTACGGGCGGTGTGTCTTGGCGTCGCGCAGTGCGTGGCCCCACCAGACCAGCTGGTCGAGCATCGACTTGGCCGCCGCGTCCGGGGCCGTCGGGTCCTTGTGGCGGCCCTCGTCGTCGAAGTGGGCTCCGGCGTTGTGGAAGGAGACCGTGTCGCGCATCGTGACGGCGTGCAGTTCGGCGAAGACCTGCCGGAGCTGTTCGACGGCCCGGAGACCGCCGGAGATCCCTCCGTACGAGACGAAGGCGACGGGCTTGGCGTGCCATTCGGCGTTGTGCCAGTCGATGAGGTTCTTGAGCGGGGCGGGGAAGGAGTGGTTGTACTCGGGAGTGAGGACGACGAACGCGTCTGCCTCGGCCAGTCGGGGCGTGACCTGTGCGAGTTGGGCCTGCGCGGTGGGATCGGGGCGGTAGGAGAGGGCGTACGGGAGGTCCAGCTCGCCGACGTCGACCAGTTCGGTCTCGATGCCGGGGTGACGGGCCGCCCTGGAGAGGAACCAGTCGGCGACGACGGGGCCGAAGCGCCCTTCGCGGTTGCTGCCGAGGATGACGGCCACCTTGAGCGGCGCGGTGGTGGCGGTGGATACGGATGCGGGTGCGGATGCCGAAGCGGTGAGGTCCATGACCAGAGACTCACGCCTCAACCATGGTTGAGGTCAAGCCCGTCGGTCATCGCGCCCCACGGCATACGGTGGAGGCATGACAACTTCCCCACAGGCGCTGTACGTCGAGGTCGACGGGCACCCGGCCACCGAGGACGATCTGCGCGTCGCCGCGTTCTTCGGCTACGGCCACTTCACGGCCATGCAGATCCGGGACGGAAAGGTACGTGGCCTGGATCTGCACCTCGGCCGGCTGGCCGCCGCGAACCGGGAGCTGTTCGGCCTCCCTCTGGACGGCGAGCAGGTACGCGGACTGATCGGGCACGCGCTGAAGGGCGCCGGGGTCCAGGACGCCTCGGTGCGGGTCATGGGCCTCCTGCCGCCGGGCGACACGGCGACGACGGTGATGGTGACGGTGCGGGAGCCCGCGTGGACGGCCGCCGCCCCGAGGAGCCTGATGTCCGTCCCGTACGCCCGCGTGGTGCCGCACATCAAGCGCCCCGGCGAGTTCGGCCAGACGTACTACGGCCTGCTGGCCCAGCGGGAGGGCTTCGACGACGCGTTGCTGACCGCGCCCGGCGGCGTGGTCACGGAGGGGGCCGTCACCAACATCGCGTTCTGGGACGGCACTTCGGTGGTCTGGCCGGACGCACCGGCACTGACCGGCATCACCATGGCACTCCTGGAGCGCGGCCTTGCCCGAGCCGGGATGGCGTCGGTGCGGCGGCCGGTGACGCTGGAGGACCTGGGGGCGTACCGGGCGGCGTTCGTCACCAACTCGCAGGGCATCGCACCCGTGCACCGGATCGACGACGTCTCCTTCGAGGTCGACGAGGAACTGATGGGACGGATCGGGAAGGTGTACGAGGACGCCCCCTGGGACACGGTCTGAGCCCGTGGCGCAGCATGGGCCCATGCAGATCCACATCGAAGCCTCCGCACTCCCGGGCCGCAGCTGCGGGCCGGACACCGATTTTCCCGGCTACGAGAACATCCACGTCGGCGTGCAGCGCAAGGACAGGCCGGGCGAGCTGCTCGGGCTGCACCCCGGCGACGCACCCTCCGCCACCTGGACGCTGGACTGCGTCACCGCGGCCACGGAGGAGGGCGTGGAGGTGTCGGGGCCGTACGTTCAGAACCGGCTCGGCGGGCGCTTCGTCTATCTGTCCTGGGGCACCGTGGACGAGTCCGGGGTGTTCACCATGTTCCGGCGGGCCAAACTGATGTTCAGCGACATCGACCCGGCCGTCCTCGACGAGGCCGTAAAGACCGGGCACCTCACCGCACGGCTGCGGCTCACCGACGCGAAGGGCCAGCCGCTGTGCGCCCGGGTGCGCGCGCCGTACGTGGAGTGGGCCGCCACGGACAACGCCTGAGCTCCGGACACGACACCGCCCCCACGAGCCCGGGGGGGGGCGGGCCCGTGGGGGCGGTTGCCGTGGGGCGACGGCGGGGGGATGCCGTGTCCCGTGGGGGGTGTGATGCGTGTGCCCTCGACCGCGGGAGCCATGCATGTGAGGCGCGTCACATCTAACCCGTGGCTCGTCACTCGATCGGCGCGAGTCACCCCGCAGCCGACCGAACGGCCCAGCCGCACCACCGCGACCTGCGCCGATGCCCCGTGGCAAGGGTGCCGCGCCGGTCCGTACGGGTGAAAGCTGACCGGGCGTCAGCAGGCGTGGGCCGCGGGACGCCCGTTACCTCGGAGGCAGGACACACCCGCTCGCGCCGTCTGCCCGGAGGAACTCCCCATGCGCAGTCCTGCCCGCCTCGTGACCGGTACCGCCGCCGCGGCGCTCACCGTCGCCGCGCTCGGCCTCACCCTCGCCACCCCGTCCGCGTACGCGGGAGACCTCGGCCGGCTGGAGATCACTCCGGCGACCGCCGCCCCCGGCTCGACCGTCACCGTGAGCACCACCGCGTGCGGACCCGACGGGTCGGGCATCGGCGACGCGAACTCCCTGGACGCCGGTGACTTCGAGCTGAGCTCCGGGAAGCGCAAGGACGTCACGGTCGGCCGGTTCACCGTGCCGCACGACACCAAGCCCGGGACGTACGGCATCGGTGTCTCCTGCGACAACGGCAAGGAGGCCGGCGGAGACCTCGAAGTGACCGGTGGCGGTGGCCGTCACAAGCCCGACCCCCTCAAGCCCGACCACGACCGGCCCGCCGGGCACGTCAGGACGGGCGTCGGCGGCAGCGTCGGACCCGACACCACCCAGATCGCGGCGGGCGTCGGCGTCATCGCCGCGGCAGCCGTCGGCGGGGCGGTGCTGATGCGCCGCCGGGCGAACGGCACGCACGGGAACTGACGGGCCGGCCGCGAGGACAACGACCGTGTCCCGGAAGACACAGAAGGCCAAGGGCTGGCTGGTCGGCATCGCCGTGCTGTGCGGTGTGTGGCTGATCCAGAACGGGTCCGACACCCTGCTGGTGCCGCCCCAGCCGTCCACGGCCGAGTCCTTCGCCGCCGGCCCCCAGCTCCAGCCCGGCTCCCCCGTCGCCGAGCCGATGCGCCCGTCCGAACCGGTCCGCATCCGCATCCCCGGCATCGAGGTGGACGCGCCGATGATGCGGCTGGGGCTGGGCGAGGACGGCAGCCTCGACGTGCCGCCCGACGGGAACCGCAACGTCGCGGGCTGGTTCAAGAACGGGACACCGCCCGGGGCCAAGGGCACCGCGATCGTCGCCGGTCATGTCGACAACGCGCAGGGCCCGTCCGTCTTCTACGCCCTGGGAGCGCTGAAGCGGGGGACCCTGGTCGAGATCGACCGCAAGGACGGGCGCACGGCGGTCTTCTCGATCGACGCGATCGAGGTGTACGACAACGAGGACTTCCCCGACCAGCGGGTCTACGGCGAATCGCCGCACGCCTCACTGCGGCTGATCACCTGCGGCGGCGGGTTCTCGGAGAAGACCGGCTACCAGGGCAACGTCGTGGCGTACGCGCACCTCACCGAGGTGCGCTGAGCGAACGCCAGGTCAGGCCGTCCACTGATCGAATCCGAGCTTGGCGACCAGCGAGAACACCACGACCAGCAGTACCCCGCGGACAAACTCGCTGCCCTTCCTGAGCGCCATCCGCGCCCCGAGCATGCCGCCCGCCAGATTGAATACGGCCATCAGGGCGGCCAGCTGCCAGAGCACCGTGCCCTGGTAGGCGAACATCGCCAGCGCCCCGGCGTTCGTACAGACGTTGACGATCTTGGCGGTGGCGGAGGCGGTCACCAGATCGAGGTGGAGCACGGCGGTCAGCGCGAGCACCAGGAAGGTGCCGGTGCCGGGCCCGAACAGTCCGTCGTAGAAGCCGATGCCGCCGCCGACCAGGACGATCGCCGTGACGGTACGGGCCCTGGTGACCTTCCGGCCCGTGCCGTCGCCCGCGACCGCCGTGCCGAACGACGGCCGCAGCAGCACGAAGGCCGCGACCCCGAGCAGCACCACCATGATCACCGGGCGCAGGACCTCGCTGCTGATCCCGGCGGCGAAGAACGCACCGGCCATCGAGCCGGTCAGCGCCATGAGCCCGATCCGTACGGCCGTCTTCACCTGGACCGGCGTTTTGCGTACGTACGTCACGGCCGCGCCCGAGGTACCGACGATCGCGACCGCCTTGTTGGTGCCCAGGATGTGCGCGGCCGGCACCTGCGGCAGGCCCAGCAGCAGCGCGGGCAGGAGCAGCAGCCCGCCGCCGCCCACCACGGCATCGATCCAGCCGGCAGCCAGGGCGGCGAGGCAGAGGAAGACGAGCGTGGTCAGTGTTATCTCGGGCATGATCCCGACCCTAAGCTCCCCGCCGGGCCGGCCCGCACGCCCCCTCACACGCTCCCCGGCACCGCCCGTCAGCCCCCTCACACACCCCCGTGTACCGCGCTGAGCGCAAGGTTCCTCCCGGGAAACAGGAGGGATCCCGCCGGGTAACACCCGCCACGCAGTCTCGTCGTCATGAGGACACAGACGGAGAACACGGCGCGCGTGGTGGTGATCGGCGCCGGGATGGCGGGCGCACGGCTCGCCGCCCGGGTCCCCGGCGTCACCGTCATCGGCGAGGAGGCGCACGCCCCGTACAACCGGGTGCTGCTGGCCGAGGTGCTGGCCGGACGGTACGCACCGGACGTGATCGCCCTGCCGCCCGCCGAGGTGCGGCGCGGGGTGCGGGTGGTCCGTATCGATCCCGCCGACCGGCTGGTGCACTGCGACGACGGCAGCGTCGTCCGGTACGGGCGGCTGGTGCTGGCCACCGGATCCAACCCGGTCCTGCCGCCGCTGCGGGGTCTCGGGAACACGCTGCCGGACGGGGTGCATCCGTTCCGCACGCTCGACGACTGCCTGGCCCTGCGCGCCGCGGTACGTCCCGGAACGCGCGCCGTCGTCATCGGCGGCGGCCTCCTCGGGGTGTCCGCCGCCCGCGCGCTCGCCGAGTGCGGCGCCCAGGTGGTGCTGGCCCAGCAGGGCGAGCACCTCATGGAGCGACAGCTGGACGCCGAGTCGGCCGGGCTGCTGCGGCGCCACCTCGAAGCCCTCGGGGTCGAGGTGCACACCGAGTGCCGGGTCAGGGGGCTGCGCTGCACGGACTCGGCGGTGCGCGCCGTGGAACTCGCCGACGGCTACGAGCTGGAGGCCGAGATCACGGTGCTGGCCTGCGGGGTCCGCCCCCGGACGGGGCTGGCCCGCGCGGCCGGTCTCGACGTCCGCAAGGGCATCGTCGTGGACGACGAACTGCGCACGTCCGACCCGTACATCCACGCGGTCGGCGACTGCGCCGAACACGACTCGACCGTCTACGGGCTCGCGGGCGCCGCACTGGAACAGGCGGACGTGCTCGCCGAGGTACTGGCCGGCCGGCCCGCCCGCTACACCGGTACCCGGGCCCTGACCCGGCTGACCCTGCGCTCCCCCGCCCCGGCACTCGCCACCACGGTCCCCGCCTCCCCCAGCACCGGAGGACTCGACCTGGCCGCGTTCGGCGATTCCCGGCCGCTGCCGGGTGACGACGTGGTCCGGCTGGCCGACGCCACCAAGGGCGCCTACCGCTCGGTCGTCGTCCGCGGCGACCGGCTGGCCGGAGGCGTGCTGTTCGGCGACCTCGGCGCCGTCGGCACCCTCGCCCGTACCTGGCAGAACGACGAACCGCTTCCCGCCGACATGTCCCTGCTCCACCTGCTCACCAACGACGGAGGCCTCTGAGATGCCGCTGCCCACTTCCCCGAACGCTCCCGCCGCAGGAGTGCCGACGATCGTGGTCGTCGGGCACGGCATGGTCGGCCAGCGGTTCCTGGAGGCACTCGCCGACCGCGGACTGACCGCCGCTGCGGGCACCGCCCGGGTCGTCGTGCTCTGCGAGGAGCCCCGCCCGGCGTACGACAGGGTCCAGCTCACCTCGTACTTCTCCGGGAAGACCCCGGACGGCCTGTCGCTCGTCGAGCCGGACTTCATGGAGCGGCACGGCATCGAGCTGCACCTCGGCGACCCGGCCGAGACCGTCGACCGCGAGGCGCGCCGGGTGGTCTCGCGCTCCGGGCTGGCCTTCACGTACGACACGCTGGTCCTGGCGACCGGCTCATACCCCTTCGTGCCGCCGGTCCCCGGCAAGGACACCGAGGGCTGCTTCGTCTACCGCACCATCGAGGACCTCCTCGCGATCGAGGAGTACGCGAAGACGGCCACGACCGGCGCGGTCGTCGGCGGCGGGCTGCTCGGCCTGGAGGCGGCGGGCGCGCTGAAGGGGCTCGGACTCGACACGCACGTGGTGGAGTTCGCGCCCCGGCTGATGCCGGTCCAGGTCGACGCGGGCGGCGGCGCCGCACTGCTGCGCACCATCGAGAACATGGGCCTCACCGTCCACACGGGCGTCGGTACGCAGGAGGTCACCGCGGGCGAGAACGGCGCGGTGAACGGGATGTCCCTCTCCGACGGCTCCTCCCTCGCCACGGACCTCGTGGTCTTCTCGGCGGGTGTACGCCCCCGGGACCAGCTGGCCCGTGACTGCGGTCTGGCGGTCGGCCAGCGCGGCGGCATCATCGTCGACGAGGAGTGCCGTACGTCCGACGGCGACGTGTTCGCGATCGGCGAGTGCGCCCTGGCCGCGGACGGCCGGGTGTACGGGCTGGTGGCGCCGGGGTACGAGATGGCGCAGACGGTGGCCGGGGTGATCGCGGGCGAGACGGCCTCGTTCACCGGCGCCGATCTGTCGACGAAGCTGAAGCTGCTCGGCGTGGACGTGGCCTCGTTCGGTGACGCGCACGGCGCGGCCGACGGCTGCCTCGACGTCGTCTACTCGGACTCCCGCTCGGGTGTCTACAAGAAGCTGGTGATCGGCCGGGACGGCACCCTGCTGGGCGGGGTGCTCGTCGGGGACGCCGACCAGTACGGCACGCTGCGGCCGATGACCGGCACGGTCCTGCCCGTGGCGCCCGAGCAGCTGGTGCTGCCGGCGGGCGCGGGCGGTCCGGTCACGCTCGGCCCGTCCTCGCTGCCGGACGACGCGGTGATCTGCTCCTGCCACAACGTCACCAAGGGTGCGATCTGCGAGCACAGCACCCTGCCCGAGGTGAAGAAGTGCACCAAGGCGGGCACGGGCTGCGGGAGTTGCGTCAAGGTCATCGGACAGCTGCTGCCGCAGAGCGCCGACAAGGGCCTGTGCGGCTGCTTCTCGTACACCCGCAGCGAGCTGTACGAGATCGTACGGACGCTTGGCACCACCTCGTACGCGGCGCTGCTCGACTCGCACGGCCGGGAATCGGCGCGCGGCGGTGACGGCTGCGAGATCTGCAAGCCGACGGTCGGTTCGATCATCGCCTCGCTGGCGCCCACGCTCGGCGCGAGCGGCTATGTGCTGGACGGCGAGCAGGCGGCCCTCCAGGACACCAACGACCACTTCCTGGCCAACCTCCAGCGCAACGGCTCGTACTCGATCGTGCCGCGCATCCCGGGCGGTGAGATCACCCCGGAGAAGCTGATCGTGATCGGTGAGGTGGCCCGGGACTTCGGGCTCTACACGAAGATCACCGGCGGACAGCGCATCGATATGTTCGGCGCCCGCGTCGACCAGCTGCCGCTGATCTGGACCCGGCTCGTGGACGCCGGCTTCGAGTCCGGGCACGCGTACGGGAAGTCGCTGCGGACGGTCAAGTCCTGTGTGGGGCAGACCTGGTGCCGCTACGGCGTGCAGGACTCGGTGAAGATGGCCATCGACCTGGAGCTGCGCTACCGGGGACTGCGCTCCCCGCACAAGCTGAAGTCCGCGGTCTCGGGTTGCGCCCGCGAGTGCGCCGAGGCCCGCGGCAAGGACTTCGGGATCATCGCCACCGCCAACGGCTGGAACCTGTACGTCGGCGGCAACGGCGGCGCCGAACCCCGCCACGCGGACCTGCTGGCCCAGGATCTCTCGGACGCCGAACTGGTGCGCCTCATCGACCGGTTCCTGATGTTCTACATCCGTACGGCGGAACGCCTCGAGCGCACCTCGACCTGGCTGGACCGGATCGAGGGCGGCCTCGACCACGTACGGGACGTGGTGGTCCACGACTCGCTGGGCATCTGCGCGGAGCTGGAACGGCTGATGAGCGACCACGTCACCGGCTACCGCGACGAGTGGGCCGAGACCATCAACGACCCCGAGCGGCTGCGCCGCTTCGTCACCTTCGTCAACGCACCCGACGCACCCGACCCCTCGGTGAAGTTCGTCCCCGAACGGGATCAGGTCAAGCCCGACCTGGACATCCTCGCGGGACCCGTGCTCGCCATCCGCACGCTTGAAGGGACCGCCTCCTGATGACCGTACAGACGGCACTGACGACCGAGCAGTCGCAGGACACCCGGGTGATCCAACTCGCCCACGGAGACGCCTGGTTCACGGTCTGCGAGCGCTCGTTGCTGACCCCGGGGCGCGGCGTCGCGGCCCTGCTCCCGGACGGCCGGCAGGTCGCCCTCTTCATGGACAGGTCGGGGCAGGCGTACGCGATCGACAACCGTGATCCGTTCACCGGGGCGTACGTCCTCTCGCGGGGTCTGATCGGCTCCTCGGCGGGCCGGCCGTTCGTCGCGTCGCCCCTGCTGAAGCAGCGGTTCGATCTGGCGACGGGCGCCTGCCTGGACGACGACGAGGTCTCCGTACCGGTGTTCGGAGTCCGGGCGGACTGACCGCATGTGCGGTCCGTTCACTGTCCGTTGACGTCCCGTCAAGGGCGTCGCTCTACTGTCCTGACGCGCGACCCGCCGCCCGACCGGGCGGCGGGCCCTCACGTCACCTGTGGAGTGATCGTGGAACGTCGGAACTTTCTGCGCACAGCGGTGATCGGCACCTCGGCGGCTGCCTTCGGCGGCACGCTGTGGCGGGGCGCCGCCTTCGCGGCCCCGGCCCAGCCTGCCCCCGGCCCGTACGGCGCGCTGCAGCCGGCCAACGCCAACGGCATCCTGCTGCCCAGCGGATTCACCAGCAGAATCATCGCCCGCTCGGGTCAGACCGTCGCCGGAACCTCGTACACCTGGCACAGCGCACCCGACGGCGGCGCCACCTTCGCCGACGGCAGCGGCTGGATCTACGTCTCCAACGCCGAGGTCTCCTCGGGCAGCGGCGGCGGCGCGAGTGCCGTGCGCTTCAACTCCTCGGGCACCGTCACCTCCGCCTCACGCATCCTGTCCGGCACCAACAACAACTGCGCCGGCGGCCACACCCCGTGGAACACCTGGCTGTCCTGCGAGGAGGTCAGCCGCGGATTCGTGTACGAGACGGACCCGTGGGGCGTCAAGGCGGCCGTGCAGCGCCCGGCGCTGGGCCGTTTCAAGCACGAGGCGGCGGCCGCCGACGCGGATCACGGCTACATCTACCTCACCGAGGACGAGTCGGACGGCCGCTTCTACCGCTTCAAGCCCACCACCTGGGGCAATCTGTCGAGCGGCACCCTTCAGGTGCTCGTGGCGGGTACCGGCACCTCGGGCCCGGTGACCTGGAGCACTGTCCCCGACCCGGACGGCTCGCCCACCCTGACCCGCTACCAGGTCTCCGGCGCCAAGGTCTTCAACGGCGGCGAGGGGTGCTTCTACGCGGCGGGCACCTGCTGGTTCACCACGAAGGGCGACAACCGGGTGTGGGCGTACGACGCCAACAACTCCTCCCTGTCGCTCGCCTACGACGACTCGCTCGTCACCGGCGGTTCGGCGCCGCTCACGGGCGTCGACAACGTCACCCGGTCGGGCTCCGGTGACCTCTACGTCGCGGAGGACGGCGGCAACATGGAGATCTGTCTGATCACGCCGGCCAGCACCATCGCGCCGTTCCTGCGGATCAGCGGTCAGTCCGGCTCGGAGATCACCGGCCCGGCCTTCTCCCCCGACGGCACACGCCTCTACTTCTCCTCGCAGCGTGGCACGAGCGGGAGTTCGTCCGGTGGCATCACCTACGAGGTGACCGGGCCGTTCCGCAGCTAGTCGGGCTGTCCGGCGGTGGTGGCGGGTCAGGCCTGGCCCTCCACCGCTGCCGGGTCCATCCACATGACCTCCCAGATGTGGTGGTCGGGGTCCTGGAAGGAGCGGCCATACATGGTGCCGTAGTCCATGGGGTCGTTGGCGGGGAAGCCACCGGCGGCGAGGGCGGCGTCGGCGAGCTCGTCGACCTTCTCGCGGCTCTCGGCGCTCAGACAGAGGATGACCTCGGTCGACTTCTCGGAGTCGGCGATCTCCTTCTTGGTGAACTCCTTGAACTTCGGCTCGGTGATCAGCATGGCGAAGATCGTGTCGCTGATGACCAGGCAGGCGGTCGTCTCGTCGCTGAACTGCGGGTTGGTGCCGTAGCCGAGCTTCTCGAAGAAGCCCTTCGTCGTCTCCAGGTCCTTGACCGGCAGGTTCACGAAGATCATCTGAGGCATGACGTCCCACTCTTCCTTCTCGGTACTTTGTGGTGCTCCGCGGCGCTCTGTGCGGGCGCTTTCGATGGTTAGACGACCGGGCCGCACGGAACTCATCGCTCTGCGGACAGGAAATTTTCCGGAGAGGTCCTACGGTCGGGGTATGAGCGGAACGACGGACAGCGGGGCCACGGGCAGACGCATCACCGAGAAGGTGTCGGCGGACGTCCTGCGCGGGTCGACGGGCCGGGACTGGGACGGCTGGTTCGCCGTCCTGGACGCCTGGGACGCCACACGGCGCACCCACACCGAGATCGCCACCCACCTGCGGGACGAGCACGGCGTGGACGGCTGGTACGCCCAGACGGTCTCCGTCGGCTACGAGCAGGAACGCGGCATGCGCGAGGTCGGCCAGTCCTCGACCGGCGACTGGAACACCTCCGGCAGCCGGACCATCACCGCCTCGCCGCAGCAGGTTTTCGACGCCTTCACGGACCCGGCGGTACGCGAACGCTGGCTGCCCGGCGCCGTGCTCACCGAACGCTCCCGGCAGCCCGCCAAGTCCCTCTCCGCTGACTTCGGCGACGCCACAGGGGACGCGGGACGGCTCACGCTCTGGCTGACCGCCCTGCCCGACGGACGCACCCGGCTGGGCGTGGGCCACGAGAAACTGGCGGACGCCGCCGCCGTCGCCGCGTACAAGGCGTACTGGAAGGAGCGGCTGGCCGCGCTCAAGGCCCTCCTGGAGGAGACCGGCTGACGCTGCGCACGGCGCTAGGAGAGTACGAGCGGGGCGCCGCCCCTGAGCAGCGATCCGCCCAGCGGGGTGAGCGTGTGCAGGACCGAGCTGCCGTGCCGCAGGGTGCGGACCAGGCCCGCTTCGCGCAGCACGCAGGCGTGCTGGCTGGCCGAGGCCATGGATATCCCGGCCCTGCGGGCGAGTTCGCTGGTCGTGCAGCCGTTGCCGATCGCCCCGAGGACGGCCGAGCGGGTGTGCCCGAGGAGCCGGCCGAGCCAGGGGCCCGGTCCGGCGAAGGCAGGGGCGCCGGGATGGGTGACGGGATAGACGAGCACCGGCATGAGCCGCGGGTCGCGGTAGACGACCGGGGTGCCGCGGCAGAAGAAGGAGGGCTGGAGGAGCAGCCCGCGTCCGTCCAGGCGCAGTTCGCGGTCGACGGGGTAGTCGGCCTCCAGCACGGGTGCCCGCCAGCGGATCATGGGCGGCAGGCCGGCCAGGAGTTCGTCGGCGCCCCCGTCGAGCAGGGCCCGGCCCCGGACGGCCCGGTCTGCCTCCACGCTCGCCTGGATGTGCGGCCAGTACGGTTCGACGGCGGCGCGGTGGTAGCCGCGCACGGCGGCGATGAGCCGGCCGAGCGGCTCGGCGCGGCCCTCGGAGAGCGCGCCCAGCAGTGCCTCGGGCGACCGGCCGCCGTCCTGCCGCTCCCGCCCGGCCCCCAGCTCGGCCAGTTCGCTCTGGAGCCGGCCGACGGGGGTGTCGCGCAGGGCCTCGATCCCGGCGTCCAGCGAGAAGGGCTCCGAGCCCTGCTGGGAAGGTGTCAGGAAGTCCGGGAAATAACCGCGCGGCGGGACCACCGCGGCCAGCAGACGTGTTTCACCATTCAACCGGTTCCGGGATTCCGTACGCCATTTCCCGAACACCGAGGAAGCACGCCGGTCCCTCAGCCGGTGAAAACTGAGAATGGTTTCCCATAATGCGTCCGGCCGAGTGGCCATCCGCACCTTGGAAAGGTCCATTCCGGACACATGGATACGCAGCACCGAACCCCCACTTGTTGCAACCGCAATCGCCCCGATCGAAGGGTATGCACACGGTCACACGACGTCACCACGGGGTTTCGGCCAGAGTTGAAACGTCTCGCTTGCATCCGCTTCACCCGAAAAGCTGTACGACGTCGGGCACGAAACCGGAGCCGCCGAAAGAACGAGTGAAGGCCGTGGGGGGCTTTGCCCGTTCGGCGGCGGTCGGCTCCGGTTACGGCTCCGTGTCCGGCGGGGGTAAGCCGGGTGCGGTCCATGGGTGGGGATCCATGGACCGCACCCCGGTCCCCTACGCGCGGAATTTGCGCAACGAACGAGAAAAGGAACAGCTCTCAACCATCCGAAATTCAACGGAATCCACCATCGACGCGATTCCGCGGGTGTCCGGATGTACGCCGGCTGTCCCCCAGGTGTCCCTCGCGCATATTCGTAAGGAACACGGCGAAGCGGCGGCACCCCCGCACAGGGTGCCGCCGCTTCTTCGTAGCTCCCACAGCCGCCGTCGGCCCGGCGAGGGTCGATACGGTCCGCCGGCGGCCCGGGAGTCAGGCAGTCAGTACCGCGTCAGCGGCTGTCGCTCCCCTTGTCCGTCGAGTTCACAGCTGCCGCCCGGCCCGCCTCCAGGCGCGCCACCGGGATGCGGAACGGGGAGCAGGACACGTAGTCCAGGCCCACCTCGTGGAAGAAGTGCACCGACTCCGGGTCACCGCCGTGCTCGCCGCAGACGCCGAGCTTGAGGTCGGGGCGGGTCGCGCGGCCGGCCTCGACGGCGCTGCGCACGAGCGCGCCGACACCGTCGCGGTCGATCGTCTCGAACGGCGAGACCCCGAAGATGCCCTTCTCCAGGTACGCGGTGAAGAACGAGGCCTCCACGTCGTCACGGGAGAAGCCCCACACGGTCTGCGTCAGGTCGTTCGTGCCGAAGGAGAAGAACTGCGCGGCCTCGGCGATCTGACCGGCGGTCAGCGCGGCCCGCGGCAGCTCGATCATCGTGCCGATGGTCAGCTTCAGCTCCGTGCCGGTGGCGGCCTCGACCTCGGCGATGACCTGGTCGGCCTCGTCCTTGACGATCTCCAGCTCCTGGACCGTGCCGACGAGCGGAATCATGATCTCGGGGCGCGGGTCGCCCTTGGCGTTCTTGCGCTGCGCCGCCGCCTCCGCGATGGCGCGGACCTGCATCGCGAAGAGGCCGGGGATGACCAGACCGAGGCGCACGCCGCGCAGACCCAGCATCGGGTTCTGCTCGTGCAGCTTGTGCACGGCCTGGAGGAGGCGCAGGTCGTTCTCGTTCGCGTCCTTGCGGGACTCGGCGAGGGCGACCCGTACCGACAGCTCGGTGATGTCGGGCAGGAACTCGTGCAGCGGCGGGTCGAGCAGCCGTACGGTGACGGGCAGCCCGTCCATCGACTCGAACAGCTCGATGAAGTCGGCCTTCTGGAGCGGCAGCAGCTCGGCGAGCGCGGTCTCGCGCTCCTCGTCGGTGTCGGCCAGGATCAGCTTCTCGACCATCTCGCGGCGCTCACCGAGGAACATGTGCTCGGTGCGGCACAGGCCGATGCCCTGGGCTCCGAAGCGGCGCGCCCGCAGGGCGTCCTCGGCGTTGTCCGCGTTGGCCCGTACGCGCAGCCGGCGCACTCGGTCCGCGTACGCCATGATCCGGTGCACGGCGGCGACGAGCTCGTCGGCGTCGTCGGCGCCCGCGTGCATCCGGCCCTCGAAGTACTCGACGACCGGGGACGGCACGACGGGGACCTCACCGAGGTAGACCTTGCCGGTGGAGCCGTCGATGGAGACGGTGTCGCCCTCCTCGATCACCCGGCCGCCGACGGTCATCCGGCGGCGCTTGGTGTCGACCTCCAGGTCCTCCGCTCCGCAGACACAGGTCTTGCCCATGCCGCGGGCCACGACGGCCGCGTGCGAGGTCTTGCCGCCGCGTGAGGTCAGGATGCCCTCGGCGGCGATCATGCCGTCGAGGTCGTCGGGGTTGGTCTCGCGGCGGATGAGGATGACCTTCTCGCCCGACCGGGACCACTTGACCGCGGTGTACGAGTCGAAGACGGCCTTGCCGACGGCCGCTCCCGGGGACGCGGCGATGCCGCGGCCCAGCAGCTCGGGCCCCTTCCCGTCGGCGACTCCAGCGTCATCAAAGCGCGGGAACATCAGCTGCGCGAGCTGCGCGCCGTTGACGCGCTGGAGCGCCTCGGCCTCGTCGATGAGGCCCTGGTCGACGAGCTGGGTGGCGATCCGGAAGGCGGCACCGGCGGTGCGCTTGCCGACCCGGGTCTGGAGCATCCAGAGCTGGCCGCGCTCGATGGTGAACTCGATGTCGCAGAGATCCTTGTAGTGGGTCTCCAGCGTCTCCATGATCTTCATCAGCTCGTCGTACGACTTCTTGTCGATCGACTCGAGATCGGCGAGCGCCACGGTGTTGCGGATACCCGCGACGACGTCCTCGCCCTGCGCGTTCTCCAGGTAGTCGCCGTAGACGCCCTGGTGGCCGCTGGCCGGGTCACGGGTGAAGGCGACACCCGTACCGGAGCCCGCGCCGAGGTTGCCGAAGACCATCGAGCAGATGTTGACGGCCGTGCCGAGGTCGCCGGGGATGCGCTCCTGGCGGCGGTAGAGCTTGGCGCGGTCGGTGTTCCACGAGTCGAAGACCGCGTTTATGGCGAGGTCCATCTGCTCACGCGGGTCCTGCGGGAAGTCGCGTCCGGCCTCCTGCTTGACGATCTTCTTGAAGTGCTTGACCAGCTTCTTCAGATCGTCGGCGCCGAGGTCGGTGTCGACGGTGACCTTCTTGGCGTGCTTGGCGGCCTCCAGGGCCTCCTCGAACAGCTCGCCGTCGACGCCGAGGACCGTCTTGCCGAACATCTGGATGAGGCGGCGGTAGGAGTCCCACGCGAAGCGCTCCTCACCGGCCTGGGCGGCGAGACCGACGACGGACTCGTCGGAGAGGCCGATGTTGAGAACCGTGTCCATCATGCCGGGCATCGAGAACTTGGCACCGGAGCGGACGGAGACCAGCAGCGGGTCGTCGGACTGACCGAGCTTCTTGCCCATCTTCTGCTCGAGGGCGTCGAGGTGGGCGCTCACCTCGTCGCGCAGCGCGGTCGGAGCGTCGCCGCTGTCGAGGTAGACCTTGCAGGCCTCGGTGGTGATGGTGAAGCCGGGAGGAACGGGCAGCCCGAGATTGGTCATCTCGGCAAGGTTGGCGCCCTTGCCACCCAGGAGATCTTTCAGATCCTTGTTGCCCTCGGTGAAGTCGTAGACGAACTTCTGGCGATCTTTGTTTTCCGACACGGGTCTCGACTCCTCGACGACGCGGTGGCTGCCCTGACGGCGAGGAACATACCCAGATCGAAGGTGTCTGGGTACGTCCACTTGCGCGTCATGCGGCCTCAACCACCCGTCCGCCAGCAGATCGAAAGTGGCACGGCGTGCAGGTGGACGGGAGACGTTCGTTCATTTCTTGAACACATAACTACCAAACGTCATCACTATCGGCCACATCGACCACTCTGGGTAGCAGAAGCGTCGATCGATCAAAGTAAAGTCACCTGGCACCCAGTGCCATCATTTGAGAAATACACCGTCCAAATTATTGCTCATCTGAGCAATGGACTCCTCAGGGGTGGCGAGAATCACGCCCCCGAGCGCGCTCAGATGTCACCATCCGGACGCCATATGGGCACCGACCGGTCACCCAATGCCGCGAAAGCGGGTGCGGAGCGTGATACCGGCGCCGAAATCGCGCCGTATCTCTCCGCACCCGCTTCGAAACAGCCGCTCAGATGAGCAATCATGTACGGGGCACTCGGTGCCCGCCTCAGCCGCCCGAGGTGTCGAGCTCCGCGTCCGCGCTCACGCCCGAGCAGTCGTAGGGATCCTTGAGCCAGCCGTCCGGCAGCACGACCCGGTTGTTGCCCGAGGTCCGCCCGCGCGGCCCGTCCGCGCCGTCCGGCCACGGCTGGTCCAGGTCCAGTTCGTGCAGCTGACCGCCGAGCTCCTCCAGCGAAGAAGTGACGGCGAGCTTCTTGCGCATCTCGGAGCCCACCGCGAAGCCCTTGAGGTACCAGGCCACGTGCTTACGGAAGTCGATCACGCCGCGCGCCTCGTCGCCGATCCACTCCCCCAGCAGCGTCGCGTGCCGCAGCATCACGTCCGCGACCTCCCGGAGACCGGGCGCCCGCCGCGCCTGAGTGCCCTCGAAGGCGCTCACGAGGTCACTGAAGAGCCAGGGACGGCCCAGGCAGCCCCGGCCGACCACCACGCCGTCACAGCCCGTCTCACGCATCATCCGCAGGGCGTCGTCCGCGCACCAGATGTCACCGTTGCCGAGGACGGGGATCTCCGGGACGTGCTCCTTGAGGCGGGCGATGGCCTCCCAGTCGGCGGTGCCGCCGTAGTGCTGGGCCGTGGTCCTGCCGTGCAGGGCGACCGCCGTGATGCCCTCCTCGACGGCGATCCGGCCCGCGTCCAGGAAGGTGATGTGGTCGTCGTCGATGCCCTTGCGCATCTTGATGGTGACCGGGAGGTCACCGGCGTTGGCGACGGCCTGCTTGAGGATCGCGCGCAGCAGGGGCCGCTTGTACGGGAGCGCGGAGCCGCCGCCCTTGCGGGTGACCTTGGGCACCGGGCAGCCGAAGTTCAGGTCGATGTGGTCCGCGAGGTTCTCGTCGACGATCATGCGGACCGCCTTGCCGACGGTGACCGGGTCCACTCCGTACAGCTGGATGGAGCGCGGGGTCTCGCTCGCGTCGAAGTGGATGAGCTGCATGGTCTTCTCGTTGCGCTCGACCAGCGCCCTCGTCGTGATCATCTCGCTGACGAACAGTCCCTTGCCCCCGGAGAACTCCCGGCACAGGGTGCGGAAGGGGGCGTTGGTGATGCCGGCCATGGGGGCGAGCACCACGGGCGGCTGCACGGTGTGCGGGCCGATCCGGAGCAGCGGGGGCGCGGGGGCGAGCGTGGTCATTCACCCATTGTCGCGTACCGGGAAAGTGCCACCGGCGGCCGGGACAGAACGGGACGGCAGGGGCCCGCATACGGGTGCGGGCCCGGATCACGGTGTGATCCGGGCCCGCAGTCGTACAGGCGTCAGCTCTGGGCCGGCGCGTCGTCCGCGGAGTCGTCCGAGGAGGCGGCGGCGGCCTGCGCGCGCTCACGCATCTTGCGCACCAGCTCCTGCTTCTTCTCCTCGGCGGTCTGGCGGTCGGCGTTGCGCGAGGGACCGGCGTCCTGCAGTTCGGCGCGGGACAGCTTCTTGCGCTGTCCGCCCACACCGAGGAGGTTGTTACGGCTCTTTGCCACGGGGTTCTCCCATTCGTGGTGAGAAGTGAGGTCTGAAGTGATCGGTGATCGATCCGATGGGCGACGGGTGGTCAGTCCCGCCGCGCTCTCACTCGTAGATCTGGAAGAACGAAGACATGCCGAAACGGTACCCCGGCTCCGGTGGCCCCGGCACCCGTTTTTCAGGCGGTCGGGTCGACGGTCGCCTGGTGGGCCTCGGCAAGGTGTTCCTGGGCCTTCAGCCACGGCAGGAACTGCGCGCCCTTCCGCCAGCCGCAGGTCTCGCAGCTCAGCTGACGCTGCATCCCCGACTTGCTGACGTGGACTATGTGTTCACGGCCGTGGCCGTCCCATCTGCTGACCTTGCTGGTGGTCATGGACGGCATCCTGGGCCTCCTGTGGACGGGTGCGCCCAGTGTGCAACGAAGCCCCCGGTCCCGTACAAGGAACCAGGGGCTTCGCCCGTCATACGTACGAAATGTCAGCAGCCGAGCAGCCGCGCACCGAGGTACGCCTGGATCTGGTCCAGGGAGACGCGCTCCTGCTTCATGGTGTCGCGCTCGCGCACGGTCACCGCGTCGTCATCGAGGGTGTCGAAGTCGACGGTGACGCAGAACGGCGTACCGATCTCGTCCTGGCGGCGGTAGCGGCGGCCGATGGCGCCCGCGTCGTCGAACTCGATGTTCCAGTTCTTGCGCAGGTCGGTGGCGAGGCCCTTGGCCTTCGGCGACAGCTGCGCGTTGCGGGACAGCGGCAGGACCGCGACCTTGACCGGCGCCAGGCGCGGGTCGAGGCGCATCACGGTGCGCTTCTCCATGACGCCCTTGGCGTTCGGCGCCTCGTCCTCGATGTAGGCGTCGAGCATGAAGGCGAGCATGGCGCGGTTGACGCCGGCCGCCGGCTCGATGACGTACGGAGTCCAGCGCTCGCCGGCGTCCTGGTCGAAGTACCTGAGGTCCTGGCCCGAGGCCTTGGAGTGCGCCTTGAGGTCGAAGTCGGTGCGGTTGGCCACGCCTTCGAGCTCGGAGTACTCGTTGCCGCCGAAGTTGAAGCGGTACTCGATGTCGGCGGTGCGCTTCGAGTAGTGCGACAGCTTGTCCTTGGGGTGGTCGAACCAGCGCATGTTCTCCTCGCGCAGGCCGAGACCCGTGTACCAGGCCCAGCGCTGGTCCATCCAGTACTGCTGCCACTCCTCGTCCTCGCCGGGCTTGACGAAGAACTCCATCTCCATCTGCTCGAACTCGCGGGTGCGGAAGATGAAGTTGCCCGGAGTGATCTCGTTCCGGAAGGACTTGCCGATCTGCGCGATGCCGAACGGCGGCTTCTTGCGCGAAGTCTGCAGCACCTGGGCGAAGTTGGTGAAGATGCCCTGGGCGGTCTCGGGACGGAGGTACGCGGCGGAACCGGCGTCCTGGGTCGGGCCGAGGTGGGTCTGCAGCATGCCGGAGAACTGCTTGGGCTCGGTGAACTGGCCCTTGTTGCCGCAGTTCGGGCAGTTGATGTCGGCGAGACCGTTGGCCGGCGGGCGGCCGTGTTTGGCCTCGTAGCCCTCCTCCAGGTGGTCCGCGCGGTAGCGCTTGTGACAGGAGGTGCACTCGGTCAGCGGGTCCGAGAAGGTCGCCAGGTGACCGGAGGCCTCCCAGACCTCGGAGGCCAGGATCACCGACGAGTCGAGACCGACGATGTCCTCGCGCGCGGTGACCATGGAGCGCCACCACTGACGCTTGATGTTCTCCTTGAGTTCGACACCCAGCGGCCCGTAGTCCCAGGCGGCCTTGGAGCCACCGTAGATCTCACTGCAGGGGTAGACGAAGCCACGGCGCTTGCTCAGGCTGACGATGGTGTCGATCTTGTCGGCGGCCACGGTGCTCTCTTCATTACGACGGCGACGAACGGCGAATGATTCAGATTACCGGCGGGCGCACCCCTTGGATCAAATCGGTTGGGGGGCCGGGCGGTCTCCCTGTGGTGTAACGGACATCTCATCCGCCTTGTTGACAATCGTTTCCACAATTGTTGAAAATGACTGTCATGAACGTACGCCGCCTGATACCCACCGCCGCCGTCGCCGGAACAGTCGTCCTCGGCCTCACCGCCCTCACCGCCTGCTCCACGTCCGACGCGGCAGACCGCAAGAGCGGCGACAAGCTGAACGTGGTCACGTCCTTCTACCCGATGACGTTCCTGGCCGAGGAGATAGGCGGGGACCACGTCTCCGTCGAGAGCCTCACCGAGCCGGGCGTCGAGCCGCACGACCTGGAGCTCACCCCGCGGCAGATCGGCGGTCTCGGCGACGCGGACTACATCCTCTACCTCAAGGGCATCCAGCCCGCCGTCGACGACGCCGTGACCCAGGCCGGCATCGAGAACACCGTCGACGCCGCGACGCTCACCTCGCTGGAGGAGCACGGGGCGGAGGTCGGGGGCGAGGAGCACGGCCACGAGGACGAGCACGCGGATGAGCACGGGCACGAGAGCGAGGCCGGCGCCGACCCGCACATCTGGCTGGACCCCGTGAAGTACGCCGAGGTCGCCAAGGGTGTCGGCAAGTCCCTGGAGAAGGCCGACCCGGACCACGCCGCGGACTACGCCAAGAACACGGACGCCCTGGTCGACAAGCTGGGCGCGCTGAACACGTCCTTCGAGACGGGCCTGAAGGACACCTCGACCAAGACGTTCATCACCACGCACTCCGCCTTCGGCTACCTCGCCGAGCGCTACGGCTTGACCCAGGAGGGCATCGCCGGAATCGACCCCGAGGCCGAGCCCAGCCCGGCCCGGATCCAGGAGATCCACACCGTCGCGAAGGAGAACAAGGCCACCACCGTGTTCTTCGAGACGCTCGCCAGCGACAAGACAGCGAAGACCGTCGCCGAGGACACCGGCCTGAAGACGGACGTCCTGGACCCGCTGGAGGGAATTACGGAGCAGTCCAAGGGCGATGACTACATCGAGGTCATGAAGTCCAACCTGGCCGCGCTCCAGAAGGCCCTCGGCGCGAAGTGACCGACGTAACACCCGTACCGTCCTCAGCAGCATCGGAGGCGTTCATGCCGCAGCCCGAGAGCACTACACCCGACCCCGTGATCCGCCTGCGCGGCGCCACGGCGACGCTCGGCGCGCGCCCCGTGCTGCGCGGGGTCGACCTCACCGTGCACCGCGGCGAGGTCGTGGCCCTCCTGGGGGCCAACGGTTCGGGCAAGTCCACGGCCGTGCGCTCCGTGATCGGGCAGGTCCCGCTCACCGGCGGCACCGTGGAACTCTTCGGCACCGAGCTGCGCCGCTTCCGCCAGTGGGCCCGCATCGGCTACGTACCGCAGCGCACGACGGCGGCGGGCGGCGTCCCCGCCACGGTCCGCGAGGTCGTCGCCTCAGGGCGGCTGTCCCGTACGAAGCTGAGGCTGCCCCGCAAGGCGGACCGCGAGGCGGTCGACCGGGCCATCGAGCTCGTCGGCCTCGCAGACAGGGCCAAGGACTCCGTGAGCGCGCTCTCGGGCGGGCAGCACCAGCGGGTGCTGATCGCGCGGGCGCTCGCCGCCGAACCCGAGCTGCTGATCATGGACGAGCCGATGGCCGGAGTCGACCTGGCCAGCCAGGAGATCCTGGCCGGGACGCTGCGCAGGCAGGTCGCCGTCGGCGCGTCCGTACTGCTCGTCCTGCACGAGCTGGGCCCTCTGGAACCGCTGATCGACCGCGCGATCGTGCTGCGCGACGGCTGCGTGATGCACGACGGCCCGCCCCCCGAGGCGCTGGGCCAGCACGCACTGCCCGGCCACGACCACGTACACCCCCACGCGGCTTCCGAGCCCGTCCGGACGGGACTGCTGAGCTGATCATGATGGAATTCCTCGAACCCGCCTTCATGCAGCGCGCCCTGATCGCGGCCGTGCTCGTCGGCATCACCGCCCCCGCCATCGGCATCTTCCTGGTGCAGCGCCGTCAGGCCCTGATGGGCGACGGCATCGGGCACATCGCGATGACCGGTGTCGGTCTCGGCTTCCTGCTCTCCACCAGCCCCGTCTGGATGGCCACGGCCGTCGCCGTCGCGGGCGCGATCGTCATGGAACTGATCCGCTGGTACGGGCACACGCGCGGCGACATCGCGCTGGCCATGCTCTTCTACGGCGGTATGGCGGGCGGTGTCCTGCTGATCAACATCTCCGACACCGGGTCCAACGCCAACCTCACCTCATACCTCTTCGGCTCGCTCTCGACGGTCTCCGAGGAGGACGTGACAGCGATCTGTGTGCTGGCCGCGTTCGTGGTGCTGGTGACGCTGGGGCTGCGGCGGCAACTGTTCGCGGTCAGTCAGGACGAGGAGTTCGCCCGGGTCACCGGGCTGCCGGTGCGGGTGCTGAACCTCCTGATCGCGGTGACGGCGGCCGTGACGGTCACCGTCGCGATGCGCGTCGTCGGGCTGCTGCTCGTCAGCGCGCTCATGGTGGTGCCGGTCGCCGCGGCGCAGCAGATCTCGAAGTCCTTCAAGGTGACCTTCGTCCTGGCGGTGGTCATCGGTACGGCGGTGACCCTGGCCGGCACGGTGACCTCGTACTACCGGGACGTCCCGCCCGGCGCGACCATCGTGCTGCTGGCCATCGCCGTGTTCGTCGTGCTCACCGCGCTCGCCGCGCCACTGGCACGGCGCAGGGCCCGGGCCACCGAGGCGAGCCGGGCGGAGTGCACCCTTGAGGAGAAGGCCCCCACCGGGGCCGTCCCCGGGGAGCCGGACGACGTCCGGGTGTGACCGTGGACCCGGGGCGGGCTGGCACAATGGCCCGACACATGTACGGGCGACACGAGGAGGCAGCTGTGACGGCGCCGATCAGTGGCACGAACGCAGCGCCGGTACGCGGACGGTCGACCCGGCAGCGGGCGGCGGTCGCGGCGGCGCTCGACGAGGTGGCCGAGTTCCGCAGCGCGCAGGAGCTGCACGACGTACTCAAGCACCGGGGTGACTCGGTCGGGCTGACCACGGTCTACCGCACCCTGCAGTCCCTCGCCGACGCGGGCGAGGTCGACGTGCTGCGCACCACGGAGGGCGAGGCGGTCTACCGCCGGTGCTCGACGGGCGACCACCACCACCACCTGGTGTGCCGGATGTGCGGCAAGGCCGTCGAGGTCGAGGGCCCCGCCGTGGAGCAGTGGGCGGAGACGATCGCCGCCCAGCACGGCTATGTGAACGTGGCCCACACCGTGGAGATCTTCGGGACCTGCGCGGACTGCGCGGCCACTGCGAAGAGCTGACCCGGGAGGGCCGGGGCTCAGCCCCGGCCCTTAGGGCCTTCCGTCGGGATCAGGCCGGGCCCTCGGCGGTTCCCGCCTCCACCGCGCCGCCGAAGCGGCGGTCGCGCTGTGCGTACTCCAGGCAGGCCCGCCACAGGTCGCGGCGGTCGAAGTCCGGCCACAGGACGTCCTGGAAGACCATCTCCGCGTACGCGCTCTGCCAGATCAGATAGTTGGACGTGCGCTGCTCGCCGCTGGGGCGTACGAAGAGGTCCACGTCCGGCATGTCCGGGTAGTAGATGTACTTCGCGAACGTCTTCTCGTTGACCTTCGACGGGTCGAGCTTCCCGGCCGCGACGTCCTCGGCAATGCGCTGCGCGGCGTCGGCGATCTCGGCCCGGCCGCCGTAGTTGACGCAGAAGTACAACGTCATCTTGTCGTTGTCCTTCGTCTGCTCCTGGGCGACCTGGAGCTCCTGCACGACGGACTTCCACAGCTTCGGCATCCGGCCCACCCAGCGGATGCGGATGCCCAGCTCGTCCATCTCGTCGCGGCGGCGGCGGATGACGTCCCGGTTGAAGTTCATCAGGAACTTCACCTCGTCCGGGGAGCGCTTCCAGTTCTCGGTGGAGAAGGCGTACAGCGAGAGGTTCTTGACGCCCATCTCGATACAGCCCTTGAGGACGTCCATGACGACGCCCTCGCCGACCTTGTGGCCCTCGGTGCGCGGGAGTCCCCGCTCCTTGGCCCAGCGGCCGTTGCCGTCCATCACGACGGCCACGTGCTTGGGCACCAGCTCCCCGGGGATCTTCGGGGGTACGGCGCCGGAGGGGTGCGGCTCGGGGGTCTTGAATGTGCGCCGGTTACGACCGCCGAGAATCCCGCGTACTGCCATGAGCTTCTTCGTCTCCCTGTGTCACTTCTCTACGTACCGCAGCGAGCGCAGTCCCCGCTCCAGATGCCAGTGCAGATACGCGGACACCAGCCCGCTCCCCTCCCTGACATGACGCGCCTCGCACGCGTCCGCCGTCTCCCAGTCACCCGTGAGCAGCGCGCTCAGCAGTGCGACGGCCTCAGCTGAGGGTACGACGCTGCCGGGCACCCGGCAGTCGCCGCATACGACGCCGCCCGCCGCCACGGAGAAGAACCGGTTCGGACCGGGCATTCCGCACTTCGCGCAGTCCTCGAAGCTGGGCGCGTAGCCGTTGACGGCGAGGGAACGCAGCAGGAACGCGTCGAGGATGAGGTTCGGCGCGTGTTCCGCCCTGGAAAGCGTCCGCAGCCCTCCCACGAGCAGGAGGTACTGCTGGACCGCGGGCTCGCCCTCGTGGTCGGTGAACCGTTCGGCGGTCTCCAGCATCGCGGTGCCCGCGGTGTAGCGGGCGTAGTCGGCGACGATGCCGCCGCCGTACGGAGCGATCGTCTCGCTCTGGGTGCACAGGGGAAGGCCGCGGCCGACCAGTTCGCTGCCGCGCGCGAAGAACTGCACGTCCACATGGGAGAAGGGTTCGAGCCTGGCCCCGAATTTGGACTTCGTACGGCGCACGCCGCGCGCGACGGCGCGCACCCGGCCGTGGCCGCGGGTCAGGATCGTGATGATCCGGTCGGCCTCGCCCAGTTTCTGCGTACGCAGCACGACGCCGTCGTCCCGGAACAAGCTCATGCGTCCATTGTCGCCCACCCGGGGTCCCGGCCGGCCTCGGTCACCGTTCTCCGCCGCCCTCGGGACCCACGGCCGGGACGACGAGCCCGGACTCGTACGCCACGATGACCAGCTGGGCGCGGTCCCGGGCACCCAGTTTGCCCATGATCCGGCTGACATGGGTCTTCGCGGTGAGCGGGCTGAGGCCCAGGGTCTCCGCGATCTCGGTGTTGTTCAGGCCGCGGGCGACGAGGCCGAGCACCTGGCGTTCCCGGTCCGTGAGGCAGTCCGGGCCGCCCGGGGAGCCCGGGGCGGGCGCGGTGGGGGCGCTCAGCACCCGGGCGATCAGCCGGGCCGTCGGGCCGGGCGAGAGGAGGGCCTCGCCCGCGGCCACCGTGATGATGGCGGCGAGGAGTTCGGCGGGTCTGGTGTCCTTGACCAGGAAGCCGGAAGCGCCCGCGCGCAGCGCCTCGACGACGTGCTCGTCGGTGTCGTACGTCGTCAGGACCAGCACCTTCACTCCGGCGAGGTCCTCGTCGGCGACGATGCGGCGGGTGGCCTCGATGCCGTCGAGGTCGGGCATCCGGATGTCCATGACGACGAGGTCGGCCCGTTCGCTGCGGGCCAGTTCGACCGCCTCGATGCCGTTGCCCGCCTGGCCGACGACCGTCATACCGGGGTCGGATTCGACGAGCATCGCGAAGGCGGCCCGGACGAGCGTCTGGTCGTCGGCGAGCAGGACGCGGATCACAGCGCCGCCTCCCGTACCGTCACGTCGCCGTCGGCGGATGCCGCTGCCGCTGTCGCGCCGTCCTGGAACGGCAGCACCGCAGCGACCTCGAACCCGCCGCCGGGGCGCGGCCCTGCGGTCAGCGTGCCGCCGGTGCTGCGGGCCCGCTCGCGCATCCCCACGATGCCGAACCCCGGCCCCTGACCGCCCTCCTGGGGGCCCGCGCCGTCGTCGGTGACCGTGACCCGCAGCGCGGGTCCTGCGGGCTCCGGCTCGACGGCCACCGTGATCCGTACGCCGGGCCCCGCGTGCCGTACGGCGTTGGTGAGGGACTCCTGCACGATCCGGTAGGCGGCGGCCCCGGTCGCGGGGGCGAGCCGGCCCTGTGGGGTCCGTACCGAGAGATCCACCTGCGCACCGGCCGCTTCGGCGGCCCGGACGAGACCCGGCAGCGCGGCCAGGTCCGGCAGCGGCCCGTCGCTCTCGTCGGAACCGGCTCGCAGGACCTGGAGCGTGGTGCGCAGTTCGGCGCGGGCCTCGCGGCAGGTCTCGGCGATGTCGTCGAGGGACCTGGCGACCGCCTCCCGGTCCAGGCGCTCCGGGTCGACGGTGAGGATGTGCGAGGCCACCGAGGTCTGCACCCCGATGACGGTGATGCTGTGGGCCAGCAGGTCGTGCAGATCGCGGGCGATCCGCAGCCGCTCCTCGGCGACCCGGCGCCGGGCCTCCTCCTCACGGGTGCGTTCGGCCCGTTCGGCGCGGTCCACCACCGAGGCGACGTACCGGCGGTAGATCCGCACGTCGACGCCGAGGAACAGCATGGCGATGATCCAGCCGGAGATCCGCAGCAGTTCGAGGCCCTGGTGGGCGTCGATGCTGCTGACGACGGACACCATGGCGGTGAGCACGACCACACCGGTCAGGATCGTGCGCAGCGGTCTGCCGGTCACCGCCACGGTGTAGAGCGCGATGAAGGTCTGCGGCATCGGCCCCGAGTGCGCGTTGTCGAACCCGTGGTACGGCATGAGTACCGGGATCATCGCCAGCAGGACGAGGAGCGGGTTCTTACGGCGCCACACCAGCAGCCCGGCACTGACCATCAGCAGGACCCAGCCGAGCGCGTCGGGCTCCCGCCCGTCGTCGGTGACGAGCGCGAGTACGACGGAGAGCGCACCGGCGCCCCCGGCAATGAGGGCGTCGGTGCGCAGCTTGTGCGGGGCGTCCATGGGGTCGCGGTTGACGACGGCCAGGACGCGCTCGCTGCGGCGCGTGGTTCGGGGTGCGGACACGCGGCCATCCTCCGGCATGGGTACGGGCTCCGTCAGCGGGTCGCGACGAGTTCCGGTTCGCTGGGTGCGCCGGGACCTGCGGCCGGAGGCTTCCGGCTGAGCGCGCCCGGCCACCACACCTTGCGTCCCAGGGCCACGCTGGCCGAGGTCACCAGGTACGTACGGACCAGGAAGGTGTCGAGCAGCACACCGACCGCGATGACGAAGCCCAGTTCGGCGAGCGCCACCATCGGCATGCTCATCAGCACCCCGAAGGTCGCCGCGAGCACCAGTCCGGCCGAGGCGATCACCGCACCCGTGGTCCGCAGCGCGGTGAGCGCCGCGTCCGTGGGTCCGGCCCCGGAGAGGGCTTCCTCCCGCATGCGGTGCATCAGGAAGATGCCGTAGTCGACTCCGAGGGCCACCAGGAAGACGAAGGAGAGCAGTGGCAGTCCCGGATCGGTGCCCTCGAACCCCAGGAGCGGTTCGAAGACGAGCCCGGCGATGCCGAGCGAGGCTCCCCAGACGGCGACGACCGCGGCGACGAGCATCAGCGGGGCGAGGAGGCTGCGCAGCAGCACGACGAGGATCAGCAGGACGGAGAGGATGACGAGCGGCACGACGATCTTCAGGTCGTGGGAGTTGGTCACCTCCAGGTCCAGCTGCTGGGCGCTGGGCCCGCCGACGTGGCTGCCGTCCAGAGTGCCGCGCAGGGCCTCGATGGTGGCCTGCTCCCCCGGTGACTCGGGCCGGTCCCTGGGGACGACGGACAGCTCGGTCCAGCCGCCGCCGCTGCGACCGCGTTCGACGGAGACGACGCCCTCGATGCCACGGGCCTCCGCGAGGGTCTCGTCGGCCCGGCCGGTGGGTGCGATCACGGTGATGGGCTGGGTTCCGCTGTCGGGGTAGGCGGCACCGAGGGTCTCCATGGCCGCGATCGAGTCCGGCTTGCTGGTGAAGAAGTCCTCCTGCTTGAGGTCACCGGGCAGGGCGAAGGCCCCGAGGGACAGCGCGCCCAGCAGGACACCGCCGGAGACGAGCACCGCGACGGGCCTGCGCCCGGCCGAGCCGCCCATCGCGGCGAACAGCGAACGGCGCTGCTTCGGCACGCTCCCGTACTTGGGCACGATCGGCCAGAAGACGCGGCGGCCCAGTACCACCAGGACGGCGGGCAGCAGGGTCAGCATGGCGAACAGGGCGCACAGCACACCGACGGCCGCGATGGGGCCCATGCCCCGGCTGCTGTTGAGGTCGGCGGCCATCAGGCAGAGCAGCCCGGCGGCGACGGTCCCGGACGAGGCGACGACGGCGGGCCCGCAGCCGCGCAGGGCGGCGGTCATGGCGTCGTACGGCCTGGTGAAGCGGCCCAGTTCCTCGCGGTAGCGGGCGACGAGGAGCAGCGCGTAGTCGGTCCCCGCGCCGAAGACCAGGATCGTCATCACCCCGGAGCTCTGGCCGCTGATCGTGACGTCGAAGCCACGGTTGAGTCCGTACGCCACGGCCATCGACAGGAAGTCGGCCATGCCCGCGACGACGAGGGGCACCAGCCAGAGGAACGGGCTGCGGTAGATCAGGATCAGCAGGATCGCGACGACGGCGACGGTCGTGTAGAGCAGCGGTCCGCCGAGCGAACCGTAGACCTCCTGGGCATCGACGGTCAGGGCTCCGGGCCCGCCGACCTCGACGCTCAGCCCTTCACTCCCCTTCGCGATCTCGCGGATCTCGCCGACGAATTCGGCCCGGACTTCCTCGTCCTGGCCGGGCTCGGTCGAGGACACCGCGTACATCAGCGTCGTACCGTCCTCGGACGGGACGCCCCGGGGCGCGGCGCTCAGCTCGTGAGCGTCGGCGATCGCGGCGGTCTGCTCGCCCGCCGTGGTCCGGTCGACGGGGGTCAGCCCGCTGTCGCGGTGGTACACGAGGACGAGATCGGTGGACTCGCCGCCGGGCAGCGTGTCCTGGATCTTCGCCACCTGTGTGGAGTCGGCGTTCGCCGGCAGATAGTCGACGGCGCGGTCCTGCTGTACGTCGGCGAGCTTGCCCGCGAACGGTCCGGCGACCGCGATCAGCGCGACCCAGAACGCGACGACCAGCCACGGCAACGCCCGTCGCACCCCCGGCCGTGCTCTCGTACCACTCATTTCCTTGTCGGCCCCCATGACGCGGGCCCTCCCCTCCTGGACGGTGTCCGGCTCATCACCAGACTCCCGCCCGGGCAGGGCACACGCGTCACACGAGGGACCGACTTGGCGGCTACTGCCGGAGGTGTCGCCCGGCTCCGCGTACTCCCCCGGGAGTACGCGGAGTCGAGGAACCCACGTTCCTACGAGGGCGTCCGGGCGGCAGCCGCCAGCAGCCGGGCCGTGTCCTCCGCGCACAACGACAGCGCGCTGCCCACGGTGGCCAGCACCTCACGCTCGGCCGGGCTGTACGGCCCGTCGGCGAGCGCGATCCGGGCTCCCTGGAGCAGCACCGACTCCCGCCCCGCCGTGGCCAGATGAGGGGCGAGCGGTTTCAGCACCTCGTGGAGTTCGATGGCGAGGGTCGCCCCGCACGCCTCAGCGGCCGGGTCGGAGCCGGGCCCGTGTCCCGTGTCGGCGGCGAGCACCTCGACGATGACGGCGAGCTGTTCCTGCGTGCAGTCCTCGAGACCGGCATCGCGCACGGTGGCGACCGCGGTGTCCAGGACCGTACGGGAGCCGGTGCCGCCGGCCGCGAGGACACCCAGGGTGACGGTGTGCACGGCGTCCCGGAGCATCGCGGAGAACCGGGTGGTCGTGGGGTGGTCGAGGGCGTCGGTCGGGAAGTGCGCCCGGCAGACGGCGCATTCGACGACCGGCCCGGCAGTGCCGCGCCGCAGCAGCGGCACCCCGAGGACGGCGAAACGGCGACGCCCCGTGAGGCGCCGGTAGTTGCGGTCGCCCCCGCAGCCGGGGCAGAAGAACTCCCCGTCACCGACGGTGTCCCAGACGGTACGGATGCCGTAGATGCGCAGTCTTATGGCGCGTTGTCCTTTGGCCGACCCCACGTCGCACACCTCCGTAACGCTCCGGCAACATTGCCGCGTTGGACGTGATGTTAGCCACACCCGTGATGTGACGTCAGCATCTCGGATGTCACAACCCTCGGAGATGGCCGAACCCCGCCCACCCTGAGCAGGTGGACGGGGTCCTGGAACCACGGGGATACGGGGCTTATCGCACGTTCGTCCGCAGGGGAGCGGAACGGCGGCCGGTGGTCACCGGGTCGCGCGGTTGACCGCGGAGACGACCGCCTTGAGCGAGGCGCGCGTGGTGTTGGCGTCGATACCGATGCCCCACAGCACCTTGCCGTCGATCGCGCACTCGATGTACGAGGCGGCCTGGGCGCTCGCACCCTCGCTCATCGTGTGCTCGGTGTAGTCCAGCAGACGGGCGTCGATACCGATGGCCTGCAGCGCTTCGAAGAAAGCGGAGATCGGACCGTTGCCCGTACCGGTCAGCACGGTGTCCGTGCCGTCCACGGTCGCCTCGACGGTGAGCGTGTCCTTGCCGTCGGTGTCGGTCGTGCTCTGGCCGGAGCGGATCTGCACGCGCCCCCAGGCGTTGTCGGGGTTGGGCAGGTACTCGTCCTGGAACGCCGACCAGATCTGCTTCGGCGTGACCTCGCCGCCCTCGGCATCGGTCTTGGCCTGAATGATCCGGGAGAATTCGATCTGCATCCGGCGCGGCAGGTCCAGCTTGTGCTCGTTCTTCAGGACGTACGCGATTCCGCCCTTGCCGGACTGCGAGTTGACCCGGATGACGGCCTCGTACGAGCGGCCGACGTCCTTCGGGTCGATCGGCAGGTACGGCACGGCCCACTCGATGTCGTCGACGGACTTGCCCCGGGCTGCGGCGTCCGCCTCCATGGCGTCGAAGCCCTTCTTGATGGCGTCCTGGTGGGAGCCGGAGAAGGACGTGTAGACCAGGTCGCCCGCGTAGGGGTGGCGCGGGTGGACCTCCATCTGGTTGCAGTACTCGGACGTGCGGCGGATCTCGTCGATCTGCGAGAAGTCGATCTGCGGGTCGACGCCCTGCGAGAACAGGTTCATGCCCAGCGTGACCAGGTCGACGTTGCCGGTGCGCTCGCCCTGTCCGAACAGGCAGCCCTCGATCCGGTCCGCGCCGGCCATGATGGCCAGTTCGGCGGCGGCGACGGCGGTGCCGCGGTCGTTGTGCGGGTGGACCGACAGGCAGACGTACGCGCGACGGCTCAGGTTGCGCGACATCCACTCGAACCGGTCCGCGTGCGTGGACGGCGTCGAGCGCTCCACGGTGGCGGGCAGGTTCAGGATGATCTCCCGGCCCTCCTCCGGCTGCCAGACGTCACAGACGGCCTCGCAGACCTCCAGGGCGAAGTCCAGCTCGGTGTCGGTGAAGATCTCGGGGCTGTACTGGTAGCCGAAGACCGTCTCGGGGCCGAGGATCTTCTCGGCGTACTCCATCACCAGGCGGGTGCCGTCCACGGCGATCTGCTTGATGTCGTCCTTGGAGCCGCGGAAGACGACCCGGCGGAAGGTCGGCGCCGTGGCGTTGTACAGGTGCACGGTGGCCCGGTGCGCTCCGCGCAGGGACTCCACGGTGCGCTCGATCAGGTCCTCGCGGGCCTGCGTCAGGACGGAGATCGTCACGTCCTCGGGGATCGCGCCCTCTTCGATGATGGAGCGCACGAAGTTGAAGTCGGTGTCACCGGAGGACGGGAAGCCGACCTCGATCTCCTTGTAGCCCATGCGTACGAGCAGGTCGAACATCTCGCGCTTGCGGGCCGGGGACATCGGGTCGATCAGAGCCTGGTTGCCGTCGCGCAGATCGGTGGACAGCCAGCGGGGCGCCCGGGTGATCCGCTTCTCGGGCCACGTGCGGTCGGGGATGTCCACGGCGTCGTACTGACCGTACTTGTGGACGGGCATCCCGGAGGGCTTCTGGAGCTGCGTCGCGTTGGTGATCGGCGTGGGCCGGCCGACTGCGTTCTCGACGGGGTTTACGGCGGTCATGGCGTAGGGCTCCTCGGGGTCCAGCGGGGGACGGCCGACGTGTTTGCTGCAACACCAGACTCCGCGGGGAGGGGGTCGGCCTACGACTACAGGCCCTCGCCGCGGCAGCTAAGAAGAAGCAGCCCGAAACGCATGATGCGACGACATTAACCGAGAGGCGCCCAGGACGTCGGTGCGTATCAGTATGCGGGATCGGACATCGGCGTCGACCAAACAGTGACGCATCACTCTATTTCGTCAATCATCAGCGCAACCAGTGACAGCACGATTACCCAGTGCCACAGTCGTCGGCATGCACCCCGTCTTCTGCACCATCGTGCCGCCCCAGATCCTCGACAAGCTTGCGCAGTCGGACGACCCGCTCCTCGCAGGTCCCGCACGCCGCACCCTGGAGACCGACGCGGCGGGCCGCGCCCGCCGCCGGCTGGCCGCCCTGGCCGGCGTCCCGGACAGCCGGACCACCGCGGGCACGGCCCCCACCAAGCCGCACCGCACCCTCTACGACTGCCGCCACGGCACCGACCTGCCGGGCCACGAGGTCCGCGACGAGGGCGAGGAGCCGACCCGGGACGCGAGCGTCAACCGGGCGTACGCGGGACTCGGCGCCACGTTCGAGCTGCTGCACACGGTGTACGGCCGCAGCTCGATCGACGGCAACGGGCTGCGGCTGATCGGCTCCGTGCACTACGACGAGCAGTACAACAACGCGTTCTTCGACGGCGAGCAGATGGTCTTCGGCGACGGGGACGGGGAGATCTTCCTCGACTTCACGGTCGCCATCGACGTGATCGCCCACGAACTGGCGCACGGGCTGACCCAGCACACGGCCAACCTGGTGTACGAGGGCCAGCCGGGCGCGCTCAACGAGTCCGTCTCGGACGTCTTCGGCGCGCTGGTGAAGCAGTACTCACTGGGCCAGAACGCGCAGGAGGCGGACTGGCTGATCGGTGCGGGGCTGCTCGCCCCCCGGGTGAGCGGGGTCGCCCTGCGCTCGATGAAGGCTCCGGGCACGGCGTACGACGACGACGTACTCGGCAAGGACCCGCAGCCCGCGACGATGGACGACTACATCGAGACGGACGAGGACAACGGAGGGGTCCACCTCAACTCGGGCATCCCCAACCGCGCGTTCTACCTGCTGGCCACGGCACTGGGCGGCAACGCGTGGGAGCGCGCGGGCCGGATCTGGTTCGACGTCCTCACCGGCGGCGACCTGCCCCAGGACGCGGACTTCGCGACCTTCGCCCGCCTGACCGTGACAGCGGCACAGACCCGCTTCGGAGCGGGCGACGAGGCGGAGGCGGTGACCAAGGCCTGGTCGGAGGTGGGCGTACCTACCATCTGAAGCCCGTCCGGCGTTTGATGGCACGCACGACCACACGCCGCGCACCATCGAACCCAGGCAGGGGACCATGCGGATTCAGGTGAGCCGGACCGGCGGATTCGCCGGCATCGCACGACACCGCGAGGTGGACACCACGGACCTCCCGGACGCCGCGGAATGGGAGGCCCTGGCCGAATCCGCGCTCACCACGGACCGCGGCGAACCGGCGCCAGGAGTCCGGGACGGCTTCCGCTACCGGATCACCGTCGGCGACCGGACGGTCCACTGCGCGGACCCCCGGCTGACGGAGGCCCAGCGCACGCTGATCTCACGCATCCTCAAGGAGGGTGCGTGAGATCCCCGTACCGCGTGGGACAGCCGTACCGCGAGAAGCCCGGGTTCGGCTAGAAACCCAGCTTCCGCAGCTGCTTCGGATCCCGCTGCCAGTCCTTCGCAACCTTGACGTGCAGGTCGAGGTAGACCGGCGTGCCGAGCAGCGCCTCGATGTGCTTGCGCGACTTCGTGCCGACTTCCTTCAGGCGCTTGCCCTGCGGGCCGATGATGATGCCCTTCTGGCTGGGCCGCTCGATGTAGACGTTCGCGTGGATGTCCAGCAGCGGCCTGTCCGCCGGCCGGTCCTCGCGCGGCAGCATCTCCTCGACGACCACCGCGATCGAGTGCGGCAGCTCGTCCCGTACACCTTCCAGCGCGGCCTCGCGGATCAGCTCCGCGACCATGACCATCTCCGGCTCGTCGGTGAGGTCGCCCTCCGGGTAGAGCGGGGGGCTCTCCGGGAGCAGCGGGGCGATCAGATCGGCCAGCAGCTCCACCTGGTCGCCCTTGACCGCGGAGACCGGGATGATCTCGGCCCACTCGAAGCCGAGCTCCTCGCCGAGGCGGGAGACGGCCAGCAGCTGCTCCGCGAGCGCCTTGGAGTCGACCAGGTCGGTCTTGGTGATGATCGCGATCTTCGGCGTCTTCTTGATACCCGCGAGTTCCTTGATGATGAACTTGTCGCCGGGGCCCAGCTTCTGGTCGGCGGGCAGGCAGAAGCCGATGACGTCGACCTCGGCCCAGGTGGTCCGCACGACGTCGTTCAGCCGCTCTCCGAGCAGCGTGCGCGGCTTGTGGAGGCCGGGGGTGTCGACCAGGATCAGCTGCGCGTCCTCGCGGTGCACGATGCCGCGCACCGTGTGCCGGGTGGTCTGGGGGCGGTTCGAGGTGATCGCCACCTTCTGACCGACCAGAGCGTTCGTGAGGGTGGACTTGCCCGCGTTGGGGCGGCCCACGAAGCAGGCGAAGCCGGCCCGGTGGGGGGCGTTGTTCTCAAGGGTACGAGCGCTCATGGCGCCCATTCTCCCCGATCGCGGCGGCTGCGGCGTACAACGGGCCGCCGCGGACCTTGTCGCGGACGCCTCATGGGGCATCCGCGCGGCGCCGACGTGCCCGTATCCACAGGCCCGAACCCGCGCCGACGATCACCAGCAGGGCCGCCGCGAACAGCCAGGGCAGCGCGACGTACGACACGGCCGCGCTCTCGCGGGTGTCCCGGGCGCTGGCGGTGAGCTCGACCTGACCCCATTCCAGCTGGGGCGCGCCGGCCCAGGGTTCCGTGAGGCGGACCTTCTGCCGGGGCAGCAGTTCGGAGGGGAGCTTCTTCAGGTCGCGGGCGAGGAGCGTCCGGCCGAAGAGTCCCTCGGCCTTCAGGGCGACCTTGGGGTTGAGCGTCACGTTGCCGCGGTTGTGGAGGGTGTACGAGATGACGGCCCGGCTCTTCCCGGTGCCGGGGACCAGTGGCCTGGTGTGCTCGACCGACAGGTCGTCGACGGTGAGGGCGGGCATGACCGGTCCGTTCACCCGCAGATAGATCCGGGCGCCGACCGCCTTCTGGACGCCGACGGCGACGGCGCCCTTCCCGCCGCGTACGACACGCTCGTCGAGGGCGACGACGGCGCCCGGGTGGTCGCCGGGTTCGGCGGTCTCGGGGACGGTGAGGGTGTACGGGACCGTGACCGAGGAGCGCGCGGGGACGGTGACCCGGTCGCGGGACGGTTTCACCCAGGCGCCGACGCCGCGCCGGGGCTCGTCGCGGGTGCGGACGGCGAAGCCGCCGTCCCGTGCCGTGTTGTACGCGTCGGCGGCGTAGAGCAGGAAGGTCAGCGGGCGGGCGGTCTTGTTGGTGACGGTGACCCGGTCGGTGAGTGTGGTGCCGGGTCCCGTGGAGAGGTAGAAGTACGGGCGGCCGGTCCCGGACGAGGCGGGCTCGACGGACCATTCCCCGTTGTCGGCGGCGTGGGCGGCGCCCGGTGCGGCGTACAGGAACGCGATCGCGGCCAGGAGCAGTGCGGACAGTCTGCGCACGGTGCGAAACCCCCGGGTTCGGGGCGGGCCGGACGGGTGCGCGTCCGGCCTGCCGTGGGTGTCGGGTGAGGGTCAGGTGAGCGTGAGTGTCAGGACTCCGGAGTAGGAGCCGGGGGCCGTGAACTCCGGTACGTCGAGCGAGAGACCCGCGTCGACGGTGAACTCACCGCCGGTGAGGGCGGCGTTCGGAGTGGATGCCAGGGTCGCCCCCGCCATGCCGACCGCGCCTTCGGAGCCGGCGGCGCAGGTGCTCGGGCTGCCGGCCTTGGCCGTGCAGGCCGGGGTCCAGCTCAGTTCCCCGGCGTCGATCTTCGCCCCGCCCGGACCGGTGAAGTCGGTGACTCTGCCGGTCAGGGACCAGCCCGCGGGCCCGCCGCGGAAGTCCTTGACCGTCACCGTGTTCAGCGCTCCGGTGGAGGGGCCGCCCGCGCCGAAGTCGACGGCGGACAGCTGGACGGCGTCGCCGGCCTGGGTCATGGACAGGGTGCCGCCCTTCACCAGGGAGTCGAGCCGCTGGCTGAGCGGGGGAACGTCTCCGACGAGGGCGTACGCGACAGGTCCCGCGCCCTTCGCCGGGTCCCAGCTCGCGCCCTCGAACGCGACGATGCCGACGGTCGCCGGATCGGTGATCTTCGGCCGGAAGGTGAAGCCGCCGCTGGAGGCCGCCTTGGAGGTGATCTTGTCGGCGGTCGGCGCGGAGCCGTTCCAGCCCGCGACGGTCACCTCGGCGTCCGGGGTGAACTTGGTGCCGGTGACCGTCACCCGGTCCCCGGGCTTCCCGGAGGCCGTGCCGAGTGTGATGGCGCGTTCGTTGACGGGACCGCCGCCGCCCGTCGCGATGATCGTCTCGGAGACGGGGGCGGGCGGGCTCTTCACGGTGCAGGGGGTGTCCAGCTCCATGAGGTAGCTGGTGTGGATGTTGTAGTCGCCGGGCGACAGCTTGATCTCGCCGGGTGCGGAGACCACGAAGGTGCCGGTCATCTCGAAGGGCGGGAACTCGCCCAGACCGGGCACCGGTGCGTTCTTCTTCGGCCCGGTGACGGTCACGGAGCCGGTCTGCGCTCCGCTGAGAGTGAGCTTTCCGGTGGGCGTCATGATGTCGGCGGGCAGCGGCAGGTCCACGGGATTGCTGGCCGCGGGCTTGACCACCTTGTACGTCACCGTGACCGTGTCACCCACCGCGGGCGCCGCGTTGTCGACGGTGATCTGCGCCGTGGTCGTGCCCTCGATCGGCGGGATGCCTGCGATGGGCGGCGGTACGCAGCGGGTGGCGAAGTCCACCGCGACCGAGGCCGTCGCCGTGGCACCGGCGGCCGGTGCCATCACCCCTCCCCCGGTGACCGCGAGCACGGCCACCCCCAGAACTGCCGCCCAGCGACGCCTTCGCCCGGCGGATCTTCGGCTCGGTGGAACCGGAGTTGCCATGTGTTGTGCCCCCTCCAGAGGGTGTGGGCGCAGCGGCTCTGCGGTACTTCTGCGCCTACGGGCGGCCATTGACGACCGGCCGGACAAAGAAGTCAAGGGACGCGAAACGACTGAACTGATGGGCCATCAGATACTGTCAACTTGCCCACAGCTGGGGCAGTATCGGTACTCACCGGATGACAAAACGCCGGTGGGCCGCTGCCGCCCATTTGTGCGGCGGCAGCGGGCGGTGTGCGGCCCGGGCAGGGTCCGCTCTGTGTCTTATAAACAAAAGACGCA